>NZ_JBMKHA010000011.1:0-154230 GCF_049238365.1 Enterobacter cloacae complex sp. IR53030
TTACGCGTATGACAGGCTCCGGAAGACGGTTGTTGCGCACGTATTCGGTGAACGCACTATGGCGACGCTGGCCAGTTTTTGTTGACCACTTCATACCGCAGGAGACATGATGGAGAGCATTAATAATCAAGTGCAGTCGGTACGCCAGTTGCTGGCCATTCCCCAACTGGCCATCCCAAGCTATCAGCGACCTTACCGCTGGGGCTCCAAGAATATCTCGGATCTCTTTACCGATTTGGCAACCCATCAGGACAAGAGCGCCTACCGGCTGGGCTCGGTGGTATTTCATCAGCACACCGATAGTGAGCAGGGCGAGATGCTTGATATCGTCGATGGTCAGCAACGCACCCTGACCCTGATGTTGACCGTCAAGGCGCTGATCGAGGTGCTGGATAACGAAAATCGCAGTGGCAAAGAGAAGAGTATCCGGTTTCAACGTCAGGATCTGCGTGAGCAATTGCAGGTCTTGCGTGGACCTATCGATGCGTTTATGCAGCGCCAGCGCTTCCCCAGCCGGGATTCGGAGTTCAACCTCAGACGCAACTATCTGGAGTTGCGTCGGCTGGTGGCCCGCCCTGAGTTTGACGAGCAGCAAATTGACTTTCTGCTCAACCGCTGTCAGGTGGTCTGCTTTGTACTGCAGGATATCTCGGAGGCGTTCCAGTTCTTCGATTCGCAAAATGCCCGGGGGCGCGATCTGGCTCCTCACGATCTGCTCAAGGCATTTCACCTGCGCGAGTTTGCCGGTCATGAGGCCAATCTCAAGGCCGAGGCGGTCGCCCATTGGGAGCGCCTGCCAAGCGACGAGCTGGCCAATCTGTTCGCCCTCTATCTCTATCGGGTACGCCAGTGGGCCGAGGGCAAGTCGGCCCGCTACTTTGGCAAGGGGGAGGTGGATCTCTTCAAGGGGGTCAACCTAGATCGGGTAGGGCATTATCCTTACGTGGAGTCGCTGCGCATCGCCCACCACTTTGTCGATGAGTACAACAGCCAGTACCAGCGCAAGATTGACGGCCAGTACATGACGTTTCCCTTTCATCTCGACCAGATGATCATCAATGGTCGGCGCTTTTTCGAGATGGCCGAGTACTACCAGACGCGGGTGGCCGCCATCGTGGCCGAGGAGTCTGATTCCGGCAAGGCGCAATCTGCCACCCTGCTCGGCGAAACGCTGACACCGATGGCCAGCAAGGTGCTATCGACCCTGGGCAGCTACGAGCGTCGCCACCGCACCGGGGATCGTTATGTGCGGGCCATGTTCGACTGCGCCCTGATCTTCTATATCGACAAGTTCGGCAGCCAAGGGCTGTCACTGGCCATCGAGAAGTGCTTTATCTGGGCCTATCGCTGCCGCATCCGCCAGCAGGTAGTGCAGTTGGCAACCATGGATAACTATGTGCTGGAGCACAATCTGATCCGTGCCATTCGTGATGCTCGTCTGCCGGGAGATCTGCACGGCTTCCCTTTGCCTAGCATGAGCAGTCGAGAGAACAAGAACAATCGCAATGGTGCCGAAGATGAGCTGGTCGGGCTGTTTCGGGAGATGAAATATTATGAATGATGCAGGCGTTCGCCCCTTTTCCATTCGTGCACTGCTTGAAGATCGCGCCCGCTATCTGGTGCCCATGTACCAGCGCAACTATGCCTGGGGTGAGGGAGAGATCACCCAGCTGCTGCAGGATGTGCTGGATTATCAGCAAAAATTGGTCAGTGGTAAGGGGCCGCAAACCTACTATATCGGCACCCTGGTGGTGTTTGCCCGGGACGATGGCAGTTTCGAGGTAATCGATGGCCAGCAGCGCTTTACTACCCTCTCTCTGCTGGCCAATTGGCTCAAACATCACGCGATAGATTCGGTGGATATGAGCTGGTATCAGACCATCAACCTCGCTTTTGAGAGTCGCCCGATATCGAGCCATACCTTCGAGCGCTTATGGCAGGGTGTTGCCCCCTACGATTTGCGGGGGAGTACCTTCAATGAAGGTTTGGTGAACGGTTTTGAGCTGATTGGCAAGGCAATGGCGGATCTTGGTTTGGTAGAGGCTAAACTGACGGCCTTTTGCGACTACCTCTTCAAGCATGTGCAGATCTCTCGTATCGAAGTACCCAAGGATACCGATCTCAATCACTTCTTCGAGGCGATGAACAATCGCGGCGAGCAGTTGGAAAAGCATGAAGTGATCAAGGCGCGGCTGATGGAGACGCTGAACCAGATACCCGAGGAAGAGCATCGTCGCCAAAGTATTCATATCCTGACCCGGGTATGGGATGCCTGCGCCAATATGGAGCGCTATATCCAGTACGGCTTTACCCCGCAAGAGCGCCACCGTCTGTTTGGTGAGAGCGACTGGGGTCAGTTTGTGCCCCGTGATTTTGCCCATCTGCTTGATCTGCTAGGATCCCCAAACACGGCCGACGCTGCCGATAAAAGCCGTGCAGCTGCCGGTAGCCAAGGGCGCACCTTGTTGGCCATTTTGCAGGATGACAAGCTTGATGGTGAGCAGACGGTGGAGGAGGAGAGCGCAGGCTCCGAGCGCTTTAACAGCGTCATCAACTTCTCCAACTTCTTGCTCCATGTGCTGCGACTCGTGAGCCGCGACCCGGGTGATACGGAGGGGGTGCCGCTTGATGATAAACAACTGGTCGATCAGTTTGAGCTGCGAGTGATAAGGCAACCGGATCCAGTAGCGGCAGTTCAGCGTTTTATCTATGGCCTGTTAAAGAGCAAGTATCTGTTTGATCAGTTCATCATCAAGCGCGAGTTTGCCGATGGCAAGGATAGTTGGAGTCTGAAGCGGCTGCACTGGTATTCGGAAAAGAGCGTCAGTTACATCAATACCTTTGACAAGGATGAAAATGAGAATGGTTTCTCTGGTGTTAACCGGCGGGTCCTGATGTTGCTGTCGGCGTTTCATGTGTCGACCCCGACCCTGGTTTACAAACATTGGCTGAATGGTGCACTGAGATATCTGTTCGACAATTGTCACCCTGATCAACCGGTGGATGCCGGGGCTTATCTGTCCTATCTGGAGAGTCAGGCTCGCCGCTTTGTCTTCCAGCGCTTTTTGGCGCCTGGTGAAGGGGCTTCCTATTACCAGATGCTCTACCTTGATAACGCCCTGTTGCCCGCCATGAATGTGGATGAGAGTTGGCACAAGGTGATTACATCCAAACTTCGCTTCGGTCATATCGAGAACAACTTTGTCTTCAACTTCCTCGACTATCTGCTGTGGGTACGAGATCGGAATAGCGACAAAGTTGCTGGCCCCTTTGAGTTCACTTTCCGCAGCTCGGTGGAGCACTTCTCACCCCAGCATCCGATGGATGGCTATAAACCGGTTGAGCAGAGTGCACTCCATTCGTTTGGCAACCTTTGCCTTATCAGCCACAGCAAGAACTCGCGCTTGAGTAACTTCCAGCCGCAACAGAAGCAGGAGCACTTTGAAGCAAGCCTTGCCAATAACCAGACTGATAGTCTTAAATTGCTTGCTATGATTCGGCTGATGAAAGATAAAGGTCGTTGGCTGGAAGATGAGATAGCTGTGCATCAACAAGATATGTTGCAGGTCTTACTATCCAATCAAATTCAGCAATAACGGATTGAATCTGTTTATGAAATTTGGCTGCTATCAACTAATGGGCGTTAAGTTGATTGTATGATCTGATTGATAAAGAAGGGGAGACTAAAAATCTCCTCTTCTTTGCAGCAGTTTACTGCGGTCTTTTTGTGATGCATCAGCATAAAACGTTTTACTTGTGGACCCTAAGAAATGGAGAACATTATGTCGACTGTAGATACCTCTACAGCAGAGGAACTCAATCAAGGAGGCTCAGATTTTATTCTGACTTCCCTCGAGGCTATGCGTAAGAAGTTATTGGACCTTACGTCTCGAAATCGACTTTTGAATTTCCCTATCACTCAAAAAGGGTCTTCACTACGTATTGTTGATGAATTACCAGAACAGCTTTATGAAACCCTTTGCTCGGAAATCCCGATGGAATTTGCTCCTGTGCCCGATCCAACTAGAGCGCAGCTGTTAGAGCATGGCTATCTCAAAGTTGGGCCAGATGGTAAAGATATACAGTTAAGAGCTCATCCTAGCGCTAAGGATTGGGCGCACGTCTTAGGAATCCGTACAGATTTTGATTTACCAGATAGCCATAAAACGGTTGTTTCTGATTCAGATAGAGAGTTGCTGGAAAAAGCCCATCAGTTTATCTTGCAATATGCCCAAGGCCAGAATGGAAAATTAACAGGGATTCGTTCTGAATACGTTAATCAAGGTATAGCTTTGTCAGCGTTGAAGGAGGCGTGCTGCTTAGCAGGCTATGAAGGGCTTGAGGATTTTGAACGACAAGCAAAGGCTGGGAATGAGATTAGTATATCTTCTTCCAATCCCTCTCATGACGATAATCGGATACAGGCTCTGCTTTATCCAAATGAACTGGAAGCTTGTTTGCGCGCCATCTATGGTAAGGCTCAAACTGCTTTGGAGGAGAGTGGCGCCAACATCTTGTATTTGGCGTTAGGGTTCCTTGAGTGGTATGAAAGCGATTCCTCTGAAAAGGCACGTTATGCACCGTTATTTACAATTCCGGTGAGATGTGAACGAGGAAAATTAGATCCGAAGGATGGTCTTTACAAGTTTCAACTTTATTACACGGGTGAAGATATTTTGCCCAATCTCTCTTTGAAGGAAAAACTTCAGGCTGACTTTGGCCTCGCTCTTCCTTTGTTCAATGAAGAGGAAACTCCAGAGTCTTATTTTGCTTCGGTGAAGAAGGTTGTAGAGCAGCACAAACCTAAATGGTCTGTGAAACGTTATGGTGCACTTAGCTTGCTCAATTTTGGCAAGATGATGATGTATCTTGACCTCGATCCTGCCCGCTGGCCTTGTGACAAGCGCAATATATTGTCTCATGAAGTAATTCGTCGCTTTTTCACCAGTCAGAGCTGTGGTCAAGAGAATTCCGGCTTACCTGGTGGCTTCGGTCAGCATGAGTACTGCATCGATAGTTACCCTGATATTCATGACAAGGTTCCACTAATCGATGATGCGGATAGCTCGCAGCACAGTGCGTTGATCGATGCTATCCGTGGTCAAAACTTAGTCATTGAGGGCCCTCCTGGTAGTGGCAAATCACAAACGATCACCAACTTGATTGCAGCAGCTCTGCTCAACGGTAAGAAAGTCCTGTTTGTGGCAGAGAAGATGGCTGCACTGGAGGTCGTCAAACGTCGCTTGGATCGTGCGGGGCTAGGTCAATTTTGCTTAGAGTTGCACAGTCATAAAACTCATAAGCGCAAGGTGCTGGATGATATTAATGCTCGCTTGGTGAGTCAGGCGACCATGCCTACTATGGAAGAGATTGATGCTCAGATTTTGCGTTATGAAGATCTTAAGCAGCAGCTCAATGAATATGCCGCATTGATCAATAACCAATGGGCGCAAACAGGCAAAACGATCCATCAGATTTTGAGTGGTGCAACCCGTTATCGTCACAAATTAGATATTGATGCAACAGCACTTCATATCGAAAACCTTTCCGGGAAGCAGTTGGATAAAGTGACCCAATTACGGCTGCGTGACCAAATAGTAGAGTTTAGCCGCATCTACAAAGAGGTTCGTGAGCAGGTGGGGGCTAATGCAGAAATATATGAGCACCCTTGGAGCGGTGTGAATAACACACAAATTCAATTGTTTGACAGCGCTCGTATAGTCGATTTGCTACAAACTTGGCAGACATCAATTATCGACTTTCAACATAGCTATCAAGAATATGTAGATAAGTGGGCGTTAGAAGGCGAAAGCCTTAATACGCTTCAATATATTGAGCAATTGGTAGAAGATCAGTCGAATCTTCCAGTGTTGTGTGGTTCAGAGCATTTCCCAGCACTTAGTGAGCTAGATTCACCCGATGCCATTGCACGGGTGCGTCACTATTTATATAGGTTCGAGTTGCTACAAGGTCATTATGTGGCCTTGAGCCAGGTTATCGAGCCTCAAAAGCTACGACTTTTAGAACAAGGACAATCGTGTGACTTTCCTCGTGAAGAGCTGGAAAAATATGGTGCAGCAGAGGATTTCACTTTACGTGATTTGGTCAGGTGGCTTGAATCCATCCAATCAATTCATGATGAGTTATCATCTATTTATGCGCAATTAAACGATTTCAAAAATGCTTTGCCAGATGGTATTGCTTCGTATATCGATGATTCGCAAGCTGGATTGCTATTCTGCTCTGAGTTGTTGTCGATTCTGGGTGCTTTACCGACTGAGCTTATTAGAGTTCGAGATCCTCTTTTTGATGATGATGATATCGATGCAGTATTGCGCGACTTAATGTGTCAAATCGAAACATTGCGTCCTTTAAGAGATGGTCTATCTACTTTGTATCAATTGGACCAGTTGCCTTCCCAAGAGATGCTCGCGCATGCCGTTGCTGTTATCCAGCAAGGGGGATTATTTGCATGGTTTAAGAGTGATTGGCGTAGTGCCAAGGCACTGCTCATGGCGCAATCTCGTAAGCCTGACACTAAGTTTGCTGAGTTAAAACGCTGCTCAGCTGATTTGCTCAAGTATTCGGAGCTGTTACAACGGTTTGAACAAAGTGACTTTGGTAATCAACTTGGTAATGCATTCCGAGGGTTGGACACCGACTGTGAACAACTCATGTTATTGCGTGATTGGTACAAGAAGGTCCGAGCTTGTTACGGGATAGGTTTTGGAAAGCGAGTTCCGATAGGCTCTGGATTATTTAACCTAGATGGTGAGATTATCAAAGGTGTGCATTTAATCGAGAAATCGCAGATTAGCTCAAGATTAATGACTTTGGTTAAACAGGTCGAGCACGAGGCTAAGTTATTACCGCGTATTTCTAGCTTGTTGGAAGAACATGCATCTTGGTTAGGTGAGCAAGGTGTATTGATGCAATCTTACCGACAGGTGCGGAATACTCTCATTGCCTTGCAGGGATGGTTTATCAATCCAGATATATCATTAGAGCAGATGACTCATTCCTCCGAGATTTTGCAAAACATAAACGATCTTCAGATATCCCTTGAAAATGACTCGTTACAGTTAGGGGCGTTTTTACAATTAACCCCATTGGCTTGCGGTGCGTATAAAAATAATCAACTGACGTTAGACACTATTAACGACACGCTGAATTTTGCCGAGCAACTGGTTGATAAGATAAATTGCGTATCCTTGGCTACCCAGATCAGACATTTGGCTAGTGGTAGTGATTACGATTTACTATGTCGTGATGGTGGGGAAATAGTTTCGAAATGGAATGAACAGATTAAAAATGCTGAGTTATATGCGCTAGAAACAAAGTTAGAGCGGAGTCAGTGGCTCAAGTCGACTGATGGTTCTCTTAATACATTAATCGAGCGCAACGAAAGAGCAATACAGCAACCCCGTTGGTTGAACGGGTGGGTTAACTTTATTCGTTGTTACGAGCAGATGCATGAAAATGGATTGCAGCGAATCTGGAGTGCTGTACTTGCGGGCTCGCTCCCGATTGAAAAAGTTGAATTGGGTTTAGCATTAGCAATTCATGACCAGCTGGCGCGGGAGGTTATTCACATCCACCCTGAATTGATGAGAGTTTCCGGCTCACAGCGCAATGCTTTGCAGAAGTCATTTAAAGATTACGACAAAAAACTGATTGAATTACAACGTCAGCGGATTGCAGCAAAAATTGCTTGCCGAAATATACCAGAAGGGAATTCTGGTGGTAAGAAAAGTGAATATACAGAACTAGCTTTGATCAAAAATGAGTTGGGTAAAAAAACCAGACATATTCCAATTAGGCAATTGGTTAACCGTGCATGTAATGCGCTGGTTGCAATTAAACCTTGTTTCATGATGGGGCCAATGTCAGCAGCTCATTACCTAGAACCTGGACGAATGGAATTTGATCTGGTGGTGATGGACGAAGCGTCTCAGGTGAAGCCAGAGGATGCATTGGGTGTCATCGCGAGGGGCAAGCAACTAGTGGTCGTTGGTGACCCGAAACAGCTACCACCAACCAGTTTCTTTGATCGAAGTGCCGACGGAGAAGATGACGATGATGCCGCGGCTTTAAGTGATACTGACAGCATTTTGGATGCTGCTTTGCCACTGTTTCCTATGAGACGTTTGCGTTGGCACTATCGTTCACGACATGAAAAGTTGATTGCATACTCTAACCGCCATTTTTATAACAGTGATTTGGTGATATTCCCTTCCCCAAATGCTGAGTCTCCAGAGTATGGGATTAAATTTACCTATGTGTCAAAAGGTCGGTTCTCCAATCAACACAATATTGAAGAAGCCCAAGCAGTTGCTGAGGCCGTACTTCATCATGCGCAACACCGGCCGGGTGAGTCACTCGGGGTAGTGGCCATGAGTTCCAAGCAACGCGATCAAATTGAGCGCGCTATCGATGAATTGCGCCGAAATCGCCCTGAATTTAACGATGCAATCGATGGCTTATATGCCATGGAAGAGCCACTTTTTGTGAAAAACCTTGAGAACGTTCAAGGGGATGAGCGTGATGTAATCTTTATTTCCTTTACCTATGGACCTTCTGAGCATGGTGGAAAGGTTTATCAACGCTTTGGACCTATCAATTCCGATGTTGGCTGGCGTCGCTTGAATGTGCTTTTCACTCGATCAAAAAAACGGATGCATGTGTTTAGTTCAATGCGTTCTGAAGATGTATTGACGAGTGAAACCAGTAAACTTGGTGTTATTTCGTTGAAAGGTTTTTTACAGTTTGCCGAAAGTGGCAAACTAGATTCCCTCACAACGCATACCGGCAGGGCTCCAGATAGTGACTTTGAGGTTGCTGTAATGGAAGCACTCAATCACGCTGGGTTTGAGTGTGAACCTCAGGTAGGGGTTGCAGGATTCTTTATTGATCTAGCTGTGAAAGATCCAGGTTGTCCTGGCCGTTACTTAATGGGCATAGAGTGTGATGGTGCGGCTTATCACTCAGCTAAATCTGCTCGTGATCGTGACCGTTTGCGTCAAGAGGTTCTGGAGCGTTTGGGTTGGAGAATTAGCCGCATTTGGTCCACTGATTGGTTCAGTAATCCTGATGAGGTTCTATCTCCGATTATCCGTAAACTCCATGAGCTTAAAACATTGGCTCCAGACGTTGTTGTACCTTCCTATGAATATGTAGAAACGATTGAGTCAAGCGCTGAAGTGGCGTCTGACTCAATTGATTCTCTTATGCCCAATTTGGGGCTTAAGGAGCAACTTAAGTATTTTGCCACACATGTCATTGAGGTTGAGCTTCCTAATGTTGATGCTGATCGTCGTTTGTTGCGGCCCGCAATGCTTGAGGCTTTGCTGGAACATCAGCCTTTATCACGTTCCGAGTTTGTTGAACGAATACCTCATTATCTGCGGCAAGCAACAGATGTATACGAAGCGCAACGCTTTCTTGACCGAGTCTTGGCATTAATTGATGGCGCAGAGGCTGAAGCGAATGATGCAGCGTTTGAGTCTGAATTGGCATAAATAGTTAAAGGTAATAAGAACAGTGACAACTGTCGGACAACGTGAACGCGCAACTCAACAGCGCGTAGTCAGGTTTTTTATTGAGGAATTGGGCTATCGTTATCTAGGCGATTGGCACACGCGTCCTAACAACCGTAATGTTGAGCCTGATTTGCTCAGTCATTGGTTGATTGACCGTGGTGTGCCCATATGCTCCCCCTATACTCAAACTATAGGGCAGGATCGTCTACCGGGGTGGGGTCAGTCCATTACTAACTGACAGTTGTACCGAATACTGGGGGCAGGTCAAGCGCTTTAGCTTGTGTGGCAACAACCTCCTTTACAGGACCAGGTAGACGATTACCCTGTGCTGTTTCTGTGCTCAACGCAATCTACGGCTATCCATTTTCTGCCAGTGGTTGCAAAGACGACCATTCAACGTCAGCAAAGTTTCGCAATGCACTGCTATGTAACTCATTGATCCTACGTAGAATTTAAAATCCCTCGGCGTTCGCGCTGTGTGGGTTCAAGTCCCACTCCGGCTACCATGGGAAACAAAGAATAATCAAAGCAATAAGCAGTGTCGTATAAACCACCGAAAGGTGGTTTTTTTATTTTCTAATTTCACTCTCCCATTATTCCCACTTTTCGCAAGTACAGCTTACCGATTACATCATTGCGTCAACATATTGTTATGTTGCCCCGATACTGCAACGGAGTTGGTGTGTGGAATAAGGGGGATTATATAAGCATGTCAGGTATTGGTGAATGGCATGATGTGGGCGACAGCAGGTGTTCGGAAGAATGGAATGGGAGGGTAACCCTCCCGATTCGTTATTTTGCGAATATACAATCTCGCCCAGAAGGTGCACCCATTACTCGGATCATTTTTTTACAAATCACAGTGACCTGCTGTCCTTTTTTCAATGCTACGGCAGTAGCCTTTTCTGAGTTTTCCATCTCCATTCGTGCAGGCATGAACTGATTGTCTGTTTGTAAGCCGATGATAATTGAGTCTGTAAAATCTTTATCAATGGACTGAACAACCCCGTTGACTGAGATGAGCTTACCTTTCATGTTTTCATCGGTTGCGACTTCATTCTCTTCATAAGCTTTAAAAAGCTGTTTTGCGGAGGTCGTAAACACTTCTTTTTGCGGTACTGACTTCTGCGTATCCGCAACTGGTGCAGAAGACGAAGTCGCGCCTGCTTCCGATTTGTCGTTTTTACCGACGATATATCCCAGAATCATCAAAGCAATAAAGATATAAAAAATCCATTTAATAAATTTCTTCATGAAATCACCTGTTAGCTAATAGTTTTGCTGCGAAAATAATGTGATAATTTCACCTTATTACTTTATCGCATAAGGACGCTTATTGCCTATAAAAAGAATTTACGCGAGTAAATTCTTTTATCCTGTTTCAGTGAAAGCATTGTTGTGGCTTAAAGGAGGATAAGTGCAGCGATAAACGTCATGAAATGCCGCTGAATTGCCGATGTTACAGTATAAAGCTGGTTCAATGGTGCATGAACATCGTGTCGTCACACCCCACCCAAATACGCCTTCCTCACCTCCTGATTGCCCAGCAGATCCTCGCCGCTGCCGCTCAGGCGGATCTGCCCGTTAACCATCACATACCCGCGATCGGAAAGCTTCAGCGCGTGGTGCGCATTCTGCTCCACCAGGAAGATCGTCATCCCGTTGCGGGCCAGCTCGCGCAGCGTCTGGAAAATCTGTTTCACCGCAATCGGGGCTAAGCCCAGGCTGGGCTCATCCAGCAACAGCAGCGTCGGACGGCTCATCAGCGCCCGGGCAATAGCCAGCATTTGCTGTTCTCCGCCGGACAGGGTCATCGCGCGCTGTTTACGCCGTTCTTTCAGGCGAGGGAACAGATCGAACATCGTTTGCATATCTTCGGCCGCAAACTGGTTGCCAATCGGGATGGTCCCCATCAGCAGGTTCTCTTCGACGGTCATATCCGGAAAGATACGTCTGCCTTCAGGTGCCTGAGCAATGCCGCCGGAGGCGACGTAGTGGGTGGATTTATGGCTGATGTCTTCGCCGCGATAAAGGATCTGTCCGTTGCGGATACGCGGCTGGCCAAAGATGGACATCAGTAATGTCGATTTACCCGCGCCGTTTGCGCCAATCAGCGCCACGGTTTCTCCTGTATTCACCTCAAGTGAGACCTGTTTCAGCGCCTGAATCACGCCGTAAAATACATCCACCTCGCGGAAGGCCAGCAGCGGTTCGCTCATAGGGTGACCTCGCTTTCATCCGTGCCCAGATAGGCGGCAATGACCTTTTCATCATGCTGGATCTGCGCAGGTTTCCCCCTGGCAATCACGTCACCGTGGTCGAGCACGATAATATCGTCCGAAATCTCCATCACCATCCCCATGTCATGCTCAATCAGTAATACCGTGATGTCATGATGATCCCGCAGAAAACGAATAATGCTGCTCAGCTTATGCGTTTCAACCGGGTTTAGCCCGGCGGCAGGTTCGTCGAGACAGATCATCTCCGGTCCGGTACACATTGCCCGGGCGATCTCCAGGCGACGCTGCTGACCGTACGACATCTCTCCCGCCAGGCGATTGGCACAGTCCACCAGATCGACCACTTCCAGCCAGTAGAAAGCTCTGTCGAGGGCGTCGCTTTCCGCCCGACGGTAGGCCGGGGAATTAACGATCCCGGCGAGCAGATTACGGTTAACGCGCATATGCTGTGCGACCAGCAGATTTTCCACGACCGACATCTCGCGAAACAGACGGATGTTCTGGAAGGTGCGCGCCAGCCCGGCGCGGTTGACCAGGTGGGTTCCGCCAAACATTTTATAGAACAGACGCTGCCCGAACTGCGCGGGGTTAATCCAGTCACCCGGCTGAAATTTTTGCCCGAGTACCTGAATGACGTTTGTCGTCTTATTGCGGCTGGTAAATAAAATATTGCCGCCGGAGGCTCTGTAGAAGCCTGTCAGGCAGTTAAATACGGTGGTTTTTCCCGCCCCGTTTGGCCCAATCAGGGCAGTAATGGAACCGCGCTGCACGTCCAGGTTGACGTCGTTTAGCGCCTTAATCCCGCCGAAGTGCATCATCAGATGTTCAACGCGCAATATCGTTTCGTTCATGGCGCGACGCCCTTACGCACGGCAAATCCGCTGCGGTTAATGCGGATCAAACCGCGTGGACGCCAGATCATCATCACCACCATCAGCATGCCAAACAGCAGGACCCGGTACTCGGCAAAACTGCGCAGCAGTTCCGGCGTGACCGTCAGCACAAAGGCAGCCAGCACCACGCCAAGCGTAGACCCCATGCCGCCCAGTACCACAATGGCGAGGATCAGCGCGGATTCAAAGAAGGTAAACGATGTCGGGTTCACGAACCCCTGATAGGTGGCGAAGAATACCCCGGCGATGCCAGCAGTCGATGCGCCCAGCGTAAAGGCCGAAAGCTTGACCAGCACATGATTGAGCCCCATGGAGCGACAGGCAATTTCGTCTTCCCGCAGGGCTTCCCACGCCCGGCCGATCGGCATCCGCGTCAGGCGGTGCTTGATATAGAGCACCAGCATTACCACCAGAAACAGCACCGTATAGATAAAGATAAACTTCATGTTCGGGTTATAGGTGAGGTGGAAAAACTCGTGAAAAGGCACGCCGCCTTCTTTTGCGCGTCGTCCAAACTCAAGGCCGAAAAAGGTAGGAGGAGGGGCCGACACGCCATTAGGCCCACCGGTGAACGTCAGCCAGTTGTTCAGGATCAGGCGAATGATCTCCCCGAACCCGAGGGTGACAATGGCCAGATAGTCACCGTGCATGCGCAGTACCGGAAAACCGAGCAGGGCGCCCGCGGCAGCGGCCATAATGGCCGCCAGCGGCAGCATGCTCCAGAAGCCTAAGCCGAGATACTGATACCCCAGCGCCAGTCCGTACGCACCAATCGCATAGAAAGCGACATACCCCAGATCCAGCAAACCCGCCAGACCCACGACGATGTTCAGCCCCAGCCCAAGAAGCACGTAGATCAGCCCGAGAATGGCGACGGTCAGCACATATTTAGTGGCGACAAACGGGAAGCAAATGGCAACGGCAATCACCAGGGGAATAATCCAGCGCATGCGGCTTTTGTATTCCGGTGGCCGGACATAAACACCTGCGCTGTCGGCTTCAAAACGTGCCTGGAAACGTGCGCCTGGGGCGGTACTTAAAAAAGCGCTCAGCAGAAAACGACCCAGCATAACGATGCCGACTATCCATGCGAGTCGCTGTCCGGCGAAGTTAAAGCTGTATCCGTCCAGCACCACGCCGGCAATCGGGCCAAAAATGATTAACGCAATCAAGCCAGAAAAAATGGCGTCCAGAATACAGCACTTAAGCGAAAAGCCGTGAGAGGTCATCGTATTCTCCTTCACACTTTGGCGACAATCGGGCGGCCAAGCAGACCCTGAGGGCGAAAAATCAGGATCAAGACCAGTAAGCCAAACGAGAACACATCTTTATAATCGGAGTTCACCATGCCGGAAAATTGCGCCTCGGCGACGCCCAGAATCAACCCGCCGAGCATCGCGCCCGGCAGGGATCCAATCCCGCCGAGCACCGCTGCGGTAAACGCCTTAATGCCAATCACAAACCCGACGTAGAAATCAAAGGTGCCGTAATTCATGGTGATGAGCACACCTGCCAGGCCCGCCATGGCCGCACCAATGACAAAGACCAGGGAGATAATCCGGTCGGTGTTGATCCCCAGAATCGAGGCCATTTTACGGTCCTGCTGTACCGCGCGGCACATCCGCCCCAGCCGGGTATGGTTGATTATCCAGGTCAGCACCAGCATGCCGGCAAACGAGGCGACCAGGATAAATACTTTGGTATAAGTTATTTGCACAAAACCTTCGCCCAGATGCAGACGAAGTACGCCGTCGAGCATGGTTGGCACCCCTTGCTGGCGCGGCCCCTGGCTCAGCTGCGCGTAGTTTTGCAGGATAAGCGACATCCCGATGGCAGAGATAAGCGGCGCCAGGCGCGTAGAGTTCCGCAACGGCTTATAAGCAATACGCTCGATGGTCCAGCCGTACACCCCCGTAACGACAATGGTGAATACCAGCGTTCCCAGTATCAGCAGGGGGAATGACTGCAGGCCGAAGAAAGAGAGTAGCGCCAGGCCAATGGCGCAGAGGTAAGCGGAAATCATATACACTTCGCCGTGGGCGAAATTGATCATCCCGATAATGCCATACACCATGGTGTAGCCGATGGCGATGAGGCCGTAGACGGAGCCCAGCGTTAAGCCATTGATTAACTGCTGCAGGAAGAATGTACTCATCTTAGCGCGCTCGTTTTATAGGCTGCACGTGGTGTGCAGCCTGATGTTTATTACGCGCCGGCAGGCAGGCCCGCCGACGTTGAGCGTGATTCCGTCCCGTTACTGCACTTCCTTATATTTTCCTTTGTCGTCCCACTGGTAAACCACGTAGTCGGAGACTTTCAGATCGCCCTTGCTGTCCCAGGCTTTTTTACCCATCACCGTGTCGACCGTATTCGCTTTCAGCCACTCGCTGGCTTTGGCGGAGTCCTTGCCGCCCGTGGCTTTAAACGCAGCAGCAATGGCCTGCACGGAAGCATAGGAGTAGAGGGTGTAACCTTCCGGTTCGAATTTAGCGGCGCGGAATTTCTCAATTACTGCTTTACCGTCCGGGATCAGGCGCGGATCTTTACCGAAAGTCATATAAATGCCGTTGGTATACTGTGGACCGCCCGCCGCCGTCACCATCTCTTCATTAACAATGCAGTCGCCGGAGAAGAATTTCGCCTGCACGCCCTGTTCACGCATCTGGCGAACCAGCGGACCGGCTTCCGGGTGACAGCCACCGAAGAACACCACGTCCGGTTTTTGCGCGCCAATCTTCGTCACCAGCGCGTTAAAGTCTTTTTCACCGCGCGATAACCCCTCGTACATCACATCCTTGACCCCGCGTTTCGCCAGTGCCGCTTTGGTGGCGTCTGCCAGCCCCTGCCCATAGGTGTCTTTATCATGAATGATCGCCACGCGTTTGGCTTTCAGCTTATCAATGATGAAGTCGCTGGCAACCTGGCCCTGCTGGTCATCGCGGCCGCACATGCGGAACATATCGCTCATACCGCGTTCGGTGATCAGCGGGTTCGTCGAGCCGGGGGTAATGGAAATGATCCCCGCATCGCTATACACCTCAGAGGCGGGCATGGTCGATGAGGAGCAGAAATGGCCGACAACGGCGTTGACTTTATCCTGGTCGACTAAGCGGTTGGCGACAGCCACGGCCTGTTTAGGCTCGCACGCATCGTCACCCTGAACCAGCTTGATTTTCTCACCGTTAATCCCGCCGGCAGCGTTAATATCTTCAGCGGCCTGCGTTGCGCCGTGCCAGTACTGATCGCCATAGGTGGCATTGGGTCCCGTAAACGGCCCGGCGACACCAATCACGATATCTGCCCGGGCGGAAAACGCCGTCACCAGACAACCAGCTAACACAAGAGACAGGGGAGTTCTGATTAATTTCAGCGACATTATTATGTTCCTTAGCAAAGAGGTTTTTGCACCACGGCGTAAACCTGAACGCCCAGGGCGCAGCCAATCCAAAACACGGGCAAGAACAAAATGCACTAAACGAACGGCATCCTGCATGATACGGCGAGGTTTCCATGCGCAGCGTCGCGCGAAGAACAGCAAGCAAAAACGTTGCCAGAATGGTTAACCCCTTGACGGGGTTATGACATCTTTGAGTATAGAGCGCCGCGTTCTGCCGCCCTGCGGCAGGAGAAGAAATTACAGCGGAGATCACATATCGTTAACATTAAAGCCCATAAGTTGTGCAAGGGTCACGATTTGCACACTTTTGCAGCAATAAAGACCTAAACTTCAGCCGGGAACGGCGTAAGAACTGTGTTAGGATCTTTTCCTTTTTATCAGGAGTGTCCGCGATGACGGAAGGTCCATTAAATGAAAGCGAAATGGCATGGCTGGAAGAGACTCTCATGTCTTACGGCCATGACGATGCGTCCGTGATTGATGTATCCGAACTGGACGGCATGCTTACCGCAGTGCTTTCCGGCCCTGTTGTCGTTGAGCCAGATACCTGGCTGGTGGCCGTGTGGGGCGGGGAGAAATACATTCCGCGCTGGAAAAACGATCGTGAAATGAACCGTTTTATCGATCTCTGCTTTAAGCATATGAACGACATTGCTGAGCGGCTGAGCGAATACCCGGACCAGTTTGAGCCGATGTTTGGATATAACGACGTCGACGGTGAGAGCTACACCGTGGTGGAAGAGTGGTGCTATGGCTATATGCGCGGCGTGGCGTTGACGGACTGGTCAGCCTTGCCGGAGTCTCTGAAGGCCGATCTCGAGGTGATTGCCCTGCACGGTACGGAAGAGAACAGCGAGAAGCTGGATGAACTGAGCGAAGAAGACTATATCGCCAGCATTGAGCGCATCCAGCCAGCGGCACTGCGTTTATATCAATACTGGGTAGATAACCCGCAGCAGCCGGAAGCAAAGAAGCCGATTGTGAACGGTACGAAGGTCGGGCGTAACGATCCGTGTCCTTGCGGCAGCGGGAAGAAGTTTAAGAGCTGCTGTTTGCATTGATAAAAAAGGGGCTAAAGATAGCCCCTTTTTTTATTTAACCCACTTCCGGCAACATGCCGGCGGCAATCAATACCTGCACCAGAATAATCACCACCCCACAGCTAAACACAATGCCCAGCAGCGGTTTTCCTCCTGCCACGCGGTACCCCTGCTGAGGATGCTGCTGGCGGCTCTTCCATGCCAGCAGGGAAGGGAGTAACAGCGCCAGGATCGACAGCGCCACGCCGGCGTAACCCAGCGCCATCACAAACCCGCGTGGGTAAAACAGCGCAAACGCGAGCGGCGGCAGGAAAGTAATTACCCCCGTCTGTAACCGCCCGCTAACCGTATTGCGACGCTGGAACAGGTCGGCCAGGTAATCAAACAGGCCGAGCGCCACGCCCAGGAACGAGGTCGCCAGCGCCAGGTCGGCAAACAGGTGGACCGCCAGCTCCACGTGAGGAGACGTGACGACCTCGCGCAGTGCCAGCAGAAAACCATTCAGGCCAGCGTGCTGCGCCATGAGTCCAATAAAGGTTGAAGAGTCAATGCTGCCCAGCGTCACCAGTTGCCAGAAAATATAGGCGATGAGCGGGATCGCGCTGCCGATAACAAACACGCGGCGCAGCTTGCGAATATCACCGTTCATATAGCTGACAATACTCGGTACGCTGCCGTGGAAGCCAAACGAGGTGAAAATCACCGGGATAGCGGAAAGCGCGAGCCCTTTTTCCAGCGGCAACGTCAGCAGATTAACCTTGTGCACATGCGGTGCCAGCAGGACCAGCATGACAATCAGAAACAGAATTTTGGCGCTGAAGAGAAAACGATTGAACAGATCGACCAGCGAGGTCCCCACGCAGACCACGCCGCCGCCGATGAGCGCAAAGAAGATTGCCCCCGTCGCCGGGGTAATGTCAGAGCCAAACCAGTCATTGACGCTGGAGGCGATGAGCTCCCCGGCCCCGCTAATATACGCGGCAGTCAGGGCGTACATCAGGAACATCATGCTAAAGCCGGTTATCCACTGACCGTAGCGTCCCAGGTAGCGCGCCGCCAGTGAACCCAGACCGGTGTCGGCGGGCACGTGCTGGTAAACCTCAAGCAGTAGCAGCGCGGTGTAACACATCAGCGCCCAGAGTGTGCCAAGAAGCAGCAGCGTCATCCCGAATCCCACACCTGCAGCAGCCAGGGGCATTGCCAGCATTCCTGCGCCAATCGTCGTTCCGGCGACGATAAAAATACTTCCCAGGGTTCTGTTTCTCACGCTTTCCTCTACAACGATGGTGAATCGCGACAATTTCTGCGGCGCAGAGTAAGGGAAAAGCCGTAATTCGTCAAATCACCGTTACAAGGTGTGTAATAAAATATTTACAGATTAGGCATGCTGTGATCCTTAATGGGGCGATGCCTACTTCATAAGAGCAATGTCACGGCGCAAATTTCAGGCGTAACGTAAACAACTCGTGCAAATAATAAAATAATGTGAGGGTTTTTTATGGCGGGGGAGAATCCATTTAAAGCGGCATGGAGCCGGGGAGGCAATCTGTTGTGCCATGGACACTGGATAATGAGCTGGCAGAACCAGCCTCTGACGCTGCCTGAGTCCCGCCGCGAAAAGGATATGGGCACCTGGGCAATCTATTCGGTTATTGATCCTGAAGATGAAACCTTTGCACAAGGCTTACAGGAAGATGAGTGGATTATCGAAAACGTTGACTGGCTGACAGACCTGTTTTTCGAGGTGGGTATTCCGCTTGAGACGGCCAGCTACCGCTATTTTTATCAGGCCGTCAATCCCCATGACTGGCGCTGTACCAGCTGCGCAGGATGTATGTAAATTAACGCGGTGCAGGAAACCCGCACCGCGTTGAAATTAATTCTGTGTATCGAGAGTGGAAAGTTCTTTATCAATAAAGTAAAGACCTTCACCTGATTTACCCACCAGGGATAATTTATCCAGCACGGATTTAAACAGCTTCTCTTCTTCATGCTGTTCTGCCACGTACCATTGCAGGAAATTAAAGGTTGGATAATCCTGGCTGGTCATTGCCGCATGAACCAGTTCGTTAATTTTCTGCGTGATCAGCTGTTCGTGCTCGTAGGTGGCGCGGAACAGTTCATCGAGAGAATTATACTCGGCAAAAGGCGAGGCCACGGTCTCAATGCGCGGCAGGCTGCCGGTGCCGGTCAGATAATCAAACAGGCGCTGCATGTGGGTCATCTCTTCCTGCGCATGGCGACGCAGAAACGCGGCCGCACCTTCAAAGCTGTGGTAGCTGCACCAGGCGCTCATCTGCTGGTAGAGAAGGGATGAAAAGAGCTCAAGGTTCATTTGCGCATTGAGCTTGTCGATCATTTCAGTTTTCAGCATGGTGACGCTCCGGGTTATTATTACTGGTTCACAATGAGCGACACTATAATTTGTTATTTAATTATTTGCAAAACGTAAAATAAATATTCATTACTTCAAAATACGAATGGGAATAAAACGCATTGTCGGTTTTATATTAATGCGAATTGTTTTTGTTCTTAGTTAAATAAAGTGCCAGCAAACGCTGGCAGCTTGGATTAATACCAGGGATTATTTGACTTAGGGTTAACGGCATAACCCATGCATTTATACTGAATGGTCACGCTTTCGTTAAGACACAAAGAGCCGCTTATCAGCGTACAGGTTTTGACGGGTTGCCCGTAGGCAGACGCGGTGGCATACCCCATACCCTGGCAGGCTTTCACTGCGGTGCCGTTATTTACATATTCGTCAGACCAGGCATTTTGCAGCACGGCCTGACCGTAATCGAGGCGGACAATGCCGTTTGGTGCGTCGAGGCTACTGATTTCCGCCTGACGGTTAACGCTGCATCCCGCGAGCAGCAGGATCGTACCGGCTACGATGACTCTTTTCATGGTTCGCTCTGAGTGGATGGAGATACGTTATCGTACCCGCAGAGACGTAGCCCAATGCCAGGAATAGCCGGACGATCTGCCTTCTCTCTTTGATTTTGTTCGCGGTTTTGCTGGCTAACAGGTGTTGCAGTAAATTTAATTGTGACGCACATCACAAAAACATTGATTTTTGTGATGGTGGTCATATTATAGGCGCATTGACGATAAAGCTGTATGACAAGTTAATGGAGCATCACAATGAAACTGCGCAAAATTCTCAAAAGTATGTGGGCCAATTACTGCCGCACCTTTAAAGACGTGCCGCCGGGCGCCATGTTCTGATAAAAAAAACCTGCTTCGGCGGGTTTTTTTGTCCCTGCTGGTGACGAAGGGGAGATGTCAGGGGCTGCGTTTTGATACTATGGCGGCCTTTAAATAAGGAGAAGCCCCATGTCACAAAACCTGAGCGCCGATCAGGAACTGGTCTCTGACGTTGTTGCCTGTCAGCTGGTTATTAAGCAAATCCTTGATGTTCTGGATGTTATTGCCCCGGTTGAAGTCCGCGAGAAGATGTCCACGCAGCTGAGAAACATTGATTTCACCAGCCATCCTGCCGCCGCTGACCCGGTGACGCTTCGTGCGATCCAGAAAGCCATCGCGCTGATTGAGCTGCGCTTCACCCCGCAGGGCGAGTCGCATTAATATCTGCAAACGGGCGACCGCGTAAGTCGCCCGTTGATGCCTTTAAAAGAAAGTCTGTACCAGCAGGTAGCTCGCCGCACACGCGCAGCTCACACCGATTAACCCGGGCAGAATGAAGCTGTGGTTAATGATGAATTTGCCGATGCGGGTGGTTCCTGAGCGATCGAAGCCGATGCAGGCTAAATCACTGGGATAGGTCGGCAGAACAAAATAGCCGTATGACGCCGGGAAAAAGGCGATCAGCATTTTTGGATCGATCCCCAGCATCAGCCCCATTGGCGCCACGGCCGTCAGGGCAGCCGCCTGGCTGTTCACCAGTTTCGACACCAGGAAAAGCACGATGGCATATGTCCACGGATGGCTTTTCACCACGCCTTCCAGCGCCAGTTTTAACTCGTCGAGATGCGCCTGGAAAAAGGTATCGCTCATCCACGCCACCCCGAACACCGAGAAAATCGCCACCATACCGGCCTTAAATACCGCGCCGTTAGAAATGGCTGAGGCATTGACCTTGCAGGCCATCAGCATCACGGCACCGGCAATGAGCATCATCATCTGAATGACCAGGTTCATCGACAGCGCCGTCATTTTGCCTTTCAGCTCGAAGGCGGGGCGCAGTTCGGGGAAGGCCCCGAGCAGGACAACCACGGCAATACCGGCAAAGAAAAATCCAGGTCGACCAGTAAGCCTGCTTCGGAAAACGTTGATTCATTAACGTCTCCGTACCGCCATAGATAAACTCACGCTGCTTTGGATCTTTTAGTTTTTCCTGAAACTCCCTGTCGTCAGACAAATCTTTCCCGCGGCGTAAACTCCACAGGGCAGCAATGGCGACACCAAAAAGTGAAGCGGGAACCGACACGGCGAGTATTTCCAGGATCCCCCACGCGTGACCGATTCCATGCTGGGCGGCCAGGATGGAGACCAGCGACACGACGGCGACGGAAACCGGTGATGCCGTGATTGCCATCTGCGATGCTACCGATGCCACGGCCATTGGGCGCTCGGGTCGGATCCCTTTTTTCAGGGCGATATCCGCAATGATGGGGAACATGGTGTAGACCACATGGCCGGTACCGCAGAGAAAGGTCAGCATCCAGGTGGTAAACGGGGCGAGAAGCGTGATGTGCTGCGGATGTTTGCGCAGGAGGCGTTCGGCAAATTGCATCATGACATTGAGCCCGCCGGCAGTTTGCAGGGTGGCTGCACAACCAATCACGGCGAGAATGGTCAACATCACGTCAACCGGCGGCTTGCCGGGCTGGAGACCGAAGACAAAACACAAAATAAAAAGGCCAATCCCGCTGATTAACCCAAGCCCCATGCCGCCGAAACGTGTACCCGTCAGCAGGCAGAGGAGAATGACAATAAACTCAATGGTGATCATGCTGCTCCCTCGTCAATGATTATGTAATTAAATAAATCATTACATGTTGTGTGGTTAATCATTGGGAGCGAGATCTGATTTGTTAAATCTCAGCAAAAGCAGAAGGTTGGCGCAGGGAAGGTAACCTGCTCCGAACGGGAGCAGGTCAAAAGCGTCAGTGATGCTGCACTGTGACAATGTCGAGCAGGTGGCGATCGGTTTGTTCCGGGCACAAACCTGCCTGTTGCGCATTATGGATCTCGTCCGCAAGGGTTTTCAGCAGCATTCCGTCCTGCTGCTGCTCTTTATCCATATCGCGCAGGAATTTCAGCGTGGTCATGTCATGCTGCGCTCTGGCTTCATCGGCCAGCTTGTTGAGCGTCGTGCAACGCTGTTCATACTCTTCCAGCGTCTTTTCAAACAATTCTTCCAGAGAAGAGTAATTATCGTTGATTCCCTCCAGGGCTTTAACAACCGGGTTTGCCCCCGCCGCTTTCAGGAAATTAAAGACGCGCATCATGTGGGTGACGTTGCTTTGGGCCTGTGAACGAAAGAACGTGGCAGAGCCCGTAAGGCTTTTCTCGGAACACCACGCACTGAGGTAAAGGTGTAGATTTGAGGCGTAAAACTCAAGGTTCATCTGCGCGTTAAGTTTTTGCATCATCGTTTGGGTAGCCATACTCATATCCTTATAGACTGTGGGACGTGATGTCCGTTGCTTAAGGAGGGTGCGAATAAGTACCCTCCGCAACGAAAATGAAACTTTTAGTCAATTAAATTCAATCACTTACATAGGCGTTTTTTTGCGTTTGGTGACTTATTCGCACCTTCCTTAACCTGAGCGCCAGGCAAATACGAAGAAATAGAGCAGAAAAAGAGATTCTACAGTGCCAAAGCTGACCGAAATTCACTTCCTGTGTTCGATATAAATAAGCATACCGTTGTCTTTAATTTAAGAAAAGTCTTAATCCCGCTGTTTTTACCATACATTACAAAATTTAATATAGTACAAATATGCAAATAGATTCCCATGAAATGAAATCTCACTATCTTACTGATAATAAAGAGATAGTATGTTTTTAGTGCTACGGTTTGTGTTTCGGGAGTATTGCGCCGGAATAATTATCTGGGAAAGCAATAAATACAGATAATTCATTTCGCATATATGATGTTTCATTAAAATTGCGCTAAATCAATTTTTGCCGGGAAATATATTTTCAGCGCGAGTGTGTTTTTTTGATGGCAAGCAGGATGTTCCTTTCAACCCTTAGCCCCGGCGTGACCGGTCTAATGGCATCAGGGACTTCTTAGCTAATCTTATGGATAATTCTGCTAACCCCTCTTTTATTTGTCTGACAAATCCTGCCTTTTTTATGTCATTTTTCGCTGAATTTATGTACGCAATTACTGTAATTCTGCGGTGTGATGGGGCTCTCTTATGGATGATTAATTTCCCGCTAAAACTATCACCAGCAATAACGCTTATGACGAGGTAAGCGCTAATGCCTTGTTTTAAGTCCGATTAAATAAGAAGCACGCAAATATTCCCTACAGAAAAGAATGCTAAAGCTGGAGTTTACCATGCACAAATTTACTAAAGCGCTGGCGGCCATCGGTCTGGCTGCCGTTATGTCACAATCCGCTATCGCTGAGAATTTAAAACTCGGTTTTCTGGTAAAACAGCCCGAAGAACCCTGGTTCCAGACCGAGTGGAAATTCGCAGATAAAGCCGGGAAAGATTTAGGTTTTGAAGTGATTAAAATCGCCGTGCCCGACGGTGAGAAAACGCTGAACGCCATCGACAGCCTGGCGGCCAGCGGTGCAAAAGGTTTTGTTATCTGTACACCGGATCCGAAACTGGGGTCCGCCATTGCGGCGAAAGCCCGCGGTTATGACATGAAAGTCATTGCCGTTGACGATCAGTTCGTGAATGCCAAAGGCAAACCGATGGACAGCGTGCCGCTGGTCATGATGGCGGCGACCAAAATCGGCGAACGTCAGGGTCAGGAACTCTATAAAGAAATGCAGAAACGCGGCTGGGATGTGAAAGAGACCGCCGTCATGGCCATTACCGCTGATGAGCTGGACACAGCACGTCGTCGCACGACGGGCTCAATGGACGCGCTGAAAGCGGCCGGTTTCCCGGAGAAACAGATCTATAAAGTCCCGACCAAATCCAACGATATCCCGGGGGCATTTGACGCCGCGAACTCCATGCTGGTTCAGCACCCGGAAGTGAAGCACTGGCTGGTGGTCGGTATGAACGATAACACCGTGCTGGGTGGGGTCCGTGCGACAGAAGGCCAGGGCTTTAAAGCGCCCGATGTGATCGGGATTGGCATCAACGGCGTTGACGCCGTCAGTGAGCTTTCCAAAGCGCAGGCCACCGGCTTCTACGGTTCTCTGCTGCCAAGCCCGGATGTCCACGGCTACAAATCCAGCGAAATGCTCTACAACTGGGTAACCAAAGGCGCTGAACCGCCGAAATTTACCGAAGTGACCGACGTGGTGCTGATCACCCGCGACAACTTCAAAGAGGAACTGGCGAAAAAAGGACTGGGCGGTAAGTAATACGCTGTGATTGTGCCCCTTACTCGCCGTAAGGGGCCAGACGTACAGACTACAGGAATCACGGAGTCGTTATGCAACAGTCTCATCCCTATCTCTCTTTTCGCGGCATCGGGAAAACGTTCCCCGGTGTTAATGCGCTGACCGATATCAGCTTTGACTGCTATTCCGGACAGGTTCACGCCCTGATGGGGGAAAACGGAGCGGGGAAATCCACGCTGTTAAAAATCCTCAGCGGCAACTACGCGCCAACAACCGGCACGCTGGCTATTCGCGGCGAAGAGATGGCCTTTGCCGATACCACGGCGGCGCTTAATGCCGGGGTGGCCATTATCTATCAGGAATTGCACCTTATTCCCGAGATGACCGTGGCGGAAAATATCTATTTAGGCCAGCTTCCGCACAAAGGCGGCGTGGTGAACCGTTCGCTACTTAATTATGAAGCGGGGCTGCAGCTTAAACATCTTGGTCTGGATGTTGATCCCCAGACGCCGCTGAAATATCTCTCCATCGGCCAGTGGCAGATGGTTGAAATTGCCAAGGCGCTGGCGCGCAACGCCAAAATTATTGCTTTCGATGAACCCACCAGCTCGCTCTCCAAGCGTGAAATCGAAAACCTGTTCCGCGTGATCCGCGAGTTGCGACAGGAAGGACGCACCATTTTGTATGTCTCGCACCGCATGGAAGAGATATTTGCCCTGAGCGATGCCATTACCGTCTTTAAAGATGGGCGCTATGTGCGCACCTTTAGCGATATGCAGCAGGTTAACCATGACCAGCTTGTTCAGGCGATGGTCGGGCGCGATCTGGGCGATATCTATCACTGGAAGCCGCGCGAGTATGGCCCTGAACGCCTGCGGCTGGAAAACGTGAAAGCGCCAGGCGTGAGAACACCGGTTTCATTATCCGTCCGCAGCGGCGAGATCGTCGGGCTGTTTGGCCTGGTAGGGGCGGGGCGCAGCGAATTAATGAAAGGCTTGTTCGGGGGGACCCGCATTTCCGCAGGGCGGGTCTCCATCGACGGTGAGCAGGTTGATATCCAGAAACCCGCCCACGCAATCAGGGCAGGAATGATGCTCTGTCCGGAAGACCGCAAAGCGGAAGGGATCATTCCGGTGCATTCGGTGCGTGACAACATCAATATTTCCGCCCGCCGTAAGTTTATTCGCGCGGGTTGCCTGATAAACGACAGCTGGGAGTCGAGCAATGCCGACCACCATATTCGCTCGCTGAATATTAAAACGCCCGGCCCGGAACAGCTGATTATGAATTTGTCAGGGGGGAACCAGCAGAAGGCCATTTTAGGCCGCTGGTTGTCGGAAGACATGAAGGTCATTTTGCTGGATGAGCCGACGCGCGGTATCGATGTGGGCGCAAAACACGAGATTTATAACGTGATCTATGAACTGGCAAAACGCGGCGTGGCGGTACTTTTCGCCTCCAGCGATCTGCCGGAGGTGCTTGGCGTTGCCGACCGCATTGTGGTGATGCGTGAAGGCGAAATCGCCGGTGAATTACTTCATGAACAGGCGAATGAACAACAGGCGTTGAACCTCGCCATGCCTAAAGTCAGCCAGGCAGTCGCCTGAGTAAGGAGTTAATGATGTCCTCTGTTACTACATCCGGAGCGCCGAAGTCGGCTTTTAGTTTTGGTCGTATCTGGGATCAGTACGGCATGCTGGTGGTCTTTGCCGCACTTTTCGTCGCATGCGCGATCTTCGTCCCTAACTTTGCCACTTTCATTAATATGAAAGGATTGGGCCTGGCCATTTCCATGTCCGGCATGGTGGCCTGCGGTATGCTGTTCTGTCTGGCCTCCGGTGATTTCGACCTGTCGGTGGCCTCTGTTATCGCCTGTGCGGGCGTGACCACCGCCGTGGTGATCAACATGACAGAAAGCCTGTGGATTGGCGTGCTGGCGGGTCTGTTACTCGGCGTGCTTAGCGGCCTGGTGAACGGTTTTGTCATTGCTCGTCTGAAGATTAACGCCCTGATCACCACGCTTGCGACGATGCAAATTGTGCGAGGTCTGGCCTATATCATCTCCGACGGTAAAGCGGTCGGGATTGAGGACGAGCGCTTCTTTACGCTGGGTTACGCCAACTGGCTGGGCCTGCCTGCGCCAATCTGGCTCACCGTGGCCTGCCTGATCCTGTTCGGCTTCCTGCTCAACCGGACCACGTTTGGCCGCAATACTCTGGCGATCGGGGGCAATGAAGAAGCCGCACGTCTGGCCGGTGTGCCGGTGGTGCGCACCAAGATTATTATCTTTGTCCTCTCGGGACTGGTTTCTGCCGCCGCCGGGATTATTCTGGCCTCGCGTATGACCAGCGGCCAGCCAATGACCTCGATTGGTTATGAGCTGATCGTCATTTCTGCCTGCGTTTTAGGGGGTGTTTCCCTCAAGGGTGGCATCGGAAAAATCTCATATGTGGTGGCCGGTATCCTGATTTTAGGGACGGTAGAGAACGCCATGAACCTGCTGAATATTTCGCCGTTCTCTCAGTACGTGGTGCGTGGTCTGATCCTGCTGGCGGCGGTGATATTCGACCGTTACAAGCAAAAAGCAAAGCGTACCGTGTAACCCCGACGCTGACTTTTTATTGCTCAACTTATAACCATAGTTGACCCCTGAACCGCCTCGCCAGTTTTGCTGGCGGGGCGGTTGTCAAATGGCGAGCCCCATCACACTGTCTATACTTACATGGCTATGAAAGAGGTAAAGGCGTTTACCTCTCATCAACTGTAAGGAGGAAAAGGGTGGCTGACTCGTTAACCGCACCGCCTGTACTGCCCGGAAAATATGCTTTCTTTTTTGACCTCGACGGGACGCTCGCCGGGATCCAGCCGCATCCTGACGACGTGGTCGTACCGGATACGGTGCTAGAGAATTTGCAGCAGCTCTCTCGACTGAACGAGGGCGCATTGGCATTGATTTCAGGGCGCTCAATGGCCGAGCTGGATGTGCTCGCCAGTCCTTACCACTTTCCGCTAGCCGGTGTACACGGAGCGGAGCGCCGCGATATCCATGATCAACTGCATGTTGTATCACTCCCCGATACCTTAATTCAGGCGTTACACACTGAACTCTCCACGGCGCTGGCGTCACTCCCGGGTACGGAACTGGAAGCGAAAGGCATGGCATTCGCCTTGCACTATCGGCAGGCACCGCATCATGAAGCAGCGATATTTGCGATTGCCCGTAGCGTGGTCGATGCACACCCGCAGCTCGCGCTGCAGCCGGGGAAGTGTGTCGTTGAGATAAAACCTGAGGGGATTAATAAAGGTGCTGCTATTGCGGCGTTTATGGCGGAACCGCCATTTAAGGGACGTATACCGGTATTTTTAGGCGATGATCTGACCGACGAGGCTGGATTTCGCGTGGTGAATCAGGCCGGAGGGATCGCCGTTAAGGTGGGGCCTGGTAACACTGTTGCAGAATGGCGTCTGGCAAATGTCGACGCCGTCTGGCAGTGGATATCTGATATCGCTAACCAGCAACAACAACAAATAGCGCAAAACAAAGGGGGAAACCATTATGGGTCGCTTAGTCGTGGTCTCTAACCGAATTGCACCGCCTGATGATAAAAAATCCAGTGCAGGTGGCCTGGCGGTAGGGGTGTTAGGTGCCTTAAAAGCTGCTGGCGGGCTGTGGTTTGGCTGGAGTGGTGAAATCAGTGAAGAAGAGAAACCGCTTAACAAAGTGACGCGTGGGAATATCACGTGGGCATCCTTTGCGCTGAAAGAGAAAGACTATGACGAGTATTACTCGCAATTCTCCAACGCCGTGCTGTGGCCTGCGTTTCATTACCGTCTTGACCTGGTCAAATTCCAGCGTGAATCCTTCGAAGGGTACTCGCGCGTCAACGCGCTGCTGGCGGATAAACTGCTGCCTCTTATAGAGGAAGACGATATTTTATGGATCCACGATTACCACCTGCTGCCCTTCGCCCGAGAGCTGCGTAAAAGGGGAGTAAACAACCGGATTGGCTTCTTCCTGCACATACCGTTCCCGACGCCGGAGATCTTTACCGCACTGCCGCCGCATGAAGCGCTGCTGGAGGGGCTGTGTGATTACGATTTATTGGGCTTCCAGACCGAAAATGACCGCCTCGCGTTCCTGGATTCGGTGTCAGGTAAAACGCGACTGATGACAAAAGGCGGCAAGACCCATACGGCGTGGGGGAAAACCTTCCACACCGAAGTGTATCCGATTGGGATTGAACCCGACGAGATTGCGGATCAGGCTTCCGGCCCGCTGCCGCCGAAGCTGGCGCAGCTGAAGAATGAACTCAAGCATGTGAAGAATATCTTCTCGGTAGAGCGTCTGGATTATTCCAAAGGACTACCGGAACGCTTCCTGGCCTATGAAACGCTGCTGGATAAATACCCTCAGCACCACGGTAAAATTCGTTATACCCAGATAGCGCCAACGTCGCGCGGTGAAGTTCAGGCCTACCAGGATATTCGTCACCAGCTGGAAACGGAAGCGGGGCGCATCAATGGTCGCTATGGTCAGCTTGGCTGGACGCCGCTCTTTTACCTGAATCAGCATTTTGACCGCAAAATCCTGATGAAAGTCTTCCGCTATGCAGACGTCGGGCTGGTCACCCCGTTACGTGACGGGATGAACCTGGTGGCAAAAGAGTATGTGGCGGCTCAGGACCCGGCGGACCCGGGGGTACTGGTGCTTTCCCAGTTTGCCGGGGCGGCGAATGAGCTCACATCAGCGCTTATCGTGAACCCTTACGATAGGGATGACGTGGCTAATGCCCTCAACCGCGCGTTGACCATGCCGCTGACGGAGCGCATTTCACGCCATGCTGAGATGATGGAAACGATCCGTAAGAACGATATTAATCACTGGCAGGCGCGTTTTATTCAGGATCTCCGCGAAATAACGCCGCAAAGCCATGAAGGCGATCTGCAAAAAAAGATCGCAACATTCCCTAAACTCGCCTGATATTCCTCCGGGGGGTTTACGACCCCCCAAGCGGCACTAACAGCACATCAACCTGGCTTGACGCGACAATAGATTTTGCCGCGCAAGCTGCGCGAGATAAAAAGCTGTGGTTATGGTTCCCGCAAATCACTAAATCAATATTCTGTTTGCGACACATGTCGAGAATATGAGCATTAAGTTCACCGGTCGCAATTACGGTCTCGTAAACAGGATATTGTGCCTTTTCTACCAACTCTCGCAGAAATTGCTGTGTTTCTTCCTGCAATACCTCACGAATATCTTCCAGCATGGGGGCTGCCAGCTGATTATACATCTCGGGTTCGGCTGCAAGCGTGATGAGGCTAATTCGCGCATTGCTGGGCCTGGCGATGGACACGGCCCGGGAAACAAGCAGATGACTTTCGGGGGAAACAGCAACAGATACAAGCAGATGGGAGTAACTCATGTCGCACTCCTTAGATGTCTGAAAGACAGCGTGTGATCACCATTACCGCGAATGACCAGGATCTGCAAGAGGGGATTACGACATTAGTGTGAAGCTTATCATAATTATTCATTAATTATTCTTATAAGAAGAATAACTGAAAAACGCGTCTAAATGAAAAAAATTAACAACTTAACGTAAATCACACAATTTCCCTCTTTTGCTGTTAAATCGTTTTAACCCGTTATAAACATATTTCGAATGATCACGCTCTGAAACAATTTTTATGGGCGGCTTGCATAACTCTATGTTTTTTCACGGTAAGAAAAATGTTTCCTTAAGATGAGCATCTTGTGAAGGTTTCCGGGGCGCGCTCACGGCAGGAAAAGCACGATACATGCCAGTTCGCTTCACCCTTCTGCATGACTATTCGTCGATTAAGAATACAAAACTGTGCCAAATGGGCAAAAAATGAACAAACTACAAGTCATACTGATGGATTTATGGAGGATATTCACTTAAATTGTGTGACGTGGATCACATTTTTTTAAATTTGAGGGTGGCTGCATTGTATGTGGCAAATCTGACGAGTAGAGTTTGCGTCGAATTAGGAAAAATCTTAGTTATTTGTAAGAAATGATAAACCACGTAAGAGACGTTACTGCGTTTCGACTCTTGCGCGTTTCGATGAATACAAACCTAGATTCAACTATGCATTTAGCCTTTTCTTTTTATACCGGGTGATTTCCCGGCGACATCACGGGGTGCGGTCTTTCCGCATAAAAATAATAGTTGGTTATTCGGGATGGGAACAATGCATACATCCGAGTTGCTAAAACATATCTATGACATCAATTTGTCATATTTACTGCTCGCGCAGCGTTTAATTAGTCAGGACAAAGCGTCCGCGATGTTTCGTCTGGGTATTAACGAAGAAATGGCAACCATGCTGGGTGGTTTAACCCTCCCGCAGATGGTAAAACTGGCCGAAACGAATCAACTGGTTTGCCAGTTCCGTTTTGACAATCCGCAGACGATCACGCGTCTGACGCAGGAATCCCGTGTTGACGATCTGCAACAGATCCATACCGGTATTCTTCTCTCCACTCGCTTGCTTAACGAAATCAGCCAGCCTGATGACGCAGCCCGTAAGAAAAGGGCCTAGCAATGAGCGAGAAAAGCATTGTTCAGGAAGCGCGTGACATACAGCTTGCCATGGAGCTGATTACGCTGGGTGCTCGTTTACAAATGCTGGAAAGCGAGACTCAGCTGAGCCGTGGTCGCCTCATTAAACTGTATAAAGAGTTACGTGGTAGTCCCCCGCCGAAAGGCATGTTGCCGTTTTCGACAGACTGGTTTATGACGTGGGAGCAAAATATCCACGCATCGATGTTCTGTAACGCCTGGCAATACCTTCTGAAAACCGGTTTGTGTAGCGGCGTCGACGCCGTGATCAAAGCGTATAAACTTTACCTTGAACAATGCCCGCAGCAGGACGAAGGCCCCCTGCTGGCACTGACCCGAGCATGGACGCTGGTACGTTTTGTTGAGAGCGGAATGCTTGAACTGTCGCGCTGTAATTGCTGCGATGGCAATTTTATTACCCATGCTCATCAGCCTGTTGGCAGCTTCGCCTGTAGTTTATGCCAGCCTCCATCCCGCGCAGTAAAAAGACGTAAACTTTCCCGGGATGCTGCCGATATTATTCCACAACTGCTGGATGAACAGATCGAACAAGCTGTTTAACCCGAACGTGTGGGCAAGATTCCAGCAGCGGTAAGTCATTACCGCTGCTTTTTTTTACCCCTCAAACGGTAAACGCTACGAACTGAACGTCCTTGCCATAGTCACTAGCGGAAGGATGATGTCGTGCTTATCTTATTAGGTTACCTGGTAGTTCTCGGTACAGTTTTCGGCGGTTACATGATGACCGGCGGGCACCTTGGAGCACTCTATCAACCGGCTGAACTTATTATCATCGGCGGCGCAGGGGTAGGGGCTTTTATCGTTGGTAACAACGGCAAATCCATCAAGGGCACGTTGAAAGCCATTCCATTGCTGTTCCGTCGCTCGAAATATACCAAAAGCATGTATATGGATCTGCTGGCGCTGCTTTATCGCCTAATGGCGAAGTCACGTCAGCAGGGGATGTTCTCTCTTGAGCGGGATATTGAAAACCCGAAAGAGAGCGAAATTTTTGCCAGCTATCCGCGCATTCTGGCTGATGCCATGATGCTGGATTTCATCGTCGATTATCTGCGACTCATCATTAGCGGCAATATGAATACCTTCGAAATCGAAGCGCTGATGGATGAAGAGATCGAAACCCACGAAAGCGAATCTGAAGTGCCGGCCAACAGCCTGGCGCTGGTGGGTGACTCGCTTCCGGCTTTCGGTATCGTTGCGGCGGTGATGGGGGTGGTACATGCCCTGGCGTCGGCGGATCGTCCGGCGGCCGAACTGGGCGCGCTGATTGCCCATGCGATGGTAGGGACCTTCCTCGGTATTTTGCTGGCTTATGGTTTTATCTCTCCGCTGGCCAGCGTCCTGCGCCAGAAGAGCGCGGAAACCACCAAAATGATGCAGTGCGTGAAGATCACGCTGCTCTCAAACCTCAATGGTTATGCGCCGCCGATCGCGGTTGAATTTGGCCGTAAAACGCTTTACTCCAGCGAGCGTCCGTCGTTTATCGAACTTGAAGAACACGTGCGCGCGGTGAAAAACCCAAACCAACAGACGACAACTGAGGACGCATGAAAAACCAGTCCCATCCGATCGTCATCGTAAAAAAACGCAAGCACAAGGGCGGTGGGCATGGCGCGCACGGCTCGTGGAAAATCGCGTACGCCGACTTTATGACTGCAATGATGGCGTTCTTTCTGGTGATGTGGCTGATCTCCATCTCCAGCCCGAAAGAACTGATCCAGATTGCCGAATATTTCCGTACGCCGCTGGCGACGGCAGTGACCGGTGGGCCGCGTATCTCTAACAGCGACAGCCCCATTCCTGGCGGCGGTGATGATTACACCCAGCAGAAGGGTGAGGTGAAAAAAGAGCCGAACATCGACGAGCTGAAGAGGAAGATGGAACAGGCGCGTCTGAAAAAACTGCGTGGCGATCTCGATCAGCTGATTGAGGCTGACCCCAAACTGCGTGCGTTGCGACCGCACCTGAAAATCGATCTGGTGCAGGAAGGGTTGCGTATTCAGATCATTGATAGCCAGAACCGTCCGATGTTTAAAACCGGCAGCGCCGAGGTTGAGCCGTACATGCGCGATATTCTGCGCGCTATTGCACCGGTGCTGAACGGCATTCCTAACCGAATCAGCCTGTCAGGCCACACGGATGATTTCCCGTACGCCAGTGGGGAGAAGGGATACAGCAACTGGGAGCTTTCTGCCGATCGTGCCAACGCCTCGCGTCGCGAGCTGGTGGCCGGTGGGCTTGATGATGGCAAGGTACTGCGCGTGGTCGGCATGGCAGCAACCATGCGCGTCTCCGACCGCGGGCCGGATGACGCCATCAACCGTCGTATCAGTCTTTTAGTGCTGAACCAGCAGGCGGAGCAGGCCATCCTGCATGAAAACGCCGAAAGTCAGAATGAGTCACTGGACGATTTAAAACAGCCTGGGGCCGTTCCTTCGGCTGCCGTTCCAACATCGCCACCAGCCAATCCGAGGTGATAGCGTGAGCATGGATATTAGCGATTTTTACCAGACATTCTTTGATGAAGCCGACGAATTGTTGGCCGATATGGAGCAACATTTGCTCGACCTGGTGCCCGAAGCACCGGACTCCGAGCAGCTCAATGCCATCTTCCGTGCGGCGCATTCCATTAAGGGCGGAGCCGGAACGTTTGGATTTACCATCCTGCAGGAAACAACCCATTTAATGGAAAACCTGCTGGATGAAGCACGACGCGGTGAGATGCAGCTCAATACCGACATTATCAACCTGTTTTTGGAAACCAAAGATATTATGCAGGAACAGCTCGACGCCTATAAAAGTTCGGCAGAGCCTGATGCCGCCAGCTTTGAATATATCTGCAATGCGCTTCGCCAGCTCGCTCTGGAAGCAAAAGGTGAGGTCGCAGCAGCCGTTGTCCCTGCTGCAAAACTGAGCGTTGTCGATGCGGTTGGTGCCGGTGAAACCGCGCCAGCCGCTGCGCAAGCGGGCAAATTGCGTGTTGTGCTTTCACGCCTGAAAGAGAATGAGGTTAACCTGCTGGAAGAAGAGCTGGGTAACCTGGCGACGTTAAGCAATGTCGTGAAAGGCAAAGACAGCCTCGCCGCTACGCTTGATGACGGGATTGGTCAGGACGATATCGTGGCGGTGCTGTGCTTTGTGATTGAAGCCGACCAGATTGCCTTCGAAACCGAAACCGAAACCGCCGAAGCGGAAGCTCCAGTAGCGCAGGAAGAGGTGGCCGTCATCGCTCAGGCTCCGACCCCGGCTGTCGCGCCTGCGGCCCCGGCGCTGAAAGCGGTGCCAAAAGACGCTGCTGCACCTGCACGTGGTGAAAAACCGGCCGCGCGCTCCAGCGAATCCACCAGTATTCGCGTTGCCGTTGAGAAGGTTGACCAGCTGATCAACCTGGTGGGCGAACTGGTGATCACCCAGTCGATGCTGGCACAACGTTCTAATGAACTGGACCCGGTTACCCATGGCGATCTGATCACCAGCATGGGTCAGTTACAACGTAACGCCCGCGATCTGCAGGAATCTGTCATGTCCATCCGTATGATGCCGATGGAATATGTCTTCAGCCGCTTCCCGCGCCTGGTACGCGATCTCGCGAGCAAACTGAATAAACAGATTGAACTGACGCTGATGGGTAGCTCCACCGAGCTGGATAAGAGCCTGATCGAGCGCATCATCGACCCGTTAACGCACCTCGTGCGTAACAGCCTCGACCACGGTATTGAACTGCCGGAAAACCGCATTGCTGCCGGAAAATCGCCGGTGGGCAATTTGATTCTCTCTGCGGAACATCAGGGCGGGAATATTTGCATCGAAGTGACCGATGACGGCGCGGGTCTTAACCGCGAGCGTATTCTGGCGAAGGCGATTTCGCAGGGCATGGCGGTCAACGAAAACATGACCGATGAAGAAGTGGGGATGCTGATCTTCGCGCCCGGCTTCTCTACCGCAGAGCAGGTGACTGACGTTTCCGGGCGCGGCGTCGGCATGGACGTGGTGAAACGTAACATCCAGGAGATGGGCGGCCACGTTGAGATCCAGTCTAAGCAGGGTTCCGGCACCACCATTCGCATCCTGCTTCCGCTGACGCTGGCGATCCTCGACGGGATGTCCGTGAAAGTGGCAGACGAAGTGTTCATTCTTCCGCTGAACGCGGTGATGGAATCCCTGCAGCCGCGTGAAGAAGATCTGCATCCGCTGGCGGGCGGTGAGCGCGTGCTCGAAGTGCGCGGGGAATATCTGCCGCTGGTGGAACTGTGGAAAGTGTTCGAAGTGGACGGCGCGAAGACCGAGGCCACGCAGGGCATCGTTGTGATCCTGCAAAGTGCGGGCCGTCGCTATGCGCTGCTGGTTGATCAGCTGATTGGTCAGCATCAGGTGGTGGTGAAGAACCTCGAAAGCAACTACCGCAAAGTGCCTGGTATTTCTGCCGCGACCATTCTGGGTGATGGTAGCGTGGCGCTGATCGTCGATGTGTCGGCGCTTCAGGGATTAAATCGTGAACAACGTGTGGCGTACACAGCCGCCTGATTAAGTAGAAGGTAAAAACATGACCGGTATGAGTAATGTAACGAAACTGGCGGGCGAGCCATCAGGACAGGAATTCCTGGTATTCACTTTAGGCGATGAGGAGTACGGCATCGATATCCTTAAAGTGCAGGAAATTCGTGGTTACGATCAGGTTACCCGCATCGCTAACACACCTGCTTTTATTAAAGGTGTCACCAACCTGCGCGGCGTCATTGTGCCCATCGTCGATCTGCGCGTGAAGTTCAGCCAGGGCGACGTTGACTACAATGACAACACCGTGGTGATCGTCCTGAACCTGGGGCAGCGCGTGGTGGGTATCGTGGTGGATGGCGTATCTGACGTGCTCTCTCTGACCTCTGACCAGATTCGCCCTGCGCCGGAGTTTGCGGTCACCCTGTCGACCGAATACCTGACCGGTCTGGGTGCGCTCGGCGAGCGTATGCTGATTCTGGTGAACATTGAGAAGCTGCTGAACAGCGAAGAGATGGCGCTGCTGGATATCGCGGCGAATCACGTGGCATAAAACAAAGCCGGGTGGCGCTGACGCTTACCCGGCCTACGTGTTCGAGCCATTTGTAGGCCGGGTAAGGCGAAGCCGCCACCCGGCTTTTTTAGCCCCTTACGCTTCCTGCTTTACCAGCTCAGCTTCCGCTTCCCGCGCCCCTTCATTCTGCGACAGCATCGCGGTCGCAATCCCGTTCCCCAGCACGTTAATGGCTGAACGCCCCATATCCAGGAAGTGGTCAATCCCCATCAGCAGCAGAATGCCCGCTACCGGGATATTAAAACTTGGAATGGTCGCAGCCAGCACCACCAGGGACGAACGCGGTACGCCCGCAATCCCCTTTGACGCCAGCATCAGGGTTAACATCAGTACCGTTACCTCTGAGAAACTCAGGTGAATGTTATACGCCTGGGCGATAAACATCGACGCGAACGAGCAGTACACCATCGACCCCACCAGGTTGAAGGAGTAGCCAATTGGCAGAACAAAAGAGGCGATATTGCGTGAGCAGCCAAAACGCTCCAGTTGCTCCAGCGTTTTAGGGTAGGCGGCTTCAGAACTGCTGGTGGTGAACGCCACCAGTACCGGGTCTTTCAACATGCTGACCAGGCGAAACACCTCTTTTTTCAAAACCATATAGCCCACGGCGAGCAATACCAGGCAGGTGAGAAGGATGGCAACATAGTAACCGCCAATAAAGGAGGCATAGTTCAACAGAATGCCTAAGCCCTGAGTGGCAATGACGGAGGAGATCGCCGCAAAGATGGCCAGCGGCGCAACGTACATCACGTAACCGGTTACCTTCAGCATGATATGGGAAACCACATCCAGCGCGGCAACCAGCGGCGCGTTGAATTTCTGCCCCAGCGACGCACCGCCGATACCGAAGAACATTGAGAACACCACAATCTGCAGGATCTCATTGTTCGACATCGCGCCTGCGATACTGGTTGGAATAGTGTGAGACAGAAACGCTTTCAGCGTCATGCCTCCAACGGCCAGACCGGTATCTACCGCTTCGGTTGGGATCGTCAGGTTCAGACCACTTCCCGGATGCTCCAGCGTGACGATAAACAGTCCGACCAGAATGGAGAGCACCGATGAGCTGATAAACCACACCATCGCTTTACCGCCAACGCGGCCAATGGTGGAGGTTTCGCCCAGTTTCATAATGCCGACGGTCAGCGTACTGAAGACCAAGGGTGCAATAACCATTTTGATCAGACGAAGGAAGATGTCGGTCAGCAGGGTAATATTATCCGACCAGGCTTTAATGGCATCCGCAGATGCGTATTCATGAATTGCTGCTCCTGAAAGAATACCCGCCAGCATGAATATCACGATGAAGAGTGTGAGTTTGTTTGCACTTGCCACGAAAAAAGACCCTCTATGCGCTTTAGATGTCGCCCGCGCCGATACATATAGATTTTTTATTACTGCGCGGGAAATTATTCGGCACATAAATTGACGCAAAGTGTAGGGGGATACAACAAGTTTTTAAGTTTTATTAATTTTGTTGTTAATGTGCAGACGATATATTGTGACGCTTATCACACTTTTGCGGATATATCCTCAGGCTTCGCGCCCGAATATTCTTTTATTTCGGTTTAACTTTCTGTTTTTAAAAAATAAATGCTGTCAATAAGACATAGGTTGTGACTACCCTGCGTCGGGTGGTCGAAGCGATATCCGTAAACTAAATTCTCAATAACCCCCTCAGAGGAACGTTAAGCGGGGCTAACATCTTGAACGTTAAAAATAAAATGTTGCAAGGGAACGGAGACGTCTTCTGGAGGGTGGTAAATGAAAAGAAAACTCCTTTTGATCTGTGCAGGCACATTACTGACTACGACCGTAGTTAATCAGGCACTGGCCGTTACCAGCAGCGGCACCATCGGGGCGACGCTGACGCTGACAAACGGCTGCCTGATAAACGGATCGCCCACGCAAAGTGGTATTAACTTCGGGACGCTCGATTTTGGTACCCATCCCGCAACGTTTTCCACCCTTACGACGCAGTTGAGCGGCGCCAGCGGCGGAAACACCTTTACCGTCCAGTGTACGACCGCCAGCTATACGGTCGCGATAACCGGCAATACCCATTCCACCGCCCCTGGCTCCGTGGTGGGGTCGCCAGGGACGCCTGAGCGCTACCTGGTCAATACGGCCAACGCGGCACAGGGTGTGGCTTATAGCCTTTACAGCGACAGCGGGTTCAACTCTGTGATTGCCAATAACACCGCGTTGCCGATCGCGTCTACGGCAGGTGGGGTCGACAGTTATACCCTGTACGGCCGCATTACCGGAGGCGGGAACAGCGTAACGGTGGTACCCGGCACCTATACCGACACGATTAACGTCAGCGTGACCTATTAGATCTGCACTGCCATGAAGGCCCCTTTTACAGGTCTGCGCAAACGCGCAGAGGGAAGCGTGCAGCCTTTTTTCGCGCTGATCGTCGGGCTGTTGCTGATACCTGCTGCGGGGGCGGTGACATCGCAGTCCTTTAAGGTCAGCGCGACCATTGTACCGGGTTGCGCGGTGGCCACCGGTAGCGGGGGGCTTCTCGGTACGCTGGATTTTGGCACCCATAACGGGGTGGAAAGCGCGCCAGTCAGTACCAGCTTTGTGCCAAACGGGGCGTTGTCTATCGCCTGTACGCCGGGCGTGGCGCTGAGCATGAGCATTAATGGCGGTCAAAATTATTCATCCGTCCGTCGGATGAAGCGGTCCGGAGGAACAGAACTGGTGCCGTACCGGCTCTACAGCAGCAGCTCGCTGGCCGCCAACAGCGAAATTGGCGTTAACCAGGCAATACCGGTGACCTATACCAACAGCAATAACATCGCGCTGCCGCTGTTTGGCGTGGCGCTACTGACCGGCTTTAGCCCGGCAGGAACCTATACCGATCAGCTCACCGTGACCTTGTCATGGTAATAAAGGGAGAGAGTCGATGAAGCCATTGTTCCGGCAGTTGTGTCTGGCGGGTGTTTTATCAGGCGTCGCGGCCACAGGCGAGGCGCAGGCGGCGGCCACCATTCTGCTCTGGCCCATCGATCCCTGGCTTGCCGCAGATGCCAACGCCACGGAGCTGTGGATCCAGAACCAGGGAAACAGCGCAACGACGATGCAGGTGCGTATTGTGCGCTGGAAGCAGGAGGGGGGATACGAACGCTACAGCGCGCAGCAGGACGTGGTCGCCAGCCCGCCCATTGTCACCATTCAGAAAGGCAATAAACAGCTGATTCGCCTTATCAAACAGAGCGCAGTCCCTGTCGGGGTCGAACAAGCCTACCGCATTATTGTTGATGAAATTCCCCAGCCCGACGCGAAAGCCGAACCCTCCATCGGCCTTAAATTACAGATGCGCTATTCCATTCCGCTGTTTGTCTACGGACAGGGTATCCCGACCCTTAAAGAGGGGGCGCATCATGCCCTGGCCGAGACCCGAAATCTGAGCTGGCGCGTGACCCACGAGGGAGGACAGCCTGCATTACAGGTACGTAATCAGGGGGATGTGCATGTCAGATTAAGCCAGGTGTCACTGGAGCAGGGCGGACAGAAACGCACCGTAGCGGAGGGATTACTGGGTTACGTCCTCCCGGGCAGCACCCGCAGCTGGCCAATACCCGCTGGCGTTCGTCAGCCGGACCGGATGAGCGCGCAGATTAATGCCAGGGATGAACAATGGCAGTCGACGCCCGTCAACTGAAGCCGGCAATGATGCTACTGCTTTGCGTCAGCACCACAACCTGGGCCGATCCCGGTGACGACAGTTTACCGCCGCCTCCTCAGGCGCAGGCGGTAAATGATGAGGCGGTTTTCCAGCTTGCCCTCGTGCTCAACCACTACGACACCGGTCTGGTGGTACCCGTGACGCAACGTAACGGCGCTTTCTTTATCTCCAGCGCCGATTTGCTGCGCGCGGGGCTCCCCCCGGAGCATGTGCCCGCCGGCGAGGTGAATCTCGCCTCACTGAGTCAGGTTCGTGTGGCGTATGACAGTGCCGCACAGCGCCTGTTGCTGACCGTTCCCCGCGACTGGATCAGTGCCCGGGTGACGCCTTTCAGTGCCCAAACGGCGCAGACCAAACCGCACTATGGGCGCGGGGCGCTGCTGAATTACGATCTGTATACCAACCACACGGAACATATCGGCGGTCAGGCGTCGCTCTGGCATGAATTCCGCTACTTCAACGAGAACGGCTCGTTCTCCTCCACCGGCTACGCCCGGAAAAATTTCACCGGAAACGACGGTCAACAGGAAGGGTATGTTCGCTATGACACGACGCTGCTGATAACCCGTGAGGATGACGCGACCACCTTGAGCGCGGGGGACGTGATCAGCGATGCCCTGAGCTGGACCTCCAGCGTGCGGATGGGCGGTATTAGCTACGGACGTGATTTCTCCCTGCGCCCGGACCTGGTGACATGGCCGCTGCCGGAGTTTTCGGGTGAAGCCGCGGTGCCTACCTCGGTGGATCTGTTTATCAACGGCTATCGCTCTGGCTCAACCCAGCTTCAGCCTGGCCCCTTCACCCTGACCAATCTGCCCTATATCAACGGTGCCGGGGATGCGGTGCTGGTCACCACCGATGCGCTGGGCCGTCAGGTGAGTACCACGCTACCGTTTTATGTCACCAGCGATTTGCTCAAACAAGGGCTGAGTGATGGCGCCGTGACGCTCGGCAGCCTGCGCCGTAACTATGGCATCAGGAATTTTGACTACGGTCCTGCTGCCGGTAGCGGCTCGTATCGCTACGGGGTGACCGACTGGCTGACGCTGGAGGGCCATGCGGAAGGGGCGCAGGAGCTGGCGCTGGGCGGGGCAGGGACGGTGATCAAACTCGGCCAGTTTGGCGTAGTGAACACCTCTTACTCACAAAGCCGCATGCGCGGAGACAACGGCGGGCAAATCAACTGGGGTTACCAGTACAATACCAGCGAGTTCAGCGTGGCCACCCAGCACACGCGTCGCGATCGCGGTTTTGGCAATCTTGCCCTTTATGACCAGCCGACGGTGTATGACGAAAACGACAAACCCATCGCCAGCCTTAGCCGCAATACGGACCAGTATTCCCTGACGTTTAACATGGGGCAGTATGGCAATATTGGCGCGGCCTGGATCGGCGTAGAGAGCTTTGACGGCCAAAAAACGGAGCTCCTGAATCTCTCATGGAGCCGAAATCTGTGGGGCGCAAGCAGTATTTACCTGGCCGGCAGCCGGGACCAGCAGCGGGGGGACTGGACGGTTGCGCTCTCGCTGCAGGTGCCGCTGGGCGCACGCGACAGCGCTGCCGTCACCGTTGAGAACACCCCGGATGCGGGCAGCACGCAGCGGATTAACTATAACCACTCCATGCCTTCTGACGGTGGTTTTAGCTGGAACATGGCCTGGGCAAACCAGTCAAAATCCAGTGATTATCAGCAGGGTACGCTGGGCTGGCGCAATAACAACATCGAACTGCAGGGCGGCGGCTACGGCGAAAGAGACACCATGACCTGGTGGGGCGAGGCAATGGGCGCGATTGTCCTGATGGACGGAGAGCTGTTTGCGGCGAACAAAATCAACGATGCGTTTGTGGTGATCAGCACCGACGGTCATCCGGACGTGCCCGTCAGCTATGAGAACCAGCCCGTGGGTAAAACGAATAACAACGGTTACCTGCTGGTCAGCGGGGTGTCGGCGTATTACCCGGCAAGCTACCGGATTGATACGCTGAATCTGCCTGCGGATACCCGGCTGAAAGAGACAGAGCGGCGGATTGCCATCCGTCGTCACAGCGGTTATCTGGTGGATTTCCCGATGGAGCAGGAGCGAGTGGCAAGCGTCATTCTGCATGATGCGCGAGGGCAAGCGATTCCGGTTGGAAGCCAGGTGCGGCGAGCCTCGCGCAGTAATGCGGTGGTGGGCTATGACGGGATCGCCTGGCTGGAGAATCTCAGCGACGTCAATCCGCTTGAGGTGATCACGCCTGCCGGGAAGCGCTGCACGGCGACCCTGAACGTGGGGCCTAATCCGCAGCATAAGCTGCAAACCTACGGTCCGCTGGTGTGTCGGGAGGGCCCGTGAAACGCTGGCTGCTGTTGATGCTGCTGCTGTTCTCCGGCGGGGGCTGGGCGGCGTGTACCATCAGTACGGTCAATGCCTCGTTTGGCAGCGTCACGTCGTTTGCGCTTAGCGGAACCGGGGAGGTGGAAACCACCGGTACGCTGGTGGTGGCATGCGATGCGGTACTGAATATTCTGACCAACGATTCGGTGACGTTGAATTACACCGCGGCGTCGGTTTCGGGCAACAGCCGCGCCAACCTGAAACGCACCGACGACACGAGTATTACGGATGTGATCCCCACCCGGCTGTGTGGATTATCGGGTTGTGCGAGCAGTAGCGAAGTGCAGATAAGTAAATCGTATACCTGGAGCGGTAATACCCTGCTGGGGTTGCTTGGCTCAAAGCGGTACAACATACCGCTCTATTTTCGCACCGTCGCCGGGCAAAACGTGACGGCCGGGCCTTACCAGGTGCTGTTGACCTTCAGCATCAATTACAACGTCTGTGCCGTCGGTCTTGGAAGCCTTTGTACGTCTCCCCAGTCGGGAACCGCAACAACCAGTATTCTGCTGAACATGACCGTCACCAATGACTGCAGCGCCATGACCACGCCGGACGTGAACTTTAACAGCGCGCCGCTGGTGCAAAGTTTCCCCACCGTCTCGCAAGCCATTGCCGTGACCTGTACTAAAGGCAGCACCTACACCATTGGCATTAATAATGGTGCCAACGCCCTGAACAACGTACGGCGTATGGTGAGCGGCAGCAACTTCCTCAGTTATGACATTTATAAAGAAGCCACCACCAACCGCTGGGGCGGCAGCGGTGCCGAACGCTGGACCAGCGCGACCGCGTCCCAGGTCAGCACCGACGGTTTACTGCGCACCTACAACTACACCGCGAAGGTCCTGACCAGTCAGACTACGCCTCCCGCTGGCACCTACACCGATACGCTGATTGTTGACGTCGCGTTTTAGTCCACGCTTTTCCCTTTCGCAAATGTAAAGTTCCTGTGGCCTGTGCCGATAACACCGTTAATAAATCTATGAGAAGGTGTTGTATGTTGAACCGTATCCGCGTTGTCACAATGCTTATGATGGTGCTGGTCATTTTCGCACTACTTCAGCTTATCTCCGGCGGGCTTTTTTTCTCGTCATTAAAACAGAACCAGGACAGTTTCGCCGCCTCGAACGATCTTCGCCTGCAGCAGAGTGAACTCACCTCGACGTGGGATCTGATGCTGCAAACGCGTATCAACCTGAGCCGTTCGTCCGCGCGCATGATGATGGACCCCAACAATCAGCAGAGCAGCGCGAAAACCGATCTGTTGAAAAATGCCCGTACCACCCTCGCAGACGCTGCTAAACATTACGACGCCTTCAAACAGATCGCGCCGCAGCCTGCTATGGCGCAGGTCAGCCAGAACATTGACGAAAAATACAACGCCTACTTTGCTGGCCTGACGGAGCTGATCCAGTTCCTGGAGAGCGGCAATATGGACGCCTATTTCGCGCAGCCCACGCAGGGAATGCAAAACGCACTCGGCGCCGCGCTCGGGGAATATGCGAAGGCCAGTGGTGATCTCTATCACTCGGCCTTTACTGCCAGCCAGAATGATTACCGCTTTGCAAAATGGCAGATGGCCGTAATGGCGCTGGCGCTGGTCATTGTGCTGGTCGCGGTGTGGTACGGCATTCGCCACATCCTGCTGAATCCTCTCGGTCGCGTCATTGCCCACATTCGTGAAATTGCCGGTGGCGATCTAACCAAAACGCTAACCGTTTCCGGGCGCAATGAGATCACCGAACTGGCAAACAGCGTTGACCATATGCAGCGTTCGCTCATCGATACCGTCGCCAACGTGCGTAGCGGCACGGATGCCATCTATACCGGCACCAGCGAAATTGCGATGGGGAATAACGATCTCTCATCCCGTACCGAGCAGCAGGCGTCCGCGCTGGAAGAGACCGCTGCCAGCATGGAGCAGCTCACCGCAACCGTGAAGCAGAACGCCGATAACGCCCGTCAGGCCTCTCAGCTGGCTGAAAGCGCCTCCGAGACGGCGCAGCGCGGCGGCCGCGTGGTGGATGGCGTGGTGAAAACCATGCACGAAATTGCCGACAGCTCGAAGAAAATCGCCGACATCATCAGCGTCATCGACGGCATCGCCTTCCAGACCAATATCCTGGCGCTGAACGCCGCCGTGGAAGCGGCGAGGGCGGGTGAGCAGGGTCGCGGGTTTGCGGTGGTTGCCGGGGAAGTACGCAACCTGGCCAGCCGCAGCGCCAACGCGGCGAAAGAGATTAAGGCCCTGATTGAAGACTCCGTCTCCCGCGTGGATACCGGCTCGGTACTGGTGGAAAGCGCCGGGGAGACCATGAATGACATCGTGAATGCTGTTACCCGCGTAACGGACATCATGGGTGAAATCGCCTCTGCATCTGATGAGCAGAGTCGTGGTATCGACCAGGTTGCCCTGGCGGTATCGGAAATGGATCGCGTGACACAACAAAACGCCGCGCTGGTGCAGGAGTCCGCGGCCGCGGCCGCTGCCCTTGAAGACCAGGCGAGCCGTCTGAAGATGGCCGTCTCGGCGTTTCGTCTCGCTTCACTCGCTGGAAATACGGTCACTGCGCAAGCCACGTATAAAGCGCCTGCCGCCGAATCGACGGCAACTCGCCTGCGTGCTGCACCGGCCGGACAAGATGAAAACTGGGAAACATTTTGACTGACAATTAAACCGCGGCTGCTTGCCGCTTGATGGGAGCGTGGATGTTAAATCGTATTCGTATCTCGACCACACTGTTTTTGATTCTGATCCTTTGCGGTGTGTTGCAGGTTGGCAGTAACGGGTTGTCTTTTTGGGCGTTTCGCGATGGCTATCAGAATTTGCAGGATGTTGAGGCGAGTAATCAGCAGCGCTCCGCACTGGCACAAACGCGTGCCGTGCTGTTGCAGGCAAGCACTGCGCTGAACAAGGCGGGCACCTTAACCGCGCTGAGCTATCCGCCGGATGACATTAAAGCGCTGATGGCCACCGCGCGAAGCAGCCTGAAACAGGCTGGCGCACAGTTTAACGCTTTCACGGCGCAGGCGGCGGGCAGCGAGAAAGAGCACGCGCTGAAAGCCGCCATGAAGAAGAACTTTGAACAGTGGTACAGCGATCTGGACCACCAGGCGACCTGGCTTGAGAACAACCAGCTCTCGGACTTTATGACCGCGCCGGTGCAGGCCTCACAGGATGCGTTCGACGGCAGCTTTAACGCGTGGCAGCAGGATATTAACCAGTCTGTTCAACGTGCAGAGGAAGACAGCCGTATCAGCTATCACATGTCGGGTGTGATCTTTGGCGTCGTCGTGATTCTGGCGGGGCTACTGACCGGTGGGGCACTGCTCTGGTCACGCAAAATGATTGTGCAGCCGCTGGCGATTATCAGCAGCCACTTCGACAGTATTGCGAAGGGCGATCTGGCGCGTCCGGTGGCGGTGTTCGGTAAGAACGAAATTTCGGCGATCTTTGCCAGCCTGAAGGCGATGCAGGGTGCCCTGCGGGAAACCGTCTCCGATGTGCGTCAGGGCAGTTATGCCATGCACACCGGGATCTCAGAGATTGCGGCAGGCAACAACGATCTCTCTTCCCGCACCGAGCAGCAGGCGGCCTCGCTGGCGCAGACGGCGGCCAGCATGGAGCAGCTGACCGCGACGGTCAGCCAGAACGCCGATAACGCGCGTCAGGCGTCTGACCTGTCAAAACAGGCGGCAATGACGGCGAAAAAAGGGGGCGATCAGGCCTCTCACGTTGCCAGCACCATGCAGGAGATTGCCACCAGCTCGCAAAAGATTGGTGACATCATCAGCGTGATCGACGGTATCGCGTTCCAGACCAACATTCTGGCGCTGAATGCCGCGGTTGAAGCGGCGCGCGCCGGTGAACAGGGGCGTGGGTTTGCGGTCGTGGCGGGGGAAGTGCGTAACCTGGCCAGCCGCAGTGCCAACGCGGCGAAAGAGATTAAGGTCCTGATTGAAGAGTCGGTATCACGCGTCCAGCAAGGCTCAGCCCTGGTGGATACGGCGGCGCATACCATGCATGAGATCGTCACCTCCGTCACGCGGGTTAACGACATCATGGGCGAGATTGCGTCTGCGTCGGACGAACAGCGTCGCGGCATTGAGCAGGTTGCTCAGGCCGTCAGCCAGATGGATCAGGTGACGCAACAGAATGCCTCGTTAGTTGAGGAAGCGGCAGCGGCAACCGATCAGCTGGCCAGCCAGGCGGATCGTCTCACCGGGCTGGTCGCGGTATTTAATGTGAAAGAGCACGTTGAAGCAGTAACAGAAGTCGGGCGGTCGCAGGCCGTGCCAGTTGTATCCTGAATGTAATTAAGAAGGCGCTATGACATCACCAATGCCCCCTGGGCAAACGTCATTATTGTTGCAGATGACACAGCGCCTCGCGATGTCCGACGCGCATTTTCGTCGGATATGTCAGTTAATCTACCAGCGTGCAGGGATCGTGCTTGCGGATCATAAGCGGGACATGGTCTACAACCGTCTGGTGCGGCGCTTGCGTACGCTGGGGCTGGATGATTTTGGTCGCTATCTGAGCATGCTCGAAGCCAACCAGAACAGCGCAGAGTGGCAGGCTTTTATCAACTCGTTAACCACTAACCTGACGGCCTTTTTCCGCGAAGCCCACCACTTCCCGGTATTGGCAGAGCACGCGCGGCGTCGTACCGGGGAGTATCGCGTCTGGAGTGCGGCCGCCTCGACCGGTGAAGAGCCGTACTCGCTGGCAATCACACTTGCCGACACGCTTGGGATGGCGCCCGGGCGCTGGAAGGTTTACGCCAGCGATATCGACACCGAGGTGCTGGAGAAGGCGCGCAACGGCGTGTATCGGCAGGACGAACTGAAAACGCTGTCGCCGCAGCAGTTGCAGCGATATTTCATGCGTGGGACAGGCCCGCATGAAGGCCTGGTACGCGTACGCCAGGAGCTGGCGAATTGCGTCGAATTCGCGCCCGTTAACCTGCTGGACAAGCAGTACAACGTGCCGGGGCCATTCGACGCCATTTTTTGCCGTAACGTCATGATTTATTTTGATAAAACGACGGAACAGGACATTCTGCGTCGGTTTGTTCCGTTGCTCAAGCCTGACGGTTTACTGTTTGCCGGGCACTCGGAAAACTTCAGCAACCTCGCGCGAGAGTTTAGCCTGCGTGGGCAAACGGTATATGCGCTGAGTAAGGAAAAAGCATGAGTAAAATCAGGGTATTGTCTGTCGACGATTCAGCGCTGATGCGTCAGATCATGACTGAAATCATCAATAGCCACAGCGACATGGAGATGGTAGCAACGGCGCCCGATCCGCTGGTCGCGCGGGATTTAATTAAAAAATATAACCCCGACGTGCTCACGCTGGATGTCGAGATGCCGCGCATGGATGGCATCGATTTCCTGGAGAAATTGATGCGGCTGCGGCCGATGCCGGTGGTGATGGTCTCCTCCCTGACCGGGAAAGGATCGGAAATCACCCTGCGCGCGCTGGAGCTGGGGGCGGTAGATTTTGTCACCAAACCGCAGCTCGGTATTCGCGAGGGGATGCTGGCGTATAGCGAGATGATCGCGGAGAAAATTCGTACCGCATCGCGGGCAAAACTGGCGGCCCATAAGCCAATGGCCGCCCCGGCAACCCTGAAGGCCGGCCCGTTACTCAGCTCGGAAAAACTGCTGGTGATTGGGGCGTCAACCGGAGGAACAGAGGCAATTCGTCATGTACTCCAGCCATTGCCGCTTTCAAGTCCGGGTATTCTGATTACCCAGCATATGCCGCCAGGCTTTACCCGCTCGTTCGCCGAACGCCTGAATAAGCTGTGTCAGATCAGCGTGAAAGAGGCGGAAGACGGCGAGCGAGTGCTCCCGGGACATGCCTATATCGCCCCGGGTGATAAGCATATGGAGCTGGCGCGCAGCGGTGCAAACTATCAAATCAAAATTCATGACGGACCGCCGGTCAACCGGCACCGTCCGTCGGTGGATGTGCTGTTTCATTCGGTGGCGAAACATGCGGGGCGCAACGCCGTTGGGGTGATCCTGACGGGGATGGGCAACGATGGTGCCGCCGGAATGCTTGCAATGCACCAGGCTGGCGCCTGGACGATTGCGCAGAATGAAGCAAGTTGTGTGGTGTTCGGCATGCCGCGCGAGGCCATCAATATGGGTGGCGTGAGCGAAGTGGTCGATCTTAGCCAGGTAAGCCAGCAGATGCTGGCGAAAATCAGTGCCGGACAGGCAATACGTATTTGACTCAGGAGTATTATTTTATGGCGGATAAAGAGCTTAAGTTTTTGGTTGTGGATGGCTTTTCCACCATGCGTCGCATTGTGCGCAACCTGCTGAAAGAGCTGGGCTTCAACAACGTTGAAGAAGCAGAAGACGGCGTTGATGCGCTGAACAAACTGCAGGCGGGTGGGTTTGGTTTTGTTATCTCCGACTGGAACATGCCAAACATGGACGGTCTGGAGCTGCTGAAAACCATTCGTGCCGATGCGGGAATGGCGTCCTTGCCGGTTCTGATGGTCACCGCAGAAGCGAAAAAAGAGAACATCATTGCTGCTGCACAGGCGGGCGCAAGCGGCTATGTGGTGAAGCCATTCACCGCGGCAACCCTGGAAGAGAAGCTCGGTAAGATCTTCGAGAAACTCGGCATGTGAGGTGATGGAAATGTTGCAACCTGCTATGAAACCCGTTGAAGAACACTCGCCGAGCGATATCATCGTCCGTATTGGCAGCCTGACGCGCATGCTGCGTGACAGCCTGCGTGAGCTGGGTCTGGATCAGGCGATTGCGGAAGCGGCGGAAGCGATTCCTGACGCGCGAGATCGTCTGGACTACGTTGTGCAGATGACCGCCCAGGCGGCAGAACGTGCGCTGAACAGCGTTGAAGCGTCGCAGCCCCATCAGGATGCGATGGAAAAAGGCGCGAAAGCGCTGACCCAACGCTGGGACGAGTGGTTCGAGAACCCGATTGAGCTGGCGAATGCCCGCGAGCTGGTGACCGATACCCGTCAGTTCCTGGGGGATGTGCCGGGCCACACCAGCTTCACCAACGCCCAACTGCTGGATATCATGATGGCGCAAGATTTCCAGGACCTGACGGGTCAGGTGATCAAGCGCATGATGGATGTGATTCAGGAGATTGAACGCCAGCTGCTGATGGTTCTGCTGGAGAACATTCCGGAACCGGCAGCCCGTCCAAAACGCGAGAACGAAAGCCTGCTCAATGGCCCACAGCTCGACGCCAGCAAAGCGGGCGTGGTGGCAAGCCAGGATCAGGTTGACGATCTGCTGGACAGCCTCGGCTTCTGATTGGTGCCGTTACCCTCAGGTTGCCTGCGTAACCTGAGGGTCTGTTCTAGCGCAGATCCATCTTCACCGTGACGTTTCCTTCGAAGCTCCCCGGTGCGGGCGTGGCATCCGTGGTGCTGACGGGAACCGCCTGTATTTTAACGCTGCCGTTTCCCTGCTCGTCCAGATTTACTGGAAATGCATAAGTCCCATCCAGCGCCACGTTCTGGCTATTTTCGTCGTACACCCGCACGCCCAGATCGTCCCTTTCAAGCAGCTTAGCAATGTAGGGCGTACTGCTATCCACTATGCCCTGGTCGGCCGTCAGGGTGAGCTTTATCCGGTCATTATTACCAACGGCGTTATCGTCACAGTGGTAGTTAATATCGACGCTTTTTAGGGCATAGCCCTGAGGCGGTTGCCCTTTGCGGGTAAACTGTTTACTGACGATGCTGCCAAACTGGACTTCAATCGTGCTGCCTGCGTTGATGGTGCAGCTCAGCGGTGCAGAAAGGGTGCCGCCAAACCAGATATCAGAGACGTGTTCTGCCTGAGTAGCGTCGCAGCTTCCACCGGTGCCAATATAAAGGCAGGCGTAGTTTTGGGCGATGAGCGTCGCCGGAATCACCTCTTCACCCAGGATCGGTTTTTTTATGTGCAGCAGCACGGCCACGACGTTCCAGCGAAACTTGCGTTTCGATGCGGCACCACCGTCAGGCCGGGAGTCATTGCTGCATACGTCGCTTTCTTCTTCTGTTTTAGACAGGCTCGATTCGAGCACGGTAAGCATATTTCCCCGCGGGGTCGGGTACTCATTGATCGGGATTGGGGTGAGCGAGCTGCCGTCCGGGGAGTTAATCGCATCCGCATAGCCAGTAATGTGGGCATCAATTTTATCCGTTAGATAGCCAGTACCGCTGGTGCCGGGGTTAAGGGGACTGCCAGCCAGGGTTTTTTCGTAGACGGTGCTTGACGAAAACATGTTTCCCGGGCACGTGCAGTTTGCTTCCAGGTCGGCACCTGCGCCGACCAGGTGACCCGGAATATCATAATCGTTGTTTGCAACGTTTTCCGTCGATGTAAATTCATGATGGTAATCAATGGAATACGTCTGTGGGGCTCCGAAACAATTTTTGAGTACCGTGACGGCGCCGAAAGCCCCCGTTGATACCAGCATCAGCGTGCTGGTCAGAGAAACCGTAAGGGTCCGTCTTTTCATTTTAGTGAGCATAAGCTGTTTCCTGCTGACAAAGCGCGCGGGTTGAACGGATACCGTTAGGGCTCTCCGTGTATCCCTCTGCCTGCTGTAAAATATGGGCGACGCACTGTTGGTCTGGCGCTTTTCCCCATTTCACCGTGAGCTGTGTGGGCTCGCCGACGCCGGCCAGGTATACCGTGCTGGTATCGTCCACGATGCCGCTCAGGTCCGCGTTCGCGCTGGTGACGATTGCGCCAAAGGGGACGCGTTGATTGCCGGGGCGGGTTAACGCGATCAGCATTCGATAACCAACGTGCGCATCGAATCGGCTTTCAACGGCGGCATTACGTGAAGGGATCACCCGGATTGACGTATCGCTGCTCTCCACGTTTTCGGGCAGGCTTGCGGTGTCGATACGAATCGCATTTTCCTGATACGGCGTCAGGGACGGGATAACGGCGTTACCCAGCCAGTCTGTCTGAATACCCTGCTGGTTCTGGAAGCGTACACCGGAGGCGCCGTTGGCATTGACAATGGCAAACTGGCTCCCTAACGGCTGCGCCAGCGTAACGCCGCGGGGGTGTGCAACAATGGCCCCGCTGATCCCGTAGTTCATCTGCTCCGCGCTGCCGGAAGAGACGTAATAACCGGCATTCAGGTTGGCGTATTGAGAACGATAGGTACCATATACGCTGCTGGTATCCTCCCCATCGTGATTAGAATGGCTTTGCTGCAGCGAATAGCTTAAACGTTCGTCGTCCAGCAGCGTTCCGTTGACGCCGATATTGTGTCGGGTGTAGCCATTTTTGGTGTTGCTGATGTTATAGCTACTCCACGCGCGGGGGAGCCAGCGAGTTAGCGGCACGCTAAAGCCGAAGGAGACCATCCGGTCGGCCTCCTCGTCGTTCGTTTTACTGTAGGTATATGCCAGGTGATAACTCACCCCAGACAGAACGGTGTTAAAACCTAACGACAGGCTGCGTTCTTTTTTCGACGTCCCCCAGTAGTCCTGCTGGTAGCCGTTAAGATAGAGACTGACGCCAGCAAGGTTCTGGCTGATACTGGCCTGAACGCGGTTGCGTTTGTTATAGCGGAAGAGCAAATCGCTATCGTGTCCGTCCTGCTTCTGATTAGCGTCAGCAAAGCTGTAATACCCGCGACTCGAGTAGCGATAACTGCCAAGCGTGAAATTGGTATCGGTGGCGTCAATTTTCCCCGAATAGAGTACGCGCCAGGACTGGCCGACATGCTTGCTGCCGTCGTCAAGCGTGGTATCGGCGGCGGTGACGTCTGTAGAGAGCGAACCCAGCGGCCCCAGCGCGATGCCAGCGCCCGTATTGAGGGCATTATAGTCTTGCGAAAGGGTTAGCCCGCCAAACCAGGTCAGCAGATTGTTGACGCCGTAGATGACGCTCCCCTGAAGGAAGTCGGGCTCCTTTTGGTCACTCCCGCTGTCTGCGCGATAACGGCCCGCCGTCAATTCATACTTCATGTGTCCCGGGCGCTGCATAATGGCGATGCTTGAGTAGGGTTGAGTAAAGTGATGTTCGGTGCCGTCGGCCTCTTTCACCGTCACTTCCAGGTCGCCGCTGTTGGTGGTGGAGTAAAGGTCGTTGATCTCAAACGCTCCGGGGGCTACGTTCTGCTGGTAGATGAGATATCCGTTCTGGCGCACCGAGACGACCGCATTCGAGCTGGCGACGCCGCGAATGACCGGTGCATAGCCGCGTTGGCTATAGGGCAACATTTCTTCGTCCGTGGCGAGATTGACGCCCCGATACTGCAGGCTGTCGAACACTTCGCCGCGCGTGCTGCTCTCGCCCGCGGTGAACTGCGCTCTCAGCGCGTCGATGTCGTGCTGCAGGAACGTGTTGATGTTATCCCACTGTGAATCGCCGTCCGATTTGCTCCACGTTGAGTAGTTTCTAAGACGCCAGCCGCCCAGGTTCGCCCCGGTACGCAAATTCAGATAGCGGCTTTCTGTGCTGTCCTCGCGATCTTCTTTGCTTTGCGAGCCCGACAGCGAATAATCGCTGAACAGGACGGGAACACCATCGTCCCAGCGCGAGGGATCGATAAAATCGCGACCGTTATCAGCCAGCGCGGCCTGGGGGATGCTCAACCTAAGCGTCATTGTTGAGAAATCAAGCTCTGCAGACGCCTGTGGAATATAGTTATCCAGCGACTCTGGGAGCGTTTCCTCCGCCGGACGCTTCAGCAACGGAGGATAACGGTCGATATTAATGCCCCAGGCGCGCAGCATCGCGGGGCTCAATTGGGGGATCAGGCGCCCGTCAGATCTGCTGACGTAGCGAATGTTGGCATCCTTCAGCCTGCGATCGTTGATTGTGATGACGGAAGAGTAGGTGCCGGGCAACTGGGCATTCGATTTTGTAAAAAGCGAGAGGTCGATATCCTGCTGCGTCAGCATGTCCCCTTCGAGTGAGGAAGGGGAAAAGAGATACTCCCGGGCATCTGCGGAAAAAATCATTAACATCAGGGTACTCGCCAGACAGCGGGTAACCGAATTCAGCCGAAAGGTTCCCCCAACAGGCAAGAAATTACGTCCTGCAATCATTCTGTCGTTTATCCCCTGGTCAGATGGAACGTGTATTTTTCGGAGGCATTGCCGTAATCGGTAATGCACCGCCAACTGACGTCATTCGCCGGTGCAGCGTCGGGAAGAGGGATATCAACGCGTGATGCTGGCCCCACCATATCGGCGCTTTCGAGCTTCTGCGAGCCTAGCGAGAGAGAGTCAAAAACGGTGTAAAACGCACTGTCGTTTATCACCGTCAGCTGCTGGCCCTGGCGAACGAAGCGCAGATTCTTGCAGGACTCGCCTGGCGTCCCGTTGAGCCCCACGGGACGCCAGAACAGCTTCAGTCGCGTTTTGTAGATGAGTCGTAGCACGTTTTTATCGGCATCCTCTGCGGCGGTTGCGGGCACCGTGCGGACATTCAAATAAAACAGCGTCTCTTTGTCTTTCGGTAACGGGCTGCCGTTCCAGGTGATTCGCAGGCTTTGCTCTTTTTGAGGATCGAGTCGAAAGAGGGGGGGCGTGACAATAAAGGGCCCACGCGTTTTGCCATCGCCAGTGTCTGTCCAGGTCTGGATCAGCCAGGGCAATTCTTTTTCACTGTTCGTAAGCGGCAGGGCAACTTCCTTTTTTGCAGCATCGTAAATTATGCGGGTGCGGCCGATTTGTATTCCCGCGGCGTGACAAAACGAACTTGTTATGACGGGAAGGCATAATAAAAACAGCAGGGATGTGCGCACGGGAAACCCTTATTGGAGCAGGTTGAAATAATGATAATAGTCCGCTTTCGGACTATTATCGGAGCATGATGCATTACGTGTCATTATCTAATCAGTGGCATGCTGAATATTAGATAAACAGGTATTAACGGTATAAAATATTCACCGTCATATCCGCATCGGCAGGGCCAGCGGTCACCGTTGCGGCAAATGACTTATAGCGGGCGTTAAAGTCGGCTTTAATGGTATCGGTAGTACGGGTGGCCAGTTGAATATAAACCTGTCCTTCTGCCCCATCCATGGTGATAAGTTGAGTGTCTTTTCCCGCCGGGCTAACGGCGACGCCGATACCGGTAGCGGCAGTCTCACCGGTGGTGGTGATTTTGCTGACATCCAGCAGCGTAGAGGTATTGGTCAGGGTCGTCGTGCCGTTAAAGGTGAGCTGTACTGCCGGCAGCCCATCGCTCTTTACCGGGCAGTTTGCGAGCGTAATCGAGAACGGGGTCAGGGAAGATTCAGTTCCGACCGCCTTAAAAAGAGATTTAGGGTACGTCCCCAGAGGGACCGTACTGTCCGTGCCGCTATCACCCTGAATGGTGCAGCTCGGTTCAATAATTTCTCCCGTAAAGTGGACCGTCCCCGCATTCATTTCGGCAGCAAAACTGCCCATCGAAATGGCCGCAAGTACTGCGCCAGCCATAAAGTTATTTTTGAAATCCATCTGCAAAAACTCCTGAGTTTAAAAACACGTTAGGTATTCAATTTAATATTTTGGCTCAATTGACACCGTGCAGAAGTATAGCGGGTAATTTCCTTCAAGTAATTGCGGGTCAAGATTAATATTAATTATTATAACCGTCATGAAAAAAATTTTAATACTGGAGAAAAACCATCATTAATATAAATCAATTATAATTTTTTCGATTTAATATTATCCATAAGTATATTTTGATCAAAAAATAGACGTATTTTGATGATGAAACCGGCCAACTCAGTTTTTAAAAATTTTATATTTATTTTTATTAAAAACACTTTTAAAAAATAATCAGTATTAAAAAGTGATTGCCAAACCTGAGTTGTACGTTTTTTGAACGGCAAACGGCCTCGCTACAGCGTTTAATCGTTAAAGTGGTTAACAGGGCATGATTATAGGGGTTTATCTACCCATTGGCGATAACCTCCCGTGGCAAGATAACCGTGACGTAATGGGCTGAGCATGCACTGTGGCAGAAGAGAACGACGACAAAACGGAAGCCCCCACACCCCACCGACTTGAAAAAGCGCGTGAGGAAGGGCAGATCCCCCGATCCCGAGAATTGACCTCCCTGCTGATCCTTGTCGTAGGGGTGTGCATTATCTGGTGGGGTGGGGAGTCGCTCGCCCGCAAGCTGGCGGGAATGCTCTCAACTGGCTTACGTTTTGACCACAGTATGGTCAATGACCCGAATCTGATCCTCAGCCAGATTATTCAGTTAATAAAAGGGGCCATGGTTGCGCTGCTGCCCTTAATTACCGGCGTGGTGCTGGTGGCGCTAGTCTCTCCAGTCATGCTGGGCGGTCTGGTGTTTAGCGGAAAATCACTGCAGCCCAAATTTTCGAAGCTGAACCCACTGCCGGGCATTGCGAAAATGTTTTCGGCGCAGACCGGGGCCGAGCTGCTCAAGGCTATTCTCAAATCGGTGCTGATGGGCAGTTCTGCCGGGTTCTTCCTCTGGTACCACTGGCCCGAAATGATGCGCCTCATCAGCGAGTCGCCCCTTACTGCCATGAGTAATGCCCTGAATCTGGTTGGACTCTGCGCGCTGCTGGTGGTGCTCAGCATTATCCCGATGGTCGGTTTTGACGTTATCTTCCAGCTTTATAGCCATTTCAAGAAACTGCGGATGTCACGTCAGGATATCCGTGACGAATATAAGCAGATGGAAGGTGACCCGCACGTTAAAGGGCGTATCCGTCAGATGCAGCGTGCTGCCGCTCGTCGGCGCATGATGGAGGATGTGCCGAAGGCGGATGTCATCGTCACCAACCCGACACACTATTCCGTTGCCTTGCGCTACGACGAAAACAAGATGAGCGCGCCGAAAGTGGTGGCGAAAGGGGCGGGTCTGATCGCACTTCGTATCCGGGAAATTGGCACCGAAAACCGCGTGCCGATCCTGGAAGCTCCACCGCTGGCGCGTGCCTTATACCGCCATGCGGAAATCGGACAACAGATCCCGGGACAACTCTACGCCGCGGTGGCGGAAGTGCTGGCCTGGGTATGGCAGTTGAAACGCTGGCGTCTGGCCGGGGGTCAACGGCCTGTGAAACCTGAGAACCTTCCGGTGCCTGCCGCGCTGGATTTTATGAACGAGAAGGACACTGATGGCTAATCTGGTGGCAATGTTGCGCCTGCCCGGCAACCTGAAATCGACCCAATGGCAGATCCTCGCCGGGCCGATTCTCATCCTGTTAATTTTGTCGATGATGGTTCTGCCGCTCCCGGCATTCATCCTCGATCTGCTGTTCACGTTTAATATTGCGCTCTCCATTATGGTGCTGCTGGTGGCGATGTTCACTCAGCGGACCCTCGAGTTTGCCGCGTTCCCGACCATTCTGCTGTTTACCACTCTGCTGCGACTGGCACTGAACGTGGCGTCCACGCGTATCATTCTGATGGAAGGACACACCGGCGCGGCAGCAGCAGGTAAAGTGGTGGAGGCCTTCGGCCACTTCCTGGTCGGCGGTAATTTCGCTATCGGTATCGTGGTGTTCGTTATCCTCGTGATCATCAACTTTATGGTTATCACCAAAGGTGCCGGACGTATTGCGGAAGTGGGCGCCCGTTTTGTGCTGGACGGGATGCCGGGCAAGCAGATGGCGATCGACGCCGATCTGAATGCCGGGTTAATCGCGGAAGATGAAGCCAAAAAACGCCGTGCGGAAGTCACTCAGGAAGCGGACTTCTACGGATCCATGGACGGTGCGAGTAAGTTTGTGCGCGGTGATGCCATCGCGGGCATTCTGATCATGGTGATTAACGTGGTGGGCGGCCTGCTGGTGGGGGTATTGCAGCACGGCATGGACATGGGCCACGCGGCGGAAAGCTACACGCTGCTGACTATTGGTGATGGTCTGGTCGCGCAGATCCCGGCGCTGGTCATCTCCACGGCGGCGGGCGTGATTGTCACCCGCGTGAGTACCGATCAGGACGTTGGCGAGCAGATGGTTGGCCAGCTCTTCAGTAACCCGCGCGTAATGCTGCTGGCCGCTGCCGTTCTGGGTCTGCTTGGTCTGGTACCGGGCATGCCAAACCTCGTCTTCCTGCTGTTTACGGCGGGTCTGCTGGGCCTTGCCTGGTGGATGCGTGGCCGTGAAACCCAACCGGCGGCGGATCCGGTTCCGGTGAAAATGCCGGAGAATACTCAGGCCGTCGAGGCGACGTGGAACGACGTGCAGCTGGAAGATTCCCTGGGAATGGAAGTGGGGTATCGCCTGATCCCGATGGTGGATTTTCAGCAGGATGGCGAGCTGCTTGGCCGTATCCGCAGTATCCGTAAAAAATTCGCTCAGGATATGGGCTTCCTGCCGCCGGTGGTTCACATCCGTGACAATATGGATCTGCCGCCTGCACGCTACCGTATTCTGATGAAAGGGGTCGAAATTGGCAGCGGCGATGCCTACCCGGGTCGCTGGCTGGCCATTAACCCTGGCACCGCGGCAGGCACGCTGCCGGGCGAGCAAACCGTCGATCCGGCCTTTGGTCTGGCGGCCATCTGGATTGAAAGTGCGCTGAAAGAGCAGGCGCAAATCCAGGGGTATACGGTGGTCGAAGCCAGTACCGTGGTGGCAACCCACCTTAATCATCTGATTGGGCAATTCTCGGCAGAGCTGTTTGGTCGTCAGGAAGCGCAGCAGCTTCTCGACCGCGTGACGCAGGAGATGCCGAAGCTCACGGAAGATCTGGTCCCGGGCGTGCTGACGTTAACCACGCTGCACAAGGTGCTGCAAAACCTGCTCGAGGAAAAAGTGCCGATCCGCGATATGCGAACCATTCTGGAAACCCTTGCCGAGCATGCGCCGCTGCAAAGCGATCCGCACGAGCTGACAGCGGTGGTGCGCGTGGCGCTGGGGCGTGCAATCACGCAGCAGTGGTTCCCGGGAACCGGAGAAGTGCAGGTGATTGGCCTCGACACGCCGCTTGAACGTCTGCTGCTGCAGGCTCTGCAGGGCGGGGGCGGCCTGGAGCCAGGTCTGGCGGATCGCCTGCTGGAGCAGACCCAGGAGGCGCTGGCACGTCAGGAGATGCTGGGGGCACCACCGGTGCTGCTGGTCAACCATGCGCTGCGTCCGCTGCTGTCGCGCTTCCTGCGTCGCAGCCTGAACCAGCTGGTGGTGCTGTCGAATATGGAGTTGTCGGATAACCGTCATATCCGCATGACGGCGACGATTGGAGGAAAATAATGGCTAAATGGCTTTGGATTATGTTCTTCCCGCTGGCGGCACAGGCGGCCGGGGAAGGCGCCTGGCAGGCAAGCAGCATGGGCGTGACCCTGAGCAACCGGGGTGTCGCCATGTCTTCTACTCCGCTGTCGCCCTCTGAAGCGGTTTCCGGTCTGATGGGGATGGTGGTCTGGAATTACAGACTGATTGGCCCAACGCCAGCCGGACTGCGGGTGCGGCTCTGCTCCCAGAGTCGCTGTACGGAAATCGACGGAGAGAATGGCACGACGCAGGCGTTCAACGGCGTGCCCGCCATTGAACCTTTGCGTTTTATCTGGGAAGTGCCGGGCGGGGGACGTTTGATCCCGGCGCTAAAAGTGCAGAGCAATTCTGTCATTGTAAACTACCGCTAACTGCCCGCTTTTTCACCAGCCATCAGGGAATACTGATGGCTGGCTCGCAAAACTGACCTCACCTTTTGATGAAAAAGAAACGCTGTTTTATAAATCAGTGACACGCGTGACGATACTCTTTGCATTTTTGCCATTCACCCCCTGCGTGATGGCAGAAACAGAAAGGTATCAGGAAGTCGATGCCTTTACTGTAGCCGTGTAAAAGCTCCCGGACGAGGTTTGCTTACAGGGAGTCTCCCAACATTGATTAGGGTTGACGGCAATGAAAACACGTAAAATTGGACTCGCAAATTATCTTGCATACGGGTCAGGTGATTTCCTCGGGGCGGGTACCACCGCCCTGACGGCGGCCTGGCTTTTGTATTTTTACACCACCTTCTGTGGACTCACACCGATTGAAGCAACGTTCATTTTTGCCGCGGCACGGGTACTGGATGCCGTTGTCAGTCCGTTAATGGGGTTTTTGACGGACAACTTCGGTACGACCTGGCTCGGAAAGCGCTTTGGTCGACGTAAATTCTTTATTCTGCTGGGGATCCCGTGCGTGTTCAGCTACTCGCTGATGTGGGTGGGGGACATGAATTTCTGGTATTACCTGCTGACTTATCTGGTGTTTGATATCGTCTACACCATGATTCTGGTGCCGTACGAGACGCTGGTACCGGAAATGACCGATGACTTCAAACAGAAAACCAAGTTCTCCGGGGCGCGTATTTCCATGGCGCAGATGTCCGCCATTCTGGCCTCCTTTCTGCCCGGGATATTGCTCACGCATTTCGGTAAAGACAATGCGGTCTCCTTCTTCTATGCAAGCCTGGTTTTCTCCGTTCTGTGCGCCCTGATGCTCATTTTCGTCTGGTGCTTTACCTGGGAACGTCCGCGTGAGGAATGGTCCGAAGCGGCGCTGCGGGCTGAAGAAGAGAAGAAGAAGCTGACGCTGGGCCAGAGCCTTAATCGTCTGTTCGTGGAATTGAGTTCTACGCTGCGAATTAAAATTTTCCGCCAGCATCTGGGCATGTATCTCGGCGGCTACATTGCGCAGGATGTATTTAACGCGGTCTTCACCTACTACGTGGTGTTTGTGCTGATGCAGGAAGCCTCAATGGCCTCTAACCTGCTCGGTACGATGGCCATCTTCCAGTTTCTCGCCGTGCTCGGGATGATCCCGCTGTGCATTCGCTTTGGTCCTGCGCCGTCCTACCGCATGGTGGTGGTACTGTTTGGCCTGGCCTCTCTTTCTTACGCCGTCCTCTATTATGCCGGGCTGAGCGACATCTATTCTCTGCTGCTGCTGGTTTCTGCCATTGCCGGTCTTGGCCGCGGCGGTATCAACTACGTGCCGTGGAATACCTATACCTACATCGCTGATGTGGACGAAGTGATCACCGGTCAGCGCCGCGAAGGGATCTTCGCCGGCATCATGACCCTCACCCGTAAAGCCTCTCAGGCCGGTGCGGTGATGCTGGTGGGCATCGTGATGCAGATGTCCGGCTTTGTCAGCGGTCAGAAAGTGCAGCCTGCGGAAGTGAGCCATACCATTTTGATGATCCTGAGTGTGGGCACCCTCCTGGTGCTGTTCTGCGGATTCCTCGTTTCCATGCGCTTCAGACTGAATTTACAGACCCACAGCACGCTGCGCGAGGAGACCGCGAAAATGCGTGCGTGGGGTCATGCGATACCGGAATCAGCGACGCCGCACGCCCGCGCCACTGTCGAGATGCTGGCCGGTATGCCGTATGCGTCACTGTGGGGTAATAACAACATCGGTTATCTGAATCGCAATAAGCCAGCCGCACCTTCGCTGAAGGATCGTGCAGTACTGAATTCGACATACAACAGAGGTTAAGATGATGAAAGTTTGGCCTGTCAAACATAGCCCGTTATTGCGTCAACCTGAACGCTTTATTGCCAGAGATGAGCTGAAAGCACTGATTCAAAAGGTGACGCATAACCTGGTCAATATCCACGACAAGACGGGTGAGTTTTTGCTGCGGCTGGACGACGGGCGCGTGATCGACACCAAAGGCTGGGTCGGATGGGAATGGACGCACGGCGTCGGTTTGTACGGTATCTGGCAGTATTACTGCCAGACCGGTGACACAGGCATGCGCGACATTATCGACAGCTGGTTTGCTGACCGTTTTGCTGAAGGTGCCACTACCAAAAACGTCAATACGATGTCGCCGTTCCTGACGCTGGCCTGTCGTTATGAAGAGACCAAAAACCCGGCCTGGCTGCCGTGGCTGGAAAGCTGGGCGGAATGGGCGATGACCGAGATGCCGCGCACCGATCACGGTGGCATGCAGCACATCACCCTGGCGGAAGAGAATCATCAGCAGATGTGGGATGACACGCTGATGATGACGGTGTTGCCGCTGGCGAAAATCGGCAAACTGCTAAACAAACCGGAGTACGTTGAAGAGGCGGTGTATCAGTTCCTGCTGCACGTGCAGAACCTGATGGACCGGGAGACGGGCCTGTGGTTCCACGGCTGGAGTTACGACGGCAACCATAACTTTGCCCGTGCCCGCTGGGCGAGGGGCAACAGCTGGCTCACCATCGTGATTCCGGATTTCCTCGAACTGATTGATTTGCCGGAAAACAACGCCGTGCGCCGTTATCTGGTGCAGGTATTGAATGCGCAAATTGCCGCGCTGGCAAAGTGTCAGGACGAGAGCGGCTTGTGGCATACCCTGCTGGACGATCCGGGCTCGTACCTGGAGGCGTCCGCGACGGCCGGGTTTGCCTACGGGATCCTGAAAGCGGTGCGTAAGCGCTATGTTGCGCCTGCGTATGCTGACGTTGCTGAAAAAGCGATTCGCGGCATCGTGAAAAATATCTCGCCGGAAGGGGAGTTATTGCAAACGTCGTTCGGCACGGGGATGGGCAGCGACCTGGCGTTTTATCGCCAAATCCCGCTGACGTCGATGCCCTATGGACAGGCCATGGCGATTCTGTGTCTGACGGAGTATTTGCGGAAGTATTTCTGATAATAAAAAACCCGGCGGCTGCCGGGTTTTTTGTATTACATACGCTCTACGGTTTCGATACCCAGGGTATCCAGACCCAGCTTCAGGGTCTTCGCCGTCAGCTGCGCCAGCTTCAGGCGGCTGTTGCGGACCGATTCATTTTCCGCAGACAGAATAGGGCAGTGCTCGTAGAAGCCGGAGAACAGACCCGCCAGATCGTACAGGTAAGCGCACATAACGTGCGGCGTACCGTCACGGGCGACAACCGTCAGCGTCTCTTCAAACTGCAGCAGACGCGCCGCCAGCTGGGCTTCACGATCTTCCGTGATGGTCACGGTCGCATTCGCCAGCACGTTTTCATCAATGTTCGCTTTACGGAACACCGAGAGCACGCGGGTGTAAGCATATTGCATGTAAGGCGCCGTGTTGCCTTCAAACGCCAGCATGTTATCCCAGTCGAAGATATAGTCGGTGGTACGGTTTTTAGAGAGATCCGCGTATTTCACCGCGCCGATACCGACGGCGTTAGCCAGTTTTTCCAGCTCGTCGGCAGGCATGTCCGGGTTCTTCTCTGCCACCAGACGACGGGCGCGCTCCAGCGCTTCATCCAGCAGGTCAGACAGCTTCACGGTACCACCCGCACGGGTTTTGAACGGCTTGCCGTCTTTACCGAGCATCATGCCGAACATGTGGTGTTCCAGCGGAACGCAATCCGGTACGTAACCGGCTTTACGCACGATAGTCCATGCCTGCATCAGGTGCTGGTGCTGACGGGAGTCGATGTAGTACAGCACACGGTCAGCATGCAGGGTTTCGTAACGGTACTTCGCGCAGGCGATATCGGTGGTGGTGTAGAGATAGCCGCCATCCTTTTTCTGGATGATCACGCCCATCGGTTCACCTTCCTTGTTTTTGTACTCATCAAGGAACACGACCGTTGCACCTTCGCTCTCAACCGCCAGGTTTTTCGCTTTCAGGTCCGCCACAATGCCCGGCAGCATTGGGTTATAGAGGCTCTCACCCATCACATCATCACGGGTCAGGGTCACGTTCAGACGGTTATAGGTGAGCTGGTTCTGGGACATGGTGATGTCCACCAGCTTGCGCCACATCTCGAGGAAGTATTGATCCCCGCCCTGCAGCTTGACGACGTAGCTGCGCGCGCGCTCGGCAAAGGTTTCGTCTTCGTCGTAATGCTTTTTCGCTTCGCGGTAGAACCCTTCCAGGTCCGCCAGCGCCATTTCGCCCGCGTTTTCCTGCTGCTGTTTTTCCAGGTAAGCAATCAGCATGCCGAACTGGGTACCCCAGTCGCCAACGTGGTTTGCGCGGATTACCTTGTGACCGAGAAACTCAAGCGTGCGCACCGCGGCATCACCAATGATGGTGGAACGCAGGTGGCCAACGTGCATCTCTTTCGCCACGTTCGGGGCAGAGTAGTCGATCACCACCGTCTGCGCTTGTGGTCGGGAGACACCCAGACGGTCTGATTTCAGCGCCGCGTCAACGTGGCTTGCCAGGAATGCAGGCTCCAGGAAAATGTTGATAAAGCCCGGGCCAGCGATTTCGGTTTTGCTGGCGATACCGGTGAGATCCAGATGCGTCAATACCTGCTCAGCGAGCTGTCGCGGCGGCATGCCCAGTTTTTTAGCCACTGCCATCACGCCATTAGCCTGATAGTCGCCAAACTGTACTTTTGCTGACTGACGAACCTGTGGTTCGCAATCCGCAGGCGCACCTGCGGCAATCAGTGCCTGACTGACTTTTTCGGAGAGAAGAGCCTGAATATTCACCTGGATACCTTACGTTTTTGATGCGGGCCTACAACCGCCCGCGCCAGTTAAAGAATTTAGGGCGGGAGTATACTGCAAATGCCTTCTGCCGTCAGCATTGCGGGGCCCGAAGATTGCTCAGAATCCAGCCAGAGAAGAGGTGCATAAACATGCAGTCGTAAAAACCGCGATTCAGAGGTTGGTCGAAACGGGGCAACAGAGTAAATTAGCGGCTTTGCGACATGAAAAGAGACTGACGTATGGCGAACTGGCAATCCATTGACGAACTGCATGATATTTCCGCAGATTTACCGCGCTTCACCCAGGCGTTCACAGAACTTGCCACCCGTCTTGGTCTGGATATCGCGCCGCTTGAGGCCGATCACATCTCTTTGCGCTGCCATCAAAACGCGACTGCCGAGCGCTGGCGTCGCGGGTTTGAACAGTGTGGTGAGTTGCTTTCTGAGAACATGATTAATGGTCGTCCCATTTGTCTGTTCAAACTGCATGAACCGGTCTGCGTGGCGCACTGGCAATTCACCGTTGTAGAACTGCCATGGCCGGGTGAAAAACGTTACCCGCACGAAGGCTGGGAGCATATCGAAATCGTCCTGCCGGGTGAGCCGGAAACGTTGAACGCGCGCGCGCTGGCCCTGCTCTCAGACGAGGGATTAAGCCAGCCGGGCATTTTTGTGAAGACAAGTTCGCCCAAAGGCGAGCGTGAGCGTCTGCCTAATCCGACGCTGGCCGTGACTGACGGGCAGGTGACGATGAAATTTCATCCGTGGACCATTGAGCAGATCGTTGCCAGCGAAGCCTGAGAGTTGTGACTCGTCGCTGAGACCCAAAACAAGAGGCGTGCCATGATGGCGCGTTAAGCCGATTTTAAGGAGGAGTCGATGGCGCTGCTGGAGATTTGTTGTTATAGCGTGGAGTGTGCCGTCACCGCGCAACGGAAAGGGGCCGATCGCATTGAACTGTGCGCCGCCCCGAAAGAAGGAGGGTTAACGCCCTCATACGGCGTGCTGACGTCGGCCCGTAAGGCCGTCACCCTTCCGGTACACCCCATTATTCGTCCTCGCGGCGGTGATTTTTGTTATACGTCGGGTGAGTTCAGTGCCATGCTTGAAGATATCGCCCTTGTTCGTGACCTCGGGTTCCCCGGGCTGGTGACCGGCCTGCTGGATGAAGACGGTGAGGTCGATCTGCCGCGTATGCGTCAGGTGATGGACGCCGCAAAAGGAATGGCCGTGACGTTTCATCGTGCGTTTGATATGTGCAAAAAACCACTGCAAGCGTTTGATACCCTTGCCGAACTGGGTGTGGCGCGCGTTCTGACATCAGGGCAACAGTCTTCTGCTGAAAAAGGTCTGCAATTAATTACGGAACTAAAAGCCCATTCCGGTGTTCCAATAATAATGGCGGGTGCGGGAGTCCGTGCCGGCAATCTGGAACGGTTTTTAAACGCCGGGGTGGAAGAGCTTCACAGCTCTGCGGGGAAATGGATACCTTCACCCATGCGTTATCGCAATACAGGGCTGTCAATGTCGACGGATGCTGAAGCGGATGAGTATTCACGCTACGGTGTAGATGGAGAGTCGGTTGCGGAAATGAAGTCGCTGATTGAGCGCTATCACGTGTAGCAACGTACCGATTTTTACCGCGCATCATGTCGCCCAATATGATGCTTGCTTGTACCAGGCCCCTGCAAATTACACAGGGGCCTTTTTTTCTCCTTCATATTTCAAGCCGCAGCCGCGTTGGCCGCCTCGCTCACCCCGGTCACTTACTGATGTAAGCTCCCGGGGATTCGCTGCGTTGCCGCCTTGCTGCAACTTGAACTATTTTGGAGAAAACGTGCGACGCGTAGGCCGGGTAAGGCGTAGCCGTCACCCGGCTAAAAGGTTACGGCTTCGTCGCGATCAATACCGCACGCATCGGTGCCGGATAGCCTTCGATGGTTTTGCTGTGGTCGGCCGGGTCAAGGAACTGCTCCAGCGACTCGGTGATCATCCAGTCGGTGCGGCGCTGCTCCTCGAGTGACGTCACGCTGACATCGGCAATCCGCACATCCACAAAACCGCACTTATCCAGCCAGTTCTTCAATGCCAGCGCGGACGGGATAAAGTAGACGTTACGCATCTGGGCGTAGCGATCGCCCGGCACCAGAACAGCATGTTCGTCACCTTCGATCACCAGCGTTTCCAGTACCAGTTCGCCGCCGCTGACCAGCTGATCTTTAAGCTGCCACAGATGTTCAAGCGGGGAGCGACGATGATAGAGCACGCCCATGGAGAACACGGTATCAAACGCTTTCAGGGCAGGAAGTTGCTCAATTCCCAGCGGCAGCAGGTGGGCGCGCTGGTCGTTGCCCAGCAGTTTACGCACTGCTTCAAACTGGCACAGGAACAGTTGCATTGGGTCGATACCGACCGCCAGATGCGCGCCCGCGCCAATCATGCGCCACATGTGGTAACCGCTGCCGCAGCCCACGTCCAGAATAGTGCGCCCGGTCAGGTCAGACAGATGAGGCAGAACGCGATCCCATTTCCAGTCGGAGCGCCATTCGGTGTTGATGTTCACCCCGTAGAGCGAGAAAGGCCCTTTGCGCCAGGGCATCAGGTTACGCATCAGCGTTTCGATGCGGTTGATCTGCCCGGCCGGGAGCGGTGCTTCGCTTTCTGCGGTGACGCTGTGAAGCAGGTCCAGACGATGCGGGGTCAGCTCCGGCAGATACTCCACCGCATTTGACCACTGCTTTAACAGGCCGTGCTGCTGATCGCGCTGCCAGGCGGCAATCTGCGCGGGCAGAGTTTCCAGCCAGTGAGACAGATGGTTTTTAGCTATCAGCTGATAGAAATTACTGAACTCAATCATGCTGCATCTCCGGCTTTTAGCGCCACCAGTGAGCCAAAGTTAAAGCACTGGAACCACAGTTCGCTATGCTCAAATCCGGCTTTGCGCAGGCGCGCTTTGTGGGTTTCTACGGAGTCTGTCAGCATCACGTTTTCCAGCATGCTGCGCTTCTGGCTGATCTCCAGCTCGCTGTAACCGTTCGCACGTTTAAAATCGTGGTGCATATTGAACAGCAGTTCGCCAACGTCGGCATCCTCAAAGCTGAATTTCTCGGAAAGCACCAGCGCGCCGCCGGGATTTAGCCCCTGGTAAATTTTGTCCAGCAGCAGCTGACGGTCTTCAGGCACCAGGAACTGCAGGGTAAAATTCAGGATGACCATCGACGCGTTGTGAATTTCAATCTCACGAATATCGCCTTCGACGACCTCCACCGGTACAGGGGCTTTATACGCATCAATATGGCGACGGCAGCGTTCTACCATCGCCGGGGAGTTGTCGACGGCAATGATTCGGCAATCTTCATGATGAACGTTACGACGTACCGACAGCGTTGCCGCGCCGAGCGAGCAGCCCAGGTCATAGACCTGCGTGCCGGGTTGAACGAAGCGCTCAGCCAGCATACCGATCATAGAGATAATATTGGAATAACCGGGAACAGAGCGCTGGATCATATCCGGGAAGACTTCGGCTACCCGTTCATCGAAGGTCCAGTCGCCCAGGCTGGCGATAGGCGCGGAAAAAAGCGTGTCGCGATCTGACATAACGTAAAAATCCGGGAAAAATAAAGTGGCGTATTGTGCGCTAATGGAGGGAGAAAACCAACTCCCACGGCATATACCAAAGGTTAGCCAGCACCATCAGCAAAAGCGAACACCAGGTCGCGCTCATGCCGGAACGACGCCAGCGGAATAAGCGGTGGTGAAAGCCATAATAATGCATTAGCCGGCCAGCAATCAGAAGCAGGCCACAGACGTGAACCATCCAGGTTTCTGCGCCATTCATCTCCATAAACAGCAGTAAAATCAAGGCGACGGGGATGTATTCGACCGCATTACCGTGAATGCGGATAGCGCTTTGCAGTTCCGAAAAACCGCCGTCACCATAAGAAACGCGGTACTGCATTCTCAGACGCACAACATCAAATGAAAACTTAATCAGCAGTAATGCACCTAACACCGCATACAGCGCGCTGACCATACAAACTCCCTGTTTTTGGCAGATGGCACTTCACTATGATAGGGGGTGATATCAGAAAAGAGAAGATTGTTGTGGAATGGAGGGGGCGTTGCCCACGGCGGGAACCGCGGCCTGCAAGGCCTGCCAGAGAGCATCGACCAGTTCGGGTGCCTGCGCAATATCCGGTGTGTGCAAAAAGAGATAGGGCGTAGTGGTTTGCTCCCACTTCGCTAATTTTTGCAGCCAGACGGCGAACATCGCCTGATTTTGCTGCATGTTGTCGCTACCGATGAACCTGACCATCGGGTTTTGCGCGGTGACGATGGCGTGGACCGGCACTTTCGGTTTTTTGCGTTGCGCATCCACAATCGCTTCACTGTGCGGGATTGCACTGTGGACGGGGCGACTGTCAAGAATGACACGGTTGACCGCACGTTCCAGCAGGCCGCGGTTGAGCGCTATTTCTGCTTCACCTTTGGCAAAAAATTCAGCATGCCTGACCTCCACGCCGTAGGTAAACTCGCGGGGCAGGCTATCCAGAAACTGCCACAGGGCAGGCAGATCGCGCGGGCCGAACGTGGCGGGAAGCTGGAGCCAGTATTGCCCAATCCGGTTCGCCAGTGGCGACATGCGCGTAAAGAACTCTTCGGTTAAATCCCCGCAGTTGCGCAGCGCGGCGTTGTGGGAGATGGTCGCCGGAAACTTAAAACAGAACCGGAAATCGTCGGTCGTTTGCTCCCGCCAGCGTTCAACAATCTCCGCTTTAGGCAGCGCGTAGAGGGTCGTGTTGCCCTCGACACAGTTGAAGTGTCGGGCATATTCTTTCAGGCCGGTGATGCCCAGGCGCACCCATTTCGGGTGCGACCACTGGGGTAACCCCACATACATCATAGCGCGCTCAGGATCTCGTCCGTGCTGCGCACGCGTCCGATACGCGGGAAGATATGGGTCATGCTGCCCTGATGCTGTTCCGCGGAAGCCGCGCTGCAGGCATCTTCTGCAATGACCAGGTTAAAGCCCAGCTCCCAGGCGTTACGGGCGGTAGACTCCACGCCGATGTTGGTAGAAATGCCGCACAGAATAAGGGTGTCGATACCACGACGGCGGAGCTGCAGTTCCAGATCGGTTCCGTAGAATGCGCCCCATTGACGTTTGGTCACTTCGATATCGCTGTCGCGTTTGCCCAGCGACACCGGATACGTCCACCAGTTTTCCGGCAGGGCATGGGCGGGCGCCTGTGCATCAACGGGCTGTTTTAACGCCTCGGCGAAATCAGCGGACCAGCCGACGCGCACCATGACTACAGGGGCACCGCTGGCACGGCATTTTTCCGCCAGACGAGCGGCGCGGCTAACCACATCATCCGCAGCGTGCGGGCCACCGGCAAAGGGCAGGATCCCTTCCTGTAAATCAATCACCACAAGCGCGGTTTTGCTGGCATCCAGTGTTAACATCGTTACTCCCGTTAAATGAATCACTTCCGTAACACCATACGACGTGATGACCTGTAATGGGTCGGATAATTTTGTTAATTTTTGTGAGAATGCGCAATAAGAGTGCAGCAAACGACCGTCAGGCCGTGGTTCGCTCTTATCGTCCGGCGGAATTTCCAGTATAATAGCCGCCTTTTTTCATCCAGTTGTGACATACAGAAAGCTGCGACATAGTAGCCTGCATTCCAGGCGACATTTAGCCTGCGGCTAATTAAGGGATATCTCATGCGTACAGAATATTGCGGGCAGCTGCGTCAGTCCCACGTCGGACAGCAGGTCACCCTGTGTGGTTGGGTCAACCGTCGTCGTGATCTTGGTAGCCTTATTTTCATCGATATGCGCGACCGTGAAGGTATCGTTCAGGTGTTCTTCGACCCGGATCGTGCGGATGCGTTGAAGCTGGCTTCTGAGCTGCGTAATGAGTTCTGCATTCAGGTCACCGGTACCGTGCGTGCGCGTGACGAGAAAAACGTCAACGCAGACATGGCGACGGGTGCCATTGAAGTACTGGCGTCCGATCTGGTTATCATTAACCGTGCTGAAGCGCTGCCGCTGGACTCCAACCACGTCAACACGGAAGAAGCGCGTCTGAAATACCGCTACCTGGATCTGCGTCGTCCGGAGATGGCCCAGCGCCTGAAAACCCGTGCGAAAATCACCAGCCTGGTGCGCCGTTTTATGGATGACCACGGTTTCCTCGATATCGAAACCCCGATGCTGACCAAAGCCACACCGGAAGGTGCGCGCGATTATCTGGTCCCATCCCGCGTACATAAAGGCAAATTCTACGCGCTGCCACAGTCTCCACAGCTGTTCAAACAGCTGCTGATGATGTCCGGTTTCGATCGCTACTATCAGATCGTCAAATGTTTCCGCGACGAAGACCTGCGTGCTGACCGTCAGCCAGAATTCACCCAGATCGATGTGGAAACCTCCTTCATGACCGCCGAGCAGGTGCGTGAAGTGATGGAAGCGCTGGTGCGTAGCCTGTGGAATGACGTGAAAGGCGTCGAGCTGGGCGATTTCCCGATCATGACCTTCGCCGAAGCCGAGCGTCGTTACGGTTCCGACAAACCAGACCTGCGTAACCCGATGGAGCTGGTGGATGTTGCAGACCAGGTGAAATCCGTTGAGTTCGCGGTATTCGCCGGCCCGGCTAACGATCCGAAAGGCCGTGTTGCAGCCCTGCGCGTACCGGGCGGTGCGGCACTGAGCCGTAAGCAGATCGACGACTACGGCAACTTCATTAAGATCTACGGCGCGAAAGGTCTGGCCTATATTAAAGTAACCGAGCGTGCGAAAGGTCTGGAAGGGATCACCAGCCCGGTTGCGAAGTTCCTGAATGCGGACATCGTGGAAGCGATCCTTGAGCGCACCGGCGCGCAGGATGGCGACATGATCTTCTTCGGTGCAGACAACAAGAAAGTGGTTGCCGATGCGATGGGCGCGTTGCGTCTGAAGCTGGGCAAAGACCTCAGCCTGACCGACGAAACCAAATGGGCACCGCTGTGGGTTATCGACTTCCCGATGTTTGAAGACGACGGTGAAGGCGGCTTGACCGCGATGCACCACCCGTTCACCTCGCCAAAAGACATGACGGCGGCAGAGCTGAAAGCGTCTCCGGAAGATGCGGTGGCAAACGCCTACGACATGGTGATCAACGGCTACGAAGTGGGCGGCGGTTCCGTGCGTATTCACAGCGGCGAAATGCAGCAGACCGTGTTCGGCATCCTGGGCATTAACGAACAGGAGCAGCGTGAGAAATTTGGCTTCCTGCTGGACGCCCTGAAATACGGTACACCGCCACACGCGGGTCTGGCTTTCGGTCTTGACCGTCTGACCATGCTGCTGACCGGCACCGATAACATTCGTGATGTTATTGCCTTCCCGAAAACCACTGCCGCAGCGTGTCTGATGACCGAAGCGCCAAGCTTTGCTAACCCGACTGCACTGGCTGAGCTGGGCATTGAGGTGGTGAAGAAGGAAGAGAAAAACTGATATGACATACAAGCTTCCCGTTTCTGTCTTAGTTGTCATTTATGCCCAGGACACGAAGCGGGTGCTAATGTTGCAGCGGCGCGACGATCCTGATTTCTGGCAGTCGGTTACCGGCAGCCTGGAAGAGGGGGAAACCGCGCAGCAGGCCGCCGCGCGTGAAGTAAAGGAAGAGGTCACCATTGATGTTGCTCGCGAGCAACTGACCCTGAAGGACTGTCAGCGCACGGTGGAGTTTGAAATTTTTAGCCATTTACGTCATCGCTACGCGCCGGGCATTGAGCGCAATACGGAATCGTGGTTCTGTCTCGCGCTCCCCCATGAGCGGGAGATCGTGTTTACCGAACACCTGAACTACCGCTGGGTGGATGCGACGGATGCCGCCGCACTGACCAAGTCGTGGAGCAACCGGCAGGCGATTGAAGAATTTGTAATTAACGCTGCCTGAGAAGGCGCGATTTTTGGAGAACTTTTTATGGCAGGTCATAGTAAGTGGGCCAACACCAAACACCGTAAAGCGGCACAGGATGCCAAACGCGGTAAGATCTTTACCAAAATCATTCGTGAGCTGGTGACAGCGGCACGTCTGGGCGGCGGCGATCCGGCCTCTAACCCGCGTCTGCGCGCGGCGGTGGATAAAGCGCTGTCTAACAACATGACGCGTGACACCCTGAACCGTGCCATCGCACGTGGTGTAGGCGGTGATGAAGACGCGAACATGGAAACCATCATTTATGAAGGTTACGGCCCTGGCGGTACTGCCGTAATGGTTGAGTGTCTGTCCGACAACCGTAACCGTACCGTTGCGGAAGTGCGCCATGCATTCACTAAAACCGGCGGCAACCTGGGTACCGACGGTTCCGTTTCTTACCTGTTCAGCAAAAAAGGCGTCATCTCCTTCGAGAAAGGCGACGAAGATGTGATCATGGAAGCCGCCCTGGAAGCCGGTGCGGAAGACGTGGTGACCTACGATGATGGCGCAATTGACGTTTACACCGCGTGGGAAGAGATGGGCGCCGTGCGCGATGCACTCGAAGCCGCGGGTCTGAAAGCGGACAACGCTGAAGTTTCCATGATCCCATCCACCAAAGCGGACATGGATGCGGAAACTGCGCCAAAACTGCTGCGTCTGATCGACATGCTCGAAGACTGCGACGACGTGCAGGAAGTGTATCACAACGGTGAAATCTCTGATGAGGTTGCAGCGACTCTCTGATGAGATCGTATAAGCCGTTTACGGGAGACGCGTGATGTCGATTATCCTTGGGATTGACCCCGGCTCGCGCGTCACCGGTTATGGCGTTATCCGCCAGGTGGGACGCCAGCTAACCTACCTCGGCAGCGGCTGTATTCGCACCAAAGTGGACGATCTGCCGTCGCGCCTGAAGCTGATTTATGCGGGCGTGTCGGAAATCATCACCCAGTTTCAGCCTGATTTTTTTGCCATTGAGCAGGTCTTTATGGCAAAAAACGCCGATTCGGCGCTAAAGCTGGGGCAGGCGCGCGGCGTGGCGATTGTTGCCGCCGTGAACCAGGATCTTCCGGTGTTCGAATATGCCGCACGTCAGGTAAAGCAGACGGTGGTGGGGATAGGTAGCGCGGAGAAAAGCCAGGTGCAGCATATGGTGCGTACCTTGCTGAAGCTTCCCGCGAACCCGCAGGCCGATGCCGCCGATGCGCTGGCCATTGCGATTACCCACTGTCACGTCAGCCAGAACGCGATGCAAATGAGTGAATCGCGGCTCAATCTGGCGCGAGGCAGGTTACGATAAAGAGAAATCAGGCTGGATAAACATCCAGCCTTTTTTTATTATGTCGCCAGTCAAACATTTTCCAGAACGCAGGAGCGTCACGTGATAGGCAGACTCAGAGGCATCATCATTGAAAAACAACCCCCGTTAGTGCTGCTGGAAGTGGGTGGCGTGGGCTATGAAGTCCACATGCCAATGACCTGCTTCTACGAGCTGCCGGACGCGGGTAAAGAGGCGATTGTCTTTACTCAGTTCGTGGTGCGTGAAGATGCTCAGTTGCTTTACGGCTTCAACAACAAGCAGGAACGTACCCTGTTCCGCGAGCTGATTAAAACCAACGGCGTGGGACCGAAGCTGGCACTGGCGATTTTGTCCGGTATGTCTGCTCCGCAGTTCGTGAATGCCGTTGAGCGCGAAGATCCTGCGGCGCTGATTAAGCTCCCGGGGATTGGTAAGAAAACCGCCGAGCGTCTGATTGTTGAGATGAAAGACCGCTTTAAAGGTCTGCATGGCGATCTGTTCACCCCGGCGACCGATCTGGTTCTGACGTCACCGGGGGCGCCGTCAACAGATGATGACGCTGAGCAGGAAGCGGTTGCCGCGCTGGTGGCGCTGGGCTATAAACCTCAGGAGGCCAGTCGGATGGTAAGCAAAATTGCCAAACCGGATGCCAGCAGTGAAACCCTGATTCGTGAAGCGCTGCGCGCTGCATTGTGAGGTAAAGGATGATTGAAGCAGACCGCCTGGTATCGGCAGGCACCCTTCAGGCAGAAGACGTGGTGGATCGTGCGATCCGCCCGAAACTGCTTGATGAGTATATCGGCCAGCCGCAGGTACGTTCCCAGATGGAGATTTTCATCCAGGCGGCAAAGCTGCGCGGCGATGCGCTCGATCACCTGCTGATTTTTGGCCCGCCGGGGTTGGGGAAAACCACGCTGGCGAATATCGTTGCCAATGAAATGGGCGTCAACTTGCGCACGACCTCCGGCCCGGTGCTGGAGAAAGCCGGCGATCTGGCGGCGATGCTGACCAACCTTGAACCGCATGACGTACTGTTTATCGATGAAATCCACCGTCTGTCTCCGGTGGTAGAGGAAGTCCTCTATCCGGCAATGGAAGATTACCAACTGGATATCATGATTGGTGAAGGCCCGGCTGCGCGCTCCATCAAGATCGATCTGCCGCCGTTTACCCTGATTGGCGCAACGACCCGTGCCGGATCGTTGACCTCTCCACTGCGCGACCGCTTCGGTATCGTGCAGCGTCTGGAGTTTTATCAGGTGCCGGACCTGCAACATATTGTCGGTCGTAGCGCGCGCTATATGGGGCTGGAGATGAGCGAAGAGGGCGCTTTTGAAGTGGCGAAGCGTTCGCGTGGTACGCCGCGTATTGCCAACCGCCTGCTGCGTCGCGTGCGCGACTTTGCCGAAGTGAAGCACGATGGCACCATTTCGGCAGAGATTGCCGCCCAGGCGCTGGATATGCTTAACGTCGATGCCGAAGGCTTTGACTATATGGACCGCAAACTGCTGCTGGCGGTGCTGGATAAATTCTTTGGCGGACCGGTCGGGCTGGATAACCTGGCGGCGGCGATCGGTGAAGAGCGTGAAACTATCGAGGATGTTCTGGAGCCGTATCTGATCCAGCAGGGATTCTTACAGCGTACGCCGCGTGGTCGTATGGCGACGGTGCGGGCGTGGAATCATTTCGGCATTACGCCACCGTCAATGCCGTAATGATGAGCAGGCGGGATGTTAAATTTCGCCTGCGACGCTGACCGATTAGGGAGGGTGCGAATAAGTACCCTCCGCAACGAAAATGAAACTTTTAGTCAATTAAATTCAATCACTTACATAGGCGTTTTTTTGCGTTTGGTGACTTATTCGCACCTTCCTTAACGGACAGCTGAAAAAAGTTGATACCGATGGTATTGTCAAGTGTCTTGATATGGAAGGCGGTATAAACGTCCCAGGTGCCAAATTGCATTTAGCAACGTGTACCAGGTAATAAAATAAGCCCCGATAATTTCATCGGGGCTTATTTACGTGTGCACCCAACATGGGCGCACTCCAGCGGTTTAAGTCCCGCCATGCGTTGATCACAGCGCATGAAGCGAAGCGTGACCCTCTATGAAAGCGGTAATCGCTCATTCATGCATTCGGTTGTTTTTTCATCATACTAAAAATAAACAACACCGCCGCACACAACACCACTGACGGCCCCGCAGGCGTGTCATAAAACGCCGAGAAGGTTAACCCACCCGTTACCGCAATCATCCCGATAATCACGGCCACACCGGCCATCTGCTCCGGCGTGCGGGCAAAACGGCGCGCCGTGGCGGCAGGGATGATCAGCAGCGAGGTAATAATCAGCGCCCCGACGAACTTCATCGCCACGCCGATGGTTAATGCCGTCACCAGCATCAGCAGTAGCTTAACCCGCTGCAGCTTCACGCCGTCGACGAAGGCCAGGTCCGGGCTGACGGTCATCGCCAGCAGGTTACGCCACTGCCAGAGCAGAATACCGAGTACCACCACCACACCGAAGGCGATGGAAATTAAATCTTCCGGCGTCACGGCAAGCAGATCGCCAAACAGATAGGCCATCAGGTCGACGCGGATATTCGACATCAGACTCACCACGACCAGACCCAGCGAGAGCGCGCTGTGGGCCATAATGCCAAGCAGCGTATCAATGGCGAGGTGCGGACGTTTCTCCAGCCAGACCAGCCCGGCTGCCAGCAGCAGGGTGACGACAATCACCGCGTAGAAGGGATTCACATCCAGCAGTAAACCAAAAGCCACGCCCAGCAAAGAGGCGTGCGCGAGGGTATCACCGAAATAGGACATTCTGCGCCAGACCACAAACGAGCCGAGTGGACCCGCGGCGCAGGCAAGCATAATCCCGGCCAGCCAGCCGGGCAGTAACAGTTCAATCATGAGTGTCCATTTCCCCGGCGCAGGACAATTCGTCCCTGTAAATCATGGCGGTGATTATGATGATGACGGTAAATTCCCAGCTGTTCAGCGCCACGAGGGCCAAACATGGAGATAAACTCCGGGTGCATCGAGACCACTTCAGGCGTGCCGGAACAGCAAATATGATGGTTAAGGCACAGCACTTCGTCCGTTTTCGCCATGACAAGATGGAGATCGTGGGAGACCATCAGCACGGCGCAATTCAGTTCACGGCGAAGCTGATCGATCAAATCATAAAGCGCGACCTGACCATTAACGTCCACCCCCTGGGTAGGCTCATCAAGCACCAGCAGTTGCGGGCTGCTCAACAGCGCGCGCGCCAGCAAAACGCGCTGCGTCTCACCCCCGGAAAGTTTTTGCAGCGGCGCGTCAATAAGGTGGCCCGCCTGTACGCGTTTCAGCGCCGGGAGAATATCGGCTTTCCGCGTGCCGGGGCGCAGGCGCAGAAAGCGACTCACCGTTAAAGGCAGCGTGGCGTCCAGATGTAATTTCTGAGGCACATAGCCGATACGCAATTTTTCCTCGCGGGTGATAACACCTTCATCGGGCGTCACCAGACCCAGTACAACCCGTACCAGCGTGGATTTACCTGCGCCATTAGGACCAAGCAGCGTCAGAATTTTGCCGGGCTTCAGATCCAGCGACACGTCAGAGAGGACGCGGCGCTGGCCGAAAGAGACCGAAATATTATCGAGAGAAACCAGTGTCGTCATGTCAATTTAAGCTTGAAGAAGTCAACGAATGTTATAATATCACATTCCACGCATTCACTACGATGATTAGTCGCATTATGTTACATAAAAATACGCTTCTTTTCGCAGCATTATCCGCTGCCCTTTGGGGTACAACCGCACAAGATGTTAACGCGGCGGTTGTCGCTTCGCTTAAACCGCTTGGATTCATCGCGTCGGCCATTGCCGATGGGGTGACGGAAACCCAGGTTTTGCTGCCTGACGGGGCCTCTGAGCATGACTATTCTCTTCGCCCTTCAGATGTAAAACGCTTACAAAACGCGGACTTAGTCGTCTGGATTGGACCAGAGATGGAAGCGTTTATGCAGAAGTCGGCCAAACAGATTCCAGGCGATAAACAGGTTGCGATTGCCGGGCTTTCCGGCGTGAAACCGTTGCTCATGAAAGGCACGGATGACGACGGTGATGAACATGACCATCCCGTGGCAGAGGGTGAAAAAGGTGATGGAGATCACCATCATGGTGAGTACAACATGCATCTCTGGCTTTCCCCAGAGATAGCGCGGCTTTCAGCGGTTGCAATCCACGACAAATTAGTGGAACTTATGCCGCAAAGTCGAGCCAAACTAGACGCCAACCTGAAGGATTTTGAGGCACAATTAGCCGCAACCGATAAGCAGGTAGGTAATGAGCTCGCACTGTTGAAAGGAAAAGGGTATTTCGTTTTTCATGACGCCTATGGCTACTATGAAAAACACTATGGTTTGACCCCGCATGGGCACTTCACCGTCAACCCTGAAATTCAACCTGGTGCGCAGCGTTTACATGAAATCAGAACACAGTTGGTTGAGCAAAAAGCGACATGCGTTTTTGCTGAGCCACAGTTCAGGCCAGCGGTCGTAGAAGCCGTGGCCAGGGGGACATCCGTGCGCATGGGGACCCTTGACCCGCTAGGAACGAATATCCAGTTGAGCAAAGCGAGCTATTCGCAGTTCCTCAGCCAACTGGCGGACCAGTATGCGAGCTGCCTGAAAGGAGATTAACGAGGAAGTGAATACGTGCAACAGATAGCCCGCTCTGTCGCCCTGGCATTTAACAATCTGCCTCGACCCCACCGCGTTATGCTGGGGTCGCTTACAGTACTCACCTTAGCGGTCGCCGTCTGGCGGCCCTATGTTTACCACCCGAGTTCTGCCCCTATCATCAAAACCATCGAGCTTGAAAAGAGCGAGATCCGTTCTTTACTGCCTGAAGCCAGTGAGCCTATCGACCAGGCTGCTCAGGAAGATGAAGCGATTCCCCAGGATGAACTGGACGATAAAATCGAGAACGAGGCCGGGAGCCACGAGTATGTTGTCTCTACCGGTGACACGCTGAGCAGCGTGCTCAACCAGTACGGTATCGACATGGGGAATATCAGTCAGCTCGCTGCTGCAGATAAAGACCTGCGTAACCTGAAAATAGGGCAACAGCTCTCCTGGACCTTAACGGCGGATGGCGATCTCCAGCGGTTAACCTGGGAGATGTCCCGCCGTGAAACCCGCACCTACGATCGCACTGCAAACGGTTTCAAAATGACCAGTGAAATGCAGAAGGGCGACTGGGTGAACAGCGTGATGAAAGGCACAGTAGGCGGAAGCTTCGTTTCCAGCGCCCGTGATGCCGGTCTCACCAGCTCTGAAATCAGTGCGGTGATCAAAGCCATGCAGTGGCAGATGGATTTCCGCAAGCTGAAGAAGGGCGATGAGTTTTCCGTGCTGATGTCTCGCGAAATGCTCGACGGCAAGCGTGAGCAGAGCCAACTGGTGGGCGTACGTCTGCGCTCTGATGGCAAAGATTACTATGCCATCCGTGCCGAAGACGGTAAGTTCTACGACCGCAGCGGTACGGGACTGGCGAAAGGCTTTATGCGCTTCCCGACGGCTAAACAGTTCCGCGTTTCCTCTAACTTTAACCCGCGTCGTCTGAACCCGGTTACCGGGCGCGTCGCACCACACCGTGGCGTTGACTTTGCCATGCCGCAGGGCACGCCGGTGCTGGCTGTGGGTGATGGTGAAGTGGTCGTGGCTAAACGTAGCGGTGCCGCAGGCTACTATGTCGCGGTGCGTCACGGTCGTACCTACACCACCCGCTATATGCACCTGCGTAAACTGCTGGTTAAACCTGGACAGAAAGTGAAACGTGGCGACCGTATCGCGCTCTCCGGCAACACCGGACGCTCGACCGGCCCGCACCTGCACTATGAAGTGTGGATTAACCAACAGGCCGTAAACCCGCTGACGGCGAAACTGCCACGCACCGAAGGCCTGACGGGTAAAGATCGTTCTGATTACCTGGCGCAGGTGAAAGAGGTGATACCGCAGCTGAGCTTAAACTAAGCCTTCTGTTTTTGTGAAAAAAGCCGGTGTCAGTATGCGCCGGCTTTTTCTTTTGTGCGTGGACGACTGCCTCGCTACACTATCAATAAAATTTTGCGTCACCAGACCCTGGAACCAGCATGGAAACAAAAAAAAACAATATTGAATACATTCCTGAGTTTGAAAAATCCTTTCGCCATCCGCGCAACTGGGGCGCCTGGCTCGGGGTCTACACCTTTGCAGGCATCGCTATGCTGCCTGCTGCGCTGCGCGATCCCCTGCTGGGGAAAATTGGCCGTCTGGCCGGGCGTTTAGGCAAAAGCGCGCGTCGCCGTGCGCAGATCAACCTCTATTACTGTTTTCCCGAAAAAAGCGATGCCGAGCGCGAGGCTATCATCGATGCGATGTATACCACCGCGCCGCAGGCAATGGCGATGATGGCAGAGCTGGCGCTGAAAGGGCCGGAAAAAATCGTTGACCGTGTTGACTGGAAAGGGCTGGAAATCATTGACGAAATGCGTCGCAATGACGAGAAGGTGATTTTCCTCGTTCCTCACGGTTGGGGTGTCGACATTCCGGCGATGCTGATGGCTTCTCAGGGTCAGAAGATGGCGGCCATGTTCCATAACCAGGGCAACAAAATCTACGACTTTGTCTGGAATACCGTACGTCGTCGTTTTGGCGGTCGTTTGCATGCGCGTAACGATGGTATCAAGCCGTTTATTCAGTCCGTACGTCAGGGATACTGGGGCTACTATCTGCCGGATCAGGACCACGGACCAGAGCACAGTGAGTTTGTCGACTTCTTTGCGACCTACAAAGCCACACTTCCCGCGATTGGCCGCCTGATGAAGGTGTGTCGCGCCCGCGTGATCCCACTCTTCCCGGTTTATGATGGTAAAACGCACCGTCTGAGCATTGAAGTTCGCCCGCCGATGGATGACTTGCTGACCGCAGACGATCGCACCATTGCGCGTCGCATGAACGAAGAGGTGGAAATCCTGGTGGGGCCGCATACCGAACAGTACACGTGGATATTGAAGCTGCTTAAAACGCGAAAGCCGGGTGAAACGGAACCTTATAAACGCAAAGAGCTTTATCCGAGGAAATAAAAAAAGCCCTCTCCAGATGGAGAGGGCTTTTTAACACAGATGTTGTTACTCGACGGTCATAACGCGGGTGGTGTTGGTTGAGCCGATGGTGCTCATCACATCACCCTGCGTCACGATAACGATATCACCGGACACCAGGTAACCTTTGTCGCGCAGCAGATTGACGGCATCGTGCGCGGCTGCCACGCCGTCATTGGTGCTGTCGAAGTGCACCGGCGTCACACCGCGGTACAGCGCCGTCAGGTTCAGCGTACGTTCATGACGGGACATGGCGAAGATCGGCAGACCGGAGCTGATACGGGAAGTCATCAGCGCGGTACGGCCTGATTCGGTCATGGTGATGATCGCGGTAACCCCTTTCAGATGGTTTGCCGCGTACATGGCAGACATCGCAATCGCTTCTTCCACGTTGTCGAACTGCACGTCCAGACGGTGTTTTGAGACGTTGATGCTTGGGATCTTCTCTGCGCCCAGGCAGACACGCGCCATCGCGGCCACGGTTTCAGCAGGATATTGGCCCGCAGCGGTTTCCGCAGACAGCATCACCGCATCGGTACCATCCAGCACGGCGTTAGCGACGTCCATCACTTCCGCACGGGTTGGCATTGGGTTGGTGATCATGGATTCCATCATCTGGGTCGCGGTGATCACCGCGCGGTTCAGCTGACGTGCGCGACGAATCAGCGCTTTCTGGATACCAACCAGCTCAGGATCGCCGATTTCCACACCCAAATCGCCGCGGGCCACCATCACCACGTCAGAAGCCAGGATCACATCGTCCATGGCGTCCTGATCGCAAACGGCTTCCGCGCGTTCAACCTTGGCAACGATTTTGGCATCACAGCCTGCATCACGGGCCAGACGGCGTGCATAGTTCAGATCTTCGCCACAGCGTGGGAAGGAGACTGCCAGGTAGTCAACGCCGATCAGAGCCGCAGTAACGATGTCCGCTTTGTCTTTATCGGTCAGCGCTTCCGCAGAGAGGCCGCCGCCCAGTTTGTTGATACCTTTATTGTTGGAGAGCGGGCCGCCGACGGTGACTTCGGTGAACACTTTCATTCCCTGAACTTCGAGCACCTTCAGCTGTACGCGTCCGTCGTCGAGCAGCAGGATATCGCCAGGCACCACGTCAGCTGGCAGGCCTTTATAGTCAATCCCGACTTTTTCTTTATCGCCTTCGCCTTTGCCCAGGTTGGCATCCAGCAGGAATTTATCGCCGATATTGAGGAAAACTTTACCTTCTTTGAAGGTGGAGACACGAATTTTAGGACCCTGCAGATCGCCGAGGATAGCGACATGGCGGCCCAGTTTAGCGGCGATCTCACGCACTTTGTCGGCACGTAATTTATGGTCTTCTGGCGTACCGTGAGAGAAGTTCATGCGCACCACGTTGGCACCCGCGGCGATAATCTTTTCAAGGTTATTATCGCGGTCGGTGGCCGGGCCTAAGGTGGTAACGATCTTGGTTCTGCGAAGCCTTCTGGACATGTAATACTCCGTTGACTGAAACAACTTTGGTGTTGCGTGAACATTGAATCGGCCTTCATCTGCCGCAAGGCAGCAAAGAGTGGACCGAATGCCGTAAATCATTACATCGTAATTATTGGTTACGTCTTCGTTATCTACTTTAAGGAAACATCGCTCTTTATGAGCAATTCTTTATCAAAACGCGATTCCTTCAGCGCTTCCTTGACTCGCTTCAAGTTATCTCTGAATTTTGCGCCCCGGCGCAAGGTAAAACCGGTCGCCAGCACGTCTATAACCGTGAGCTGTGCCAGACGGGAAACCATAGGCATATACATATCGGTATCCTCCGGGACGTCCAGCGTAATGGCGAGCGTCGCCTCTCGTGCCAGCGGCGTACCGGCGGTGGTAAGGGCGATCACCATGGCATCGTTTTCACGGGCCAGCTGCGCCAGTTCCACCTGACTTTTGGTGCGGCCAGTATGAGAAATGAGTACCACGACGTCATCTTCACTGCAATTCATACAGCTCATGCGTTGCAGCACAATGTCATCGGAATAAATCACCGGCACGTTGAAGCGGAAGAATTTATTCATGGCATCGTGCGCCACCGCGGCCGACGACCCAAGTCCGAAGAACGCGATCCGCTTGGCCTGGGTAAGTAAATCCACCGCACGGTTCACCGAACTCATATCCAGAGACTGACGAACGTGGTCAAGCGTGGCCATAGCTGACTCAAAAATTTTCGCCGTGTAGGCATCTACGCTGTCGTCTTCATCCACATTACGATTAACATAAGGGGTGCCGTTTGCCAGACTTTGTGCCAGATGCAGTTTAAAATCAGGAAAGCCGCGCGTTTCCAGGCTACGGCAGAAGCGGTTAACCGTCGGTTCGCTGACGCCTGCTTCCTGAGCCAGCGCGGCGATGCTTGAATGAATCGCCTGAGCGGGAGAGGCAAGAATGACTTCAGCCACTTTTCGCTCGGATTTGCTAAGGTGTTCCAGTTGATACTGGATTTTTTCAAGCATATTCATTGTTAACAGGGCGCTCGTGGGGGTGGAAACGATTTCATAAATGGATGAAATCTTCATTCGATTAGCCGATATTACCCCTGTGGCTTCCATAAAGGGTAACAGTCGACAAGATAATGTTGTTGTTTTTTTTCATTACTTGATCGATGTCGGGTTTTGCTATGACCCTGTTGCGCAAATTATCGACGCTTGTTGCGTCATAATGCCCCCGTAATCGGCTGCAAGGCGAAAAATTGCCGTATCGCACGAGACGATAAGTGCTAATGGTTTCGGGAATGACGTAAAAGCAGTACAGTGCATTGTAATAAAATTACAACGATACCTGGCAGAAGTACCAGGTGATCCAACTGAGGAGAATGACATGGCGGTAACGCAAACAGCCCAGGCATGTGACCTGGTCATTTTCGGCGCGAAAGGCGATCTTGCACGCCGAAAATTGCTGCCTTCCCTGTATCAACTGGAGAAAGCGGGCCAAATTCATCCGGATACCCGTATCCTGGGGGTAGGGCGCGCCGACTGGGATAAGGACGCTTATACCAAAGTCGTCCGCGAGGCGCTCGAAACTTTCATGAAGGAAAAAATTGATGAAAGTTTGTGGGATACTCTGAGCGGTCGTCTTGATTTCTGCAACCTGGACGTCAATGACGTCAGCGCGTTTAACCGCCTGGGCGCCATGCTGGATCAGAAAAACCGTGTCACCATTAACTATTTCGCCATGCCGCCAAGCACGTTCGGCGCCATCTGCAAAGGTCTCGGCGAAGCCAAACTGAACGCCAAACCGGCGCGCGTGGTGATGGAGAAGCCGCTGGGTACCTCTCTGGCAACCTCGCGTGAAATCAACGACCAGGTGGGCGAGTTCTTCGAAGAGTGTCAGGTTTACCGTATCGACCACTATCTCGGTAAAGAGACGGTACTGAACCTGCTGGCGCTGCGTTTTGCTAACTCCCTGTTTGTGAATAACTGGGACAACCGCACTATCGACCACGTGGAAATCACCGTGGCGGAAGAGGTAGGTATCGAAGGCCGCTGGGGTTACTTTGACCAGGCAGGCCAGATGCGCGACATGATCCAGAACCACCTCCTGCAAATTCTGTGCATGATCGCCATGTCACCGCCGTCTGACCTGACGGCAGACAGCATTCGCGACGCCAAAGTCAAAGTGCTCAAGTCGCTGCGCCGCATCGACCGCTCCAACGTGCGCGAGAAGACCGTTCGCGGCCAGTACACTGCCGGGTTTGCGCAAGGCAAAAAAGTGCCGGGCTACCTGGAAGAAGAGGGCGCGAACAAATCCAGCAACACAGAGACTTTTGTGGCGATCCGCGTGGATATCGATGACTGGCGCTGGGCGGGCGTGCCGTTCTACCTGCGTACCGGTAAACGTCTGCCAACCAAATGTTCCGAAGTCGTCGTCTACTTCAAAAACCCGGAACTGAACCTGTTCAAAGAGTCCTGGCAGGAGCTGCCGCAGAACAAACTGACCATTCGTTTGCAGCCGGACGAAGGGGTTGATATCCAGATCCTCAACAAAGTGCCGGGCCTGGATCACAAGCATAACCTGCAGACCACCAAACTGGATCTGAGCTACTCCGAAACCTTCAACCAGACGCACCTCGCGGATGCTTATGAGCGTCTGCTGCTGGAAACCATGCGTGGTATCCAGGCGCTGTTCGTGCGTCGCGATGAAGTGGAAGAGGCGTGGAAATGGGTCGATTCCATTACCGAAGCCTGGGCAGCCGATCAGGATGCGCCAAAACCGTATCAGGCGGGCACCTGGGGGCCGGTTGCATCGGTGGCCATGATCACCCGTGATGGCCGCTCCTGGAACGAGTTTGAGTAGGATAATCCACTAGCCCGAAAGTGTTATTTTACCGGTAACATGATCTAACACAGCTAGTGGCACAATTTTTATTCTTTTAAGCGCCGCGTGGATTTCCCCGCGGCGCTTTTTTTATTACACTGCCGGAAGTGATTTTGCCCCAGAGCTCCGGACGGCAAGCGTTTCAGCGGTGTTAACAACTGCCAGCGACGTTGTAAACTCCTGAGCCCGGACAGATAAATTAGAGGAGCTTTTATGAATCCGACATTGTTACGCGTAACACAACGCATTATTGAGCGCTCGAAGGAGACCCGTTCGGCCTACCTCGCCCGGATTGAACAGGCAAAGAGCAATACCGTCCATCGCTCCCAGCTGGCCTGTGGTAACCTGGCGCACGGCTTCGCGGCCTGCCAGCCCGATGATAAAGCCTCCCTGAAAAGCATGTTGCGTAACAATATCGCCATTATTACCTCCTATAACGACATGCTCTCCGCCCACCAGCCGTATGAGGTCTATCCCAATATCATTCGTAACGCGCTGCACAGCGTGAATGCGGTAGGTCAGGTCGCGGGTGGCGTGCCGGCTATGTGCGACGGTGTGACCCAGGGGCAGGATGGTATGGAGCTGTCGCTGCTCAGCCGCGAAGTGATTGCGATGTCTGCTGCAGTAGGCCTGTCACACAACATGTTTGATGGCGCACTGTACCTGGGCGTGTGCGACAAGATCGTTCCGGGACTGGTGATGGCAGCGCTGTCGTTTGGCCATCTGCCCGCGATCTTTGTGCCGTCTGGCCCGATGGCAAGCGGCCTGCCGAACAAAGAAAAAGTGCGTATTCGCCAGCTGTATGCGGAAGGAAAAGCAGACCGTCAGGCGCTGCTGGAGGCGGAAGCCGCGTCCTACCATGCGCCGGGTACCTGTACATTCTACGGCACGGCCAACACCAACCAGATGGTGGTGGAATTTATGGGCATGCAGCTGCCGGGCTCGTCCTTTATCCAGCCGGATGCACCTCTGCGTCAGGCCTTGACTGAGGCCGCTGCCCGTCAGGTGACGCGTCTGACCGGAAACGGCAATGAATGGATGCCGATGGGCAAAATGGTCGACGAAAAAGTGATCGTCAACGGTATCGTGGCTCTGCTGGCCACCGGCGGTTCGACCAACCACACCATGCACCTGGTGGCCATGGCGCGCGCGGCGGGCATTCTGATCAACTGGGATGATTTCTCTGAGATCTCTTCCGTGGTGCCGCTGATGGCACGTCTTTACCCGAACGGTCCGGCGGACATCAACCACTTCCAGGCTGCGGGTGGCGTACCGCTGCTGATGCGCGAGCTGCTGAAAGGCGGTTTGCTGCATGAAGACGTCAACACCGTGGCAGGCTTTGGCCTGAAGCGCTATACCCAGGAGCCGTGGCTGAACAATGGCGAGCTGGACTGGCGCGACGGGGCGACCGCCTCTCTCGATGCGCAGGTGATTGCCACCATCGACAATCCGTTCTCTCCTCATGGTGGCACCAAAGTGCTGAGCGGCAACCTCGGTCGTGCGGTGATGAAAACGTCTGCTGTACCGGAAGAGAACCAGGTTATTGAAGCGCCGGCTGTGGTGTTTGAAAGCCAGCACGACGTATTACCCGCTTTTGACGCGGGTCTGCTTGATAAAGACTGTGTGGTGGTAGTGCGTCATCAGGGGCCAAAAGCGAACGGCATGCCAGAATTACATAAACTTATGCCACCACTTGGTGTATTATTGGACCGCCGTTTCAAAATTGCGTTAGTGACCGATGGACGCCTCTCCGGTGCATCCGGCAAAGTGCCTTCAGCCATCCACGTCACGCCGGAAGCTTATGACGGCGGTTTGCTGGCGAAAGTGCGCGACGGTGACATGATCCGCGTGAACGGTCAGACAGGTGAGTTAACCCTGCTGGTGGATGAAGCAGAGCTGGCGGCACGTCAGCCACATATTCCTGACCTGAGCGCATCGCGCGTGGGGACCGGACGCGAAATGTTCAGCGCGCTGCGTGAGAAACTCTCCGGTGCGGAGCAGGGCGCGACCTGTATTACGTTTTAAGACGACTTGATTTTAACGATCTGGCGAGAGAAAACTCTGATGAAAAACTGGAAAACAAGTGCAGAAGCAATCCTGACCACTGGCCCTGTCGTGCCGGTTATCGTGGTAAACAAGCTGGAGCACGCTGTGCCAATGGCGAAAGCGCTGGTTGCGGGTGGCGTTCGTGTTCTGGAAGTGACCCTGCGTACCGCCTGCGCGATGGATGCGATTCGCGCTATCGCCAAAGAAGTGCCGGACGCCATCATCGGTGCGGGCACTGTTCTCAACGCGCAACAGCTGGCAGAAGTCACGGAGGCCGGAGCTCAGTTCGCTATCAGCCCTGGCCTGACCGAGCCGCTGCTGAAAGCAGCGACCGAAGGCACTATTCCTTTGATCCCGGGTATCAGCACCGTGTCTGAACTGATGCTGGGCATGGACTACGGCCTGAAAGAGTTCAAATTCTTCCCGGCAGAAGCCAACGGCGGCACCAAAGCGCTGCAGGCGATTGCAGGCCCATTCTCTCAGGTGCGTTTCTGCCCGACGGGCGGTATCTCTCCGGCGAACTACCGTGACTACCTGGCGCTGAAAAGCGTGCTGTGCATCGGGGGTTCATGGCTGGTGCCAGCGGATGCGCTGGAAGCGGGCGACTGGGATCGCATCACGAAACTGGCTCGCGAAGCGGTTGAAGGCGCGAAGCAATAAGTTTTTATCGTATGAAAAACGGGCCTTTCGGCCCGTTTTTTTTATCCTGCTACCTTAACGTTCGCTGCCGCCGCTTTAGCGCGTGCGATGGCCTCGTCGACGTTATTCCCGGTTGCTAACGCCACGCCCAGACGACGGGTGCCGTCGATCTCCGGCTTACCGAACAAACGTACCTGTAACCCGGCGCCCGTTGCGCCCTCGACGTTATCAAACGTCACGTTCTGACTGGTCAGCTGCGGCAGGATCACCGCCGAGGCCGCCGGGCCGTACTGACGAATACCGCCAACCGGCAGGCCAAGGAAGGCGCGAACATGCAGGGCGAACTCGGAGAGATCCTGCGATATCAACGTCACCATACCGGTGTCATGCGGGCGAGGGGAGACTTCGCTGAAAATCACCTCGTCGCCGCAGACAAACAGCTCCACGCCGAACAGACCGTAACCACCTAACGCCAGAACGGTTTTACGGGCGATATCCTGGGCACGTTCCAGCGCCAGGGCGCTCATCTGCTGTGGCTGCCAGGATTCGCGGTAATCGCCATCCTCCTGGCGGTGACCAATCGGATCGCAGAAATGGACGCCATCCACGGCGCTGACGGTAAGCAGGGTGATTTCGAAATCAAACTTCACCACCCCCTCGACGATCACGCGGCCTGCTCCGGCACGGCCACCCTGTTGCGCATAATCCCAGGCTTTGTCCAGCGTGCTGCTGTCGCGGATAAAACTCTGTCCTTTTCCGGAGGAGCTCATCACCGGTTTAATGATGCACGGGTAACCCATCTCGTCGACGGCCTGCAGGAATGCGGTTTTATCGCCCGCAAAACGGTAGCTTGAAGTGGGCAGCCCCAGCTCCTCTGCCGCCAGGCGGCGAATACCTTCGCGGTTCATGGTCAGTTTCGCTGCGTTGGCGCAAGGCACCACGCGCTGACCTTCCTGTTCAAGCGCGATCAGCGTATCGGTCGCGATAGCTTCAATCTCCGGCACCACAAAATCCGGTTTCTCCTGCGTGATGAGTGTCCGCAGAGCCTCTCCGTCCAGCATGTTAATCACATAAGAACGATGGGCAACATGCATGGCGGGCGCGTCGGCGTAGCGGTCTACGGCAATCACTTCTACCCCTAAACGCTGGCACTCAATGGCGACTTCTTTCCCCAGCTCGCCCGATCCTAACAGCATCACACGCGTCGCCGCAGGTCGCAGCGCGGTTCCTAAACGAGTCATAACATTCCCCCTGAAAAAGATGCGCGCAGTATAAACGAAAACGTTTGCGTCTGTCTTGCGCAGGGCAAAAAGGCCGACGAGAAATTTGCGCTTCTTTAGCCTCGACGGACATTTCCTGACGCCTGCTCGCTTACGCTGTGGAAATGTTAACCGTTAAGTGAGGGAAACTATGTCAGGCTGGTTAAATCAACTGCAATCCATGTTAGGGCAGAAAACATCAGGTTCCGGCGACCAGGGGCTAAGCAAACTGCTGGTACCGGGGGCGCTCGGAGGGCTGGCAGGGCTGCTGGTCGCCAATAAATCCTCACGTAAGCTGCTGGCAAAGTACGGTACCAGCGCGTTGCTGGCCGGTGGCGGCGCTATCGCCGGTACCGTGCTGTGGAATAAGTACAAGGACAGGGTACGCGCGGCGCACCAGGATGAACCCCACTTTGGGGAGGATACTTCGCCGCTGGATCTGCGTACGGAGCGGCTCATTCTTGCGCTGGTGTTTGCCGCAAAAAGCGACGGGCATATTGATGATAAAGAACGAGCGGCTATCGAGCAGCAGATGCGAGAAGCCGGCGTGGAGGAGCAGGGCAGAACGCTGGTGGCGCAGGCCATTGAGCAGCCGCTCGATCCGCAGCGTCTGGCGCAAAGCGTGCAGAATGAGGAAGAGGCGCTGGAACTCTATTTCCTGAGCTGTGCCGCCATTGATATTGACCACTTTATGGAACGCAGCTATCTCAACGCCCTGGGCGATGCGTTGAAAATTCCTCAGGATGTTCGCGAGGGGATCGAGCAGGATATCCGGGAGCAAAAACAGACGCTACAGGGCTAGCTATCGCTGATGTAGCCATGTTTCGCTTGCATCATGCGCGGGTTTTGCCAACCTTATAGGGTGTAAAACTTAAAAGAATGATGTCATGCCACCGAAAGCCCGACGTACTCCGTATGCGATCACCACCCATGGCGATACGCTTATAGATAACTATTACTGGCTACGGGACGATTCACGTTCCCGGCCAGAGGTACTCGACTACCTGCATGAAGAAAACGATTACGGTCGCAAGGTCATGTCCAGCCAGCAGGCGCTTCAGGACCAGCTGCTGAACGAAATGGTGCAGCGCATTCCTCAGCGCGATATCTCCGCGCCCTGGACCAAAAACGGCTATCGTTATCGGCATATCTACGAGCCCGGCTGTGAATATCCCATCTATCAGCGACAGTCGGTATTAAGCGCCGAGTGGGATGAATGGGATATTCTGCTGGATGCCAACCAGCGTGCCGCCCACAGCGAGTTTTATACGCTGGGCGGTATGTCCATCTCCCCGGATAACACCATTATGGCGCTGGCGGAGGATTATCTCTCCCGTCGTCAGTATGGCCTGCGATTCCGCAATCTGGATACCGGTAACTGGTATCCGGAAATGCTGGAAAACGTCTCCCCGGATTTTGTCTGGGCGAACGATTCCGAGACGGTCTACTACGTTAAAAAGCACGCCGCCACGCTGCTGCCTTATCAGGTGTGGCGCCACAGTGTAGGCACGGACTCCGCCGATGACGAACTGGTCTATGAAGAGAAAGACGAAACGTTTTATGTCAGCCTGCATAAAACGTCCTCGCGCCACTATGTGATTATTTTCCTTGCCAGCGCTACCACCTCAGAGGTGCTGCTGCTGGATGCCGAGCTGCCTGATGCCCAGCCGCTCTGCTTTCTGCCGCGCCGAAAAGACCATGAGTACAGTCTGGATCACTTCCAGCACAGCTTTTATCTGCGCTCAAACCGCGAGGGAAAAAACTTTGGCCTGTATAAGACCAAGGTGCGCGACGAGCGCAAGTGGGAGGTGCTTATTCCCGCGCGGGAACAGGTGATGCTCGAAGGGTTCACGTTGTTTACCGACTGGCTGGTGGTGGAAGAGCGTCAGCGGGGGTTGACCAGTATCCGGCAAATCAACCGCAAAACGCGCGAGGTGATAGGGATCGCGTTTGACGACCCGGCCTACGTCACCTGGATTGGTTTTAATCCTGAGCCTGAATCGTCCCGGCTGCGCTATGGCTACTCGTCGATGACCACGCCGGATACGCTGTTCGAACTGGATATGGATACCGGCCAGCGCCAGGTATTGAAGCAAACAGAAGTGAAGGGATTTGAATCCGACAATTATCGTAGCGAACACCTGTGGGTTACCGCGCGCGATGGTGTCGAGGTGCCGGTTTCGCTCGTGTATCACAAGGCGCATTTTCAGAAAGGTAAAAACCCTATCCTGGTTTACGGCTACGGCTCCTATGGTTCCAGCATGGATGCCGACTTCAGCAGCAGCAGATTAAGTCTGCTCGATCGCGGTTTTGTTTTTGCCATCGCTCATATTCGCGGCGGCGGTGAGCTGGGCCAGCACTGGTATGAAGACGGGAAATTCCTGAAAAAGCAAAACACGTTCAATGATTATCTCGACGTTTGCGACGCCTTAATTGAACAAGGCTATGGCGATCCGCAGCTCTGCTTTGGCATGGGCGGCAGCGCGGGCGGCATGCTGATGGGCGCTGTGATCAATCAGCGTCCCGAGCGTTTTAAGGGCATCGTTGCGCAGGTACCGTTTGTCGATGTGGTCACCACCATGCTCGACGAATCTATCCCGCTCACGACCGGGGAGTTTGAAGAGTGGGGGAATCCACAGGATGAAACCTATTATCGCTATATGAAAGCGTACAGCCCGTACGATAACGTGGAAGCGAAAGCCTACCCGCACATGCTGGTGACCACCGGTTTGCACGATTCACAGGTGCAGTACTGGGAACCGGCGAAATGGGTGGCGAAGCTGCGGGAACTGAAAACCGACGACAACCTGCTGCTGCTCTGTACCGATATGGACTCCGGGCACGGAGGGAAGTCGGGGCGGTTTAAATCTTATGAAGGGGTGGCGCTGGAATACGCCTTTTTGATCGGCCTGGCGCAGGATACGCTTCCAGGCCAGGCTGAACGTTAAGCTTCACCCAGATAATGCTTCAGGGTTAAGCGTAGCTCCGGGCTCATCTTGTCGAGGTTGTTATACAGCCAGCGCAGATAGCCCGGATCTTTATCTGCAATATCCGATACTGCTCTCCCGCGGTATTTTCCGAAGGTGAACGTCGTCAGCAGCGCAGGACGGCCGGTAATCGTCGCCATATCATCCGGTGTCCAGCCGGAAGTATTCATAATATCGATCAGCAGCGCAGCGGTGATATAGCAGTCATACAGGGCGCGGTGATGGTGCAGCCCTTCAGGCGTTCTGACGCTGAGCTTGCGGGATTTATACAGCGCCATATTGCTGTATTTGATCCCAGGCCACAGGCGACGCGCCAGCTTCATGGTGCAAATCCATTCCCCGGGCATGTCGGGGAGAACCCGACGGTCGAAGCTAGCGTTGTGGGCGACATACCATGGGCTGCCATAGTAGTGCGGGATAATGTCTTCTATCCAGGGTTTATCCGCCACCATTGATTCAGTGATGCGATGGATAGCCATGGCCTGCGGGCTAATAGGGCGATCGGGCCGCACCAGATGGCTCATCGGGTTGACTATTTTTCCGTCAACGACGTCGACCGAGGCGACCTCCACAATTCCGCCCTGAAGATCGCAAGTTTCGGTATCAATGACGCGCAGCATGAAAATCTCCTGAGCTTAAAACGCTTAGCCTAAAGGAATGATATCGCCTTGCCAACCCTGTCGGTTAAGCGTGCCGGTCAACAGCAGCTCGCCTTTATCCGCCCGCACGATCAACTGGCCTTTTTCATCCCATAATGCGCTGCCGGTGCTGGCGTTCGCCATTAATACCGCAATGGCATATTTGTGTGCAAAGCGTTGCAAGGTGCTGATGGACTGCCGCCAGCGGTTGTCCCTTACCGACTGGCTGCTGGTGAACAGCGTTGCTTGCGGATCGAGATTGGGGGAATCGCCCTGCGCATCAATGATGGTGAGCTGTTTATCCCCCGGAACCAGGCTCGCACCGCCGCCTTGCTGATAGCGCACGATGCTCGGCCGAGAGGGCGTAAAGAGCACGAGACCTTTCTGACGCTGGCCATTCCGCTCAAGGGGAAGCCCGGCAATAACGCTAATCTGGTAAAAATGTGCCGCATCAAGCAAGGGTTCCAGCTGTGCGTCGCACGGTGGGGGAGGTAACGTCGTTGTGCCTGAGCCGGTTAAGGAGAGTTCCGGGAAGACCAGCAGATCGCACTGCTGCTGTGCCGCTTCGGCAATGAAGCGTAGGTGATGGGTAACGTGCTCATCAACACTGTGATACTGCCCGCCATACTGGGCTGCCGCTATATTCCATTGTGACATCGTGACTTCCTTATACACTGAGTCGCAGGGATTTAAGAATACACCTAATTTAATCAGGGTTTTCTTATCCTGCCAGATTTCGCGTAAGGAAGTGTAACGACTCGTTAAGCTTATTTAACTTTAGGCTCGTACGGCAGACGAGAGAGGTTGACCGAAGCGAGACGGTGAGCAATTAATCTTTCCCGGAACCAGTCGCGCAAATGGGCGGGTTGTTCCCGTTCCACAACTTCAGCCACGATGGGCATGTTGTAACGCTCTTTGAACGCAACGCCAGCGGCTGCGAGATCGACATTCACTTTATCCATCTCGTCCTGAGGAAGGGCGGCCAGATTGATTTTCATTTCCTTCTCCTGTTTATGCGGCGGCAACGTTACCGCGATTGCGCGACGATGACAAGCGGAGGTGGGATGATCCTCGACTCGTCTATTATACAGCGTTATTCTTTAGCATAAAGACATAACAAAAAGGAATGATCGCGATGGGATTTTCCACTTCACGCACGGTATGCGCGCTGGTTTTTCTGGCATCAGTCGTTATCTCACCTACTGTGCTGGCGCATGCGCATCTTAAACAGCAGAGCCCGGCAGCAGACAGCGTGGTGAGCGCTCCGCAGTCACTGACGCTGAATTTTTCGGAAGGTATCGAACCGGGATTTAGCGGTGTGGTGGTGACGGATGCGCACAAGCAGGTCGTCAAAACGGGAGCCGTAACGCGAGACGAAAAGAACAAGGCTCAACTGATCGTTCCGCTGGCGCAAACGCTGGCGACCGGAACCTACCGGGTGGACTGGCATGTGGTTTCCGTCGACGGCCACAAAACCAAAGGCAGCTATCACTTTAGCGTGAAATAGCATGCTGGCACTGGTCTATGTTGGGTTGCGCTTTATCCATTTCGCGGCGCTGATGCTCGTTTTTGGTAATGCGCTATACAGCGTCTGGTTGGCGCCTTCCTCTCTCCACCGTCTGATGGCTCTGCGTTTCGCGCTACAGCAGCGGGTGGCATCTTTAATCAGCCTGGCCGCTGCGCTTCTGATGTTCATGCTTCAGGGCGGATTAATGGGCGATGGCTGGGGAGATGTGTTTAACCCGCAAGTCTGGCACGGCGTACTGGGGACGCAGTTTGGCAGCGTCTGGCTGTGGCAAATTATCCTGGCTTCCATTACGGTTGCTGCCGCGTGGCTTGCGCCGCTGAAAGGCTCCCGGCTGCTACTGCTCGCAATGGGGCAGTTTGTCCTGCTGGCAGGGGTAGGCCACGCGACGATGAACGAAGGTCCGTTGGGGGCTGTGCAGCGTCTCAATCATGCCGTTCATCTGTTATGTGCCGCAACCTGGCTCGGCGGATTACTGCCGCTGCTGTTCTGCATGCATCTGGCAAAAGGGCGCTGGCAGAACGCGGCCATCTACACCATGATGCGTTTCTCTCGCGTAGGCCACTATGCCGTCGCGGGCGTGCTGCTCACAGGGACGATCAATTCGCTCTTGATTCTGGGCGTCCATATTCCCTGGCAGGCTGGCTACGTGCAGCTTTTATTGTTCAAATGTGCGCTGGTGGCGTTGATGGTGGCAATTGCGCTGGCAAATCGGTATTTTCTGGTGCCACGGTTTCGTCCGGATTCCGGGTGGGCACAACAGCTTTTTATCAGGATGACACAGGCAGAAGTGGTGCTGGGAGCGCTGGTTCTGGCAGCGGTCAGCCTGTTCGCCACCTGGGAACCCTTCTGACAAGGTTAACTAACATATGAAAAAAACAGTACTTTCGCTCTTATTGCTGGCCTGCACGGGGAGCGCTCTGGCCGCGCCGCAGGTGATCACCGTCAGCCGTTTTGAAGTGGGTAAAGACAAGTGGGCGTTTAATCGCGAAGAGGTGATGCTGACCTGTCGTCCGGGCCATGCGTTATACGCGATCAACCCGAGTACGCTGGTGCAATACCCGTTGAATGAGGTTGCAGAGCAGCAGGTGGCCAGCGGCAAGAGCAGCGGCCAGCCCATCAGCGTGATCCAGATTGATGACCCGGCTCACCCAGGGCAGAAGATGAGCCTGACACCGTTTATCGAACGCGCTGACAAGCTCTGCTAGCGTTCAGGTTTCCAATAAAAAACCGCAGATGCTCGCGAAAGCACTGCGGTTTTTTGTTTTTGATGATGATTTAACGCTTTTTTTCTGGCCGCTTTAACTGTGGACTGGAAAACCTGGCGTCGTCATCTATTCTTAAAAGGCAAGGCGACTTAGCCTGCATTAATGCCAACTTTTAGCGCACGGCTCTCTCCCAAGAGCCATTTCCCTGGACCGAATACAGGAATCGTATTCGGTCTCTTTTTATCTGTATGTTTCTCAAAGGAGTTCTTCGGTTATGCTCCGAAGCTCAAGATAATAGCTGGACAACTCCCTGTCTTCTCCAAACCATAACATACTCAGGACTGCGTACGTCCAGAGTTTTTTGAGATCTTTGTTAAAAATTTTTGATCAGGCAAAAGGGGTGCCAGTAGGACGTTGGCGAACCCGCTCCCCGCCCCGCTGAAAATCCAGCAATCATAAATCAAATAATGAAATCTCTGAAGCTCACTTTATTATTAACAAGATACTCAGGAAAGTTTTGAGCTGTCAGCTCTTGCTTGATTAACTTCCTGTCTCGTCCCCAGATATCTTCCGCGTTTTTAATAACCTTCATAATATGTTCTGGATTGTTAAACTCAGGAAGATCATATTCAGTATGGGATATTGTGGACATTTTTTCAGAAATGCGTTCAGGCGTCATAACCCATGAGAAGTGCCATCCGCCATTGTCAATAATTCGATTGTTTAACTTAAACCAGTTCCATTTAAACCATGACCAGCTTTTGACTTTCCTGGTGCGTTTGAGGTTTCTGAATGATTCAGGTTCACCGCCAAAAAAGTCAACGAGATTTTTATATTTTGTGGCTCTAGGTAATTTACATTTTCTTGGGGTATTATCGATATTAAAGACCTGCAGGTTAAACTGATAATTATAAAAGTTTTGATATAGGGTTGTGCAGAGCCTATTTGGGTTTATAGATGTGATAACCGAAGGTGAGAAGATCTCATCAACATCGGAAATTAAAATCAAATCATCATCTTCGGCATGCTTCAAACCTTGCATAATGGCATTTCTCTGTGCAGCTTCATTCGCCCATGCATCCACAACAAGACCATCATGTTGCCCGGTGATAGCATCTTGAATCTGCTTTTCATCGTCAGATGTTTTCATAATAGGTTTTTCGTCATGCACAACGTAAATAATTTTATCTTCGAATTGACGATATTTATTTATGTCAAAGTGCAGTTGCCGCTTCTTGCCGGTAAAAGTATGCGTTGATTCAACGATAACAAAGCGATCAACCACATCCCCTAGAGTATTCAGCCTGATATCCAATAGCATATCTTCGTCGTAATACAAGAAGCAGTCATAAACCATCATCGAAGTCCTTAATTTTTCCGTCTACGTCGCGTTTTTTCCAACGCATTAGCTTGTTTCATTTCATACAATGCTAACTGAGCACCCTACACATAAGCAAGGGTGCTCGGCTTGATAAGTCTTTTTTTAAACAGCGTGAATACTTTGTAATGTTAGCGGAAGTGCTTGTTGCGGTTAAAAGCGGGATTTTACCGACGCCTCAATTTCATCAAGCAATTCAAAACGACGGCGGTATTCCGCACGCTTCTTGCTCGCGATCTCGTCGAGAGATTTGCGTTCCATCTGCAGCGGGAGCTGCCAGCAGAAGCCGGAGACCTTTTTACCGCCCAGAGAATCCCAGAATTCGTCATAGCTGGCGTGGAAATGGCGGCCTTTGCTGAGGCGATAGCGCAATGCGCGGAAAACGTGTCCCTCGTCGCTGACGGCAAAAATCGCCTTAACAGATGACTGTAAGGCCAGCTGGAAAAGAACTTCCATCAGCACGCGTTTAGGGAACAGGCCGTGACAGGCGCGGGTGGATTGTTTAATGACGTCCCGCGACACGCAGCGGCGGGGGCCCTGAAGCCCGCCAATCACTATTACGCGTTGTCCGTTGCTGCGGGCTACGCTAAAGGTCAGGCTGGCAAGCAAAGTATCCTCGTTATCGCGCAGCCACAGTGTGCTCTCACCTTCGCGCTCGGCTTTCCCGGCAGAGGATGCATTAACCGTATAGATCACGCCCTCTTTTGCATGGAACTGAACAACGGTTTGTTCCTGCGGGCTGGTCAGCGCCTGGGCGAGGGCGCGCTCTTTCAGGCTATCGATCCAGTAATAATGGTTAACGATAGCGTCGGCGCGATCGTTCGCGGTCAGGCCACGCATCAGATACTGCCGATGGGTCTTGCTGGGCAATGTAATTTGAGCGGCGAGAAGTTTGTCGAAATCGTCACGCCCTGAAAGGGCTTCCAGCATGCGACGGGTGGAAGACCAGAACAGAAGCGAACGTAAAAGGAACTTCAGCCGATAATCGCGTTTCCGCCAGATGGGTCCCGGGACACGTTCGCCGTTCACCAGCTCGGAAATTATATTTGTGCGATGTGGGTAGAACACATCGTTATGCAGGTGTGTATTAGACACGTGAAGATCCCTCGTTTTTTTCTGCCTCTATTCTAAGGAGCCAGGAATAAGGGATTAATAGTGTGAGGATCTTTATTTCTGGTTGGTTTACCGTTTGTTTGACTTTGTAAGAACCGCTCCCGTCTTTTGCTTTTTATACGGCGGCTATACTGTTTAAAGGAGGCCTTATGTATCAGCGAATAGAGGGTGGGATGTGGCGTCACGTCTGGGTTGTCAGCGATATACATGGCTGTTATCACTGGCTTATGGACGAACTGAAACGCCGCCATTTTAATCCGTATGAGGATTTGCTTATTTCCGTTGGCGATTTGATCGATCGCGGTCCTGACAGCGTAAAAACACTGCAGCTCATCAATGAGAAATGGTTCAGAGCCGTGCGGGGTAACCATGAGCAAATGGCAATGGAAAGTCTGGACAATAACGATTCTGCGCTGTGGGCGATGAATGGTGGAGTGTGGTTTACGCGCCTTGATCGCGAGCAGCAGGCGCTGGCGCGAACGTTACTAAACGCCTGCCGCGAATTGCCGCATATTATCGAGATAACCTGCGCAAACGGTCTCAATGTTATTGCGCACGCAGATTACCCCGCCGCGGAATACCGCTGGCAAAAACCGGTGAGCGCCCAGCGCGTGCTGTGGGATCGCGACAGGTTGATGGGCTTTATGGTGGGCAAAGGGCAGGGGATTAGCGGTGCGGATCATTTCTGGTTCGGGCATACGCCCGTCGACAGGCGGTATGATTTTGATAACCTGCACTATATTGATACCGGAGCGGTGTTCGACGGTTACTTCACGCTGGCACAGCTACAGTAATAAATAACCCGCCTTCGGGCGGGTTCTCTTTAGGTCAGGCAAGGCGCATGACCCAGGCATCGGTTTTGCTATCGTAATGCTCACGGTAAAGAACAGAGTGTTCGCCATCAAGTATCGCCGGGACGCTGGTATCCGCATCCCATGCGTCGAGTTGCATGCACAAATCCGGGTCGGACTTGCAGGGAATACTTAACGTTCGATCGCCTTGTGCTTCGCCGCGCAGCTCTGCGTCGTCGATCTCAAAAGCGCCAATACGCACGCTGGTTTTCGTCATAGTGCTCTCCGGGTCGGTTTTCAGAATCTGGTATGACCAGTATGGGCATCCATTTTTGATCGTAGACAAGGAGAGCAAAATCGCCAGTAAAAAAATGCGCTTTTTTTTAGTCGGTGGGACTGTTACCCGTAAACAACCGGCCATCGCGGACCAACTCCCGCGGATAACTATTTTTCAGCCGCGAGCCGACCTTTTTCGCCAGACCCAACGGGAAGCCCTGATACGTCACAATAACCTCATCCTGAGACGGGGTAGTTTCCGGGTAAACGTCGCGACCACGATACCACTCTTCGGCTTCCTGATGCGTCAGTTCAAACGTGTTATCGCTGTCCGCCAGGGCGATGACCGCTTCGTGCTGCCAGCGGTACCCTTTATTATGCACTTCCGCTAGGCGGATCCCGATACGTGAAAAACGGACTTTACCAATAAGCGGCTCAATGGGTGCCGGGAACAGCCATATCTCTTTATCACGCATCCAGAGGTGCAGATTCTCATCCCAGATCAGCCCAACCTTGTTGGCGGCGGCTTTAAGTTGCACAGCATCGCGGCCCTTCAGCGGGGCGAACGGGAAATTGCCGACCTTAAATTTCGGGGCTGGCAGGGGAGCCACCGCCTGAGTTTTGCGCAGACGAGCCACAAAGAACCCTTCGCAGTCGTAAATCTGTGGGAACACGTGCAGGAAACCTTCCGGCGTGGCGGCCTCATCTGCCGTGGCAAACAGATCGTTAAGTGGCAGGAACTCAACGGCATCCGGGTATTGCGCTTTCAACCACAGACAGACGTCTTCGTTTTCATCGCGGTTGAGGGTACAGGTGGAGTACACCAGCGTGCCGCCGGGTCGCAGGGCGTGAAAGGCGCTGTCGATCAGTTCGCGCTGCGTGGCAGCGATCTCAAGATTGCTTTCCACAGACCAGTTCTTTAACGCATCGGGATCTTTACGCACCACCCCCTCGCCGGAGCAGGGGGCGTCGAGCAGAATGGCATCGAACGCTTCCGGCAAGGCGGCGCCAAACACGCGTCCGTCAAAATGCGTCAGGGCGACATTCTGGATACCGCAGCGGCTGATGTTGGCATGCAAGACTTTCACGCGGCTGGCGGAAAATTCGTTGGCAAGAATCGCCCCGTGATTACCCATCCGGGCGGCAATTTGTGTTGTTTTCGAGCCGGGCGCGGCGGCAACGTCCATCACGCGTTCAGGTGCGTTGCCTTCTGCGAACAGGGCGGCAACCGGCAGCATCGAACTGGCTTCCTGAATATAAAACAGACCGCTCAGATGTTCTGCGGTACTTCCCAGCGGCACGGCATCTTCGTCATCGCGCTCGATCCAAAACCCCTCTGCACACCAGGGCACCGGCGTAAGCTGCCAGTTGTAGGGGGAAACCAGCGTCAGAAAATCATCGACGCTGATTTTCAGCGTGTTGACGCGAATGCTCCGGCGTAACGGACGCTGGCAGGCGGCGATAAAATCATCTAACGACAGGTGAGAGGGAAGCGCCTCGCGCATTTGCGCAAGGAATTGTTCAGGAAGAAATACGGAGTTTTGAGCCACGTGCACACCACAGGGAAAAGTTCAGGTGCGCAGTGTAACATAAAGGCTCCGGCGCGTTGACACCGGAGCCTTTCAGATTAACGCGGCAGAGCCGTTCCCCATTCACGCCACTCTTTCGGTTCGCTTTCGAGCAGCAGGAAGTGTTTCCCCGACTGCGCTTTTGGCGCCAGTGGCGTGCCCGGCGGGGTGGCAAACGCAATACCGCCACGGATGAACTGGTTGAAGGTACCGGTTTTCACCACGCCCCCCGTCAGGCCGAAGTCCAGCGAGTAGCCAGATGCCAGCCAGAATACCGAGTTATTTCGTACCAGGTGCTGGTAACGGTCGCTGATACGTAACGCCACCATCACACGATCGGAGAGCGTTCCAAGCGTCAGACCCGTTACCGTACCCACCTCAATACCGCGGAACAGAACCGGCGTGCCGATGCCTAGTGAGCCTGCTTCCGGGACTTCCACCACAATGCTCAGGCCACCGAGGTAGCGCGAATCGGTGATGGTGGCTTCCTGCAGTTCGAAATCACGCCGTGCATTGCCCTGGCCGGGTTCGACGTTGATATAGGGCTGCAGAATAGTGTCGAGATGTTCAACGCCTGCGGCCGAAATCTGCGGCGTCACTACCGAGAAGCGGGAACCGGTGCGGGCGAAGGTCTGCACATATTCCGGGTAGAGCACCGCGGTGGCCTGTACCTCGTTGCGGGAGGTGATCAGCGTCAGCTTCTGGATCTGGCCGATATCAATGCCCAGGTAGCGAATCGGCATGCCTTCCGCCAGCTTACCGGCATCAAACGCATGCAGGGTAATCTGCCCACCCACGGCACGCGCGGCGGTTTCGGACGGGAAGAGAATACGCTTATCGCCCTTACGCAGGTTTGCGCCTGCACCGCTGAGGTTATCGAAGCTAATGGCGCCGCGCAGCGCGCGTGAGAGCGGGGAGGCCTGCACGGTCAGCCCGTTACCGTTAAGCTGAACTTTCGCGCCGCCTTCGGCCCAGAAGACGCTGTTTGGCGTCAGCAGCTTGCGATACTCCGGCTTGATATGCAGTTCGATATCAAACGCGTCCGCACGCGGGCGAACGGCGATCACTTCCCCGACTTCAAACTTGCGATACAGCACCACAGAACCCGCCTGGACGTCCGGTAGCGTCTCGGCGCTCAAGGTCAGCGTGGTCGTCGGCAGATCGCTCAGGCTGTTTTCAATCGCTTTGTCCAGGTTGGCATACAGCGGGTAATTTTCGCGGATGGGGCCTTTATCGCCCGGCAAAATGCGAATGCCGCCGTTAACCCATTCGCTGGCACTGGCACCAAGGAACTCTACGCCGTCCAGGCCTACCTTCACATCGACGCGGCTGTTTACCACGAATTTACTGTCGCCATGGACAAGGTTGCTGTATTGCGGATCGATCGCTACCGAGAAGCTCACGCCGTTTTCGGAAAGCGTTCGCTCCAGAACCTGACCCACCTGGACACCGTGGAGGATTAGCGGCTGACCGGCTTCAATACCATAACTTTCGGGTGCATTTAGCGTAACCGTCACAACGCCCGGTTTTTGCAGCAGGGCTTTATCCGCCGGGGCGATCACGAAGTTGTTGCTTGGCTTTCCTTCTCCGGGGATCAGTTCAAACGTGTTGCCGGTCAGCAAAGTGCTGAGACTGGCATCGTTAAGAGAGAGCTTCGGACTGCGCATCTCGATACGCGTTTTCTCGCGCAGGAGATCGACCACGCTGGGGTCGACGGTCATTTCGCCCGTCACCGAGCCGCCAGGGTTGAGCGTCATTTTGGTGAGCTGACCTACCTGCAGACCCTGATACATCAGCGGTGTTGATCCGGCTTTCAGACCTTTCGCATCGGGCAGAACAAGTTTGACGATCACCCCTCGCTGGCTGTGCGCCAGATCAGCATACAACCCGAACGTATCATCGGCAGCAGCAGGGCTGGAGTTCTCCGGGGAGTCAAAGGCAATCGCCCCGTTTACCAGTGCGGCCAGGCTCTCCAGCTTCACTTTAGCACCGCTCAGGCTGAGGTCGGCATCTACGCCAGACACGTTCCAGAAGCGGCTGCCTTTTTTCACCAGGTTGGTGAATCGGCGTTCGATCAGCACATCGATGGTCACGCCCTGTTTGTTCGGATTGATGGCGTAATCGTAAACGCGACCCACCGGAATTTTTCGGAAATAGACCAGCGAGCCACTGTTCAGTGAGCCGAGATCCGGCGCCTGCAGATGGATCATCAGATCGCCGTTATTGAGACGGTATTTTGGCTGCGTATCCAGCGCGACAAAGTGATCCTGCGGTTCGCCTTTGCCTGGCATCATACCGATGTAGTTACCGCCAACCAGCGCATCCAGCCCCGAGACACCCGCCAGAGACGCCTTCGGCGTAACCAGCCAGAACTGCGTTTCGCTGCGCAGCGCGTCCTGCATGTCCGATTTAATGCTGACCCGCACCTGAATTTTGTTCAGCCCTTTTCCGAGTGAGATGTCCTGAACCGTACCGACTTCAACCCCCTGAAAACGAACGGGGGTTCGTCCGGCGACGATGCCGTCGGCGGTCTGGAAATCAATGGTGACGGTACTTCCGCGATCTTCATAGCTCGTCCAGATAAGCCAGCCTGCAATCATCAGGGCGATGACAGGCAGCAACCAGAATGGCGAAATGCGGCGTTTAGTTTTAATTCTCGCTTCAGTCGGCGAAGCGGGGGTTTCCTGACTCATGTGCATCCCAAAGTAAGCGGCTATCCAGCCATTCCACAGCAAGAATAGTCAATATCACCGCAGAGCCGAAATAAAAAGCTGCGGGTCCCATAGTAAAAGCAAGTAACTGGTCGCGATTTATTAGCGACATCATCAGCGAAATCACAAACAGATCCAACATGGACCAGCGGCCAATCCAGGTGACAAATCGCAGAAGCAGTATTCGGGTTCGTAATCCTTGTTCACACTTAAAGTGAATGCTGATGAGCAGGGTGAACATCACCACGACTTTGGTAAAAGGAACCAGGATACTGGCGATAAAGACGATGGCCGCCACCCCAACGTTGCTGTGCGCCAGGGAGATAATGCCGGAGAGGATTGTATCCTCCTGACGGGCACCATTCACGTAAATGATGGAAATCGGCAGCATATTGGCGGGGATCAAGAACACCAGGGAGGCAATCAGCGCCGCCCAGCATTTTTGCAGACTGTTATTGCGTCGATGCAGCAAGGGTATGTGGCAGCGCGGACAGCGCCCACGGGGATCGGGCAACCCGGTGTAATGGCATCCCAGACAGACGCGGAGATTCTCATCCGGACGGGTGGCAGGGCGCTGAGGGTAAAAACGCTCCCAGAGTTGCTCAACGTTCAGGTGGATCAGCGTCAGGATGCTGAGCAGCACCAGGCAGATAAAGGCAAAAAGCCCGACGCCCGGCTGCAGAAAAGCATAATCCTGCACTTTAATTGATGCCACGCCCACACCGACCAGATAGATATCCAGCATCACCCACTCTTTGAGTTTATCCAGCATCAGCAGCACCGGGCGAAGATTCATCCCCAGGATGTTGCCAAACCACAGATAGGCAATGGCTGCAACCAGCACCAGTGGCGCGCCAACGGCGCAAAACAGCACCATGGCAGCGGTAATCGGATCGCCCTGGCGGGTCATCTGCCAGATTCCCTGCAGCACGTTGGCATCAATGCGTACGCCAAGCAGGTAGAGCTTCAGCAGGGGCTCGGTCCAGGCGAAGGGCATCAGCAGCAGCATGGTGACGGCCATGGCGGCCAGACGGGTTAACGACCAGTCTCGGCCGTCACGAATTTTCGCGTCACATCGGGGGCAAAAGGCACTTTGGTGCGATTTCATCTTCGGCAACATAAAAAGCGTATCGCACTGGGGGCAACGCTGATAATGTGCACGAGGCAAAGCGTCTCTTACCGTATGGACCGTTATCTTTTTTGTCGGCGTAATTTTGGTTGTTTTTAAGGCCATCAGCTGCGCACAAATAAGTATTGTTGAACGTTATATTAACTCATGAACGGATTCATCTTGAGCATGAGCGCATTTAATGCTTATTTTAATAGGCTATGCGGTAATTTTGTAAGACAACTAAGTGATTGAATAATGAACAAAACAGAATTCTACGCGGATCTGAACCGCGATTTTAAGGCATTGATGGCGGGTGAGACCAGCTTCTTAGCCACTCTGGCAAATACTAGCGCATTGTTGTTCGAACGTCTCTCTGACGTGAACTGGGCTGGCTTTTACCTCCTGGAAGGTGACACGCTGGTACTTGGCCCGTTCCAGGGCAAACTGGCTTGCGTGCGTATTCCGGTCGGGCGCGGTGTATGCGGTACTGCGGTGGCCGAGAATCAGGTACAGCGTGTGGAAGATGTTCATGCGTTTGACGGGCATATCGCCTGTGATGCCGCCAGTAATTCTGAGATCGTACTGCCGCTGGTGGTAAGAAATCAGATTATTGGCGTTTTGGATATCGACAGTACCGTCTTCAGTCGCTTCACAACCGAGGACGAGCAAGGGCTGCGCGAGCTGGTGGCGAATCTGGAAAACGTCCTTGCCGGCACCGATTATCAAAAATTCTTTGCGAGCGTCGCAGGATAATCAACGGATAACGTAGCATTTACTGATAGCGTCATTATAATGACGCCTGTTCATGCCTGCGCTTGTTGGCAACGTCCGTTGTAATCAGGAAATTTCATGGAAAATCAACCTAAGTTGAATAGCAGTAAAGAAGTTATCGCATTTCTGGCCGAGCGTTTCCCGCAGTGCTTCAGCGCGGAAGGTGAAGCTCGTCCCCTGAAAGTCGGTATTTTTCAGGATCTGGTAGCGCGCGTTGAGGGGGAAATGAACCTCAGCAAAACTCAGTTGCGTTCTGCCTTACGTCTTTATACTTCGAGCTGGCGTTACCTGTACGGTATCAAACCGGGCGCGACTCGCGTGGATCTCGACGGCAACCCTTGTGGTGAGCTGGACGAGCAGCACGTTGAACACGCACGCAAGCAGCTTGAAGAAGCCAAAGCACGCGTTCAGGCACAACGTGCAGAACAGCAAGCGAAAAAACGCGAAGCCGCAGCGGCAAACGGCCAGGAAGAAGCGCCTCGTCGTGAGCGTAAACCGCGCCCTGCGCCGCGTCGTCACGATAATAACGATCGCAAACCGCGTGCAGACAAACCAGCAGCCAAAGCCCCACGTGCGCCTCGTGAAGAGCCGCGCCATACCCCGGTTTCTGACATCAACGCGCTGAGCGTGGGTCAGGCGCTGAAGGTCAAAGCGGGCAACAATGCTATGGACGCCACCGTACTGGAAATCACCAAAGATGGCGTTCGTGTACAGCTGACTTCTGGTATGTCAATGATTGTACGCGCAGAACACTTGTTGTTCTGAAACGGAGGCCAAGCCTGGCATGAACACTTTTTTTAAGCTCACCGCGCTGGCGGGTCTGTTTGCTATAACAGGCCATGCTTTCGCAGTGGACGATATCACGCGTGTTGATCAAATTCCGGTACTCAAGGAAGAGACGCAGCACGCGACGGTGAGCGAGCGCGTGACGTCTCGTTTCACCCGCTCGCACTATCGTCAGTTCGATCTCGATCAGGCCTTTTCGGCCAAAATCTTTGACCGCTATCTGAACTTGCTGGATTACAGCCATAACGTTTTGCTCGCCAGTGATGTCGAGCAGTTCGCTAAGCGCAAATCCGAAGTGGGTGATGAGTTGCGGTCAGGCAAGCTGGATCTTTTCTATGACCTCTACAACCTGTCGCAAAAGCGCCGCTTTGAACGCTATCAGTACGCCCTGAAAGTGCTCGAACGTCCGATGGACTTCACCGGCAACGACAATTTTAATCTTGATCGCAGCAAAGCGCCGTGGCCGAAAGATGAAGCCGAGTTGAATGCGCTGTGGGACGGAAAGGTCAAATACGACGAACTGAGTCTCAAGCTGACCGGCAAAGATGAAAAAGAGATCCGTGACACGCTGACGCGTCGTTACAAATTTGCCATTCGTCGTCTGGCGCAGACCAACAGTGAGGATGTCTTCTCTCTGGCAATGACGGCCTTTGCGCACGAAATCGATCCGCACACCAACTATCTCTCCCCGCGCAACACCGAACAGTTCAATACCGAAATGAGCCTGTCTCTGGAAGGTATCGGTGCGGTACTGCAGATGGATGATGATTACACCGTGATCAATTCCATGGTGGCGGGTGGCCCGGCCTCCAAAAGCAAAGCGATCAGCGTAGGTGACCGCATTGTCGGGGTCGGACAAACCGGTAAAGGCATGGTCGATGTCATTGGCTGGCGTCTTGACGACGTGGTTGCGCTGATTAAAGGTCCGAAAGGCAGCAAAGTTCGTCTGGAAATTCTACCAGCGGGTAAAGGCACTAAAACCCGTATCGTTACCCTGACCCGTGAGCGTATCCGTCTGGAAGACCGCGCGGTGAAAATGTCGGTGAAAACCGTGGGTAAAGAGAAGGTGGGTGTCCTGGATATCCCTGGCTTCTACGTAGGGCTGACCGACGATGTGAAGGTTCAGCTGCAGAAACTTGAGAAACAGAACGTCAGCAGCGTCATCATTGACCTGCGCAGCAACGGCGGTGGTGCGCTGACAGAAGCGGTATCGCTCTCTGGCCTCTTCATCCCGTCTGGCCCTGTGGTTCAGGTGCGTGATAACAACGGTAAAGTCCGTGAAGATGCCGACAACGACGGTGTGGTCTACTACAAAGGCCCGCTGGTCGTGCTGGTCGACCGCTTCAGTGCGTCTGCGTCTGAGATCTTTGCCGCGGCAATGCAGGACTACGGCCGTGCGCTGATCGTGGGTGAGCCAACCTTTGGTAAAGGCACCGTTCAGCAGTATCGATCGCTGAACCGTATCTACGATCAGATGCTGCGTCCGGAATGGCCTGCGCTGGGTTCAGTGCAGTACACCATTCAGAAGTTCTACCGCGTCAACGGCGGCAGTACGCAGCGTAAAGGCGTCACGCCGGATATCATGATGCCGACAGGTACGGAAGAGACCGAAACGGGCGAGAAGTTTGAAGATAACGCGTTACCGTGGGACAGCATCAATGCTGCGACCTACGTGAAAGCGGGTGATATGACGCAATTTGGCCCTGAACTGCTGAAAGCGCATAACGACCGCATCGCGAAAGATCCGGAATTCCAGTACATCATGAAGGACATTGCGCGTTTCAATGCCCTGAAGGATAAACGGAATATTGTTTCTCTGAACTACGCCCAGCGTGAGAAAGAGAACAACGAAGACGATGCCACGCGTCTGGCCCGTATCAACGACCGCTTCAAGCGTGAAGGTAAGCCTCTGCTCAAGAAACTGGACGATCTGCCAAAAGATTACCAGGAGCCGGATCCTTACCTGGACGAGACGGTGAATATTGCCCTCGACCTGGCGAATCTGGAAAAAGATAAGCCTGCCGAGCAACCCGCTCCGGCGAAATAATCCCCCAACAGGCACAAGAAATTGTGCCTGTTTCTTTTTGTTCCGCATCCTTCCGTCAGGCAGATTTCCAATTGTGTAAAGTTGTGTCTTTCTGGTGACTTACGCCCTCCGGATGCTTGAAAATAGCCGCAATACCCATACGATGTGGGTAATCGCATAGTGCGCTTTGTTAAACTGAGGTTAAAAGAAAATTATGATGCGAATCGCGCTCTTCCTGCTCACCAACCTGGCGGTGATGGTGGTTTTCGGGCTCGTGCTAAGCCTGACAGGAATTCAGTCGAGCAGCGTTCAGGGTCTGTTGATTATGGCGCTGCTGTTTGGTTTTGGTGGCTCGTTCATTTCCCTGCTGATGTCAAAGTGGATGGCGCTGAAATCCGTCGGCGGTGAGGTGATTGAGCAGCCGCGTAACGATATGGAACAGTGGCTGATGAATACGGTGGCTCAGCAATCCCGTCAGGCCGGGATCGCCATGCCGCAGGTGGCCATTTATCATGCGCCCGATATTAACGCGTTTGCCACGGGTGCCCGTCGTGATGCATCGCTGGTTGCTGTCAGCACCGGGTTGCTGCAAAACATGAGCCGTGACGAAGCCGAAGCGGTCATCGCTCACGAAATCAGCCATATTGCCAACGGCGACATGGTGACCATGACGCTGATTCAGGGCGTGGTGAACACCTTCGTTATCTTTATCTCCCGTATCCTGGCGCAGATTGCGGCGGGCTTTATGGGCGGCAACCGTGATGAAGGTGAAGAGAGCAACGGTAACCCGCTGATCTACTTCGCCGTGTCGATGGTGCTGGAACTGGTGTTCGGTATTCTGGCGAGTATTATCACCATGTGGTTCTCGCGCCACCGTGAATTCCACGCGGATGCCGGCTCTGCGAAACTGGTGGGACGCGAGAAGATGATTGCTGCCCTGCAGCGCCTGAAAACCAGCTACGAGCCGCAGGAAGCGAACAGCATGATGGCCTTCTGCATCAACGGTAAATCAAAGTCGCTCAGTGAGCTGTTTATGTCTCACCCGCCGCTGGATAAACGTATTGAAGCGCTGCGCAGTGGGGAATACCTGAAGTAACGCGAAGCGTCACAATAAGCCGGGCAGGCGTATTCTCCGCCCGGCTTTTTTTATGCCTGAACCCTGGGCTGGGTAACGCGCAGACCGCTGACGATGGCCGCGAGGGTGGCAAGCGCGCCGGCGGTGAGCAGCGCAACGTGGTTACCGTTTTGCCCGGCAAGGTTAAACATCAGGGCAACCAGCGCCGCGCCGCTGCTTTGCCCCAGAAGGCGCGCAGTTCCCAACATCCCGCTGGCGCCGCCACTGCGGTGACGGGGCGCAGAGGTGATGATGGTGTGATTATTGGGGGACTGAAACAGGCCGAACCCCGCACCACAGAGGATCATGCGCCAGACGATGTCCAGATCGCTGGGTGATGACGGTAACAGTGCCAGCGCGAAAAGGCCGGTTGCCATGACGGCCAGTCCCACCGCACCCAACAAACCGGCATGGATACGTTCAATTAAGTAACCCGCTAGCGGCGCCATCACCATCGTCGCCAGTGGCCAGGGCGTTAGCAGCAGCCCGGTCTCCACCTCCGAACGTCCTACCACGCTTTGCAGAAAGAAGGGCAGAGAAACCAGCGCCAGCATCTGAGCGCAGAACGAGCAAATGGACGTACAGATGGAGAGCGAAAAGAGGGGGATACGCAGCAGATCTACCGGCAGCAAAGGAACGGGCAGGGCGAGCTGACGGCGAACAAAGAAGAATCCTGTTACCAGCAGGGCGATAAGCTCGATGCCGGTAAGCGCCATGGATTGCCCCTGAGCAAAGCCGCTCAGGGCTGTAATCAGCAGACCAAAGGTCAGTGCATTCATCACTGCGCTGGGGACGTCAAAACGCGGCATGGTACTTTTGGGGCCGTTAGCAGGAAGAAAACGCAGGGCAAAGAAGATAGCCACGATACCCAGCGGCACGTTTATGGCAAAGAGCCATTGCCATGAGGCAACAGAAAGTATGGCTGCTGCAATTGTTGGTCCGGCGGCGGAGGAAACCGCGACAATAAACGAGTTTATCCCCATCCCGCGTCCAAGGTGGCGTTGCGGATAGATCAAGCGGATCAATGCCGTATTTACACTCATCAGCGCCGCACCGCCAAAGCCCTGCGCTATGCGCGCCAGCGTCAGCGTGTGCAATGAGTCAGACAGGGCGCATAACAGCGAGGTAAAGGTGAACACCACCAGGCCGCACTGATAGACCCGACGGTGGCCGAACATGTCGCCGAGGAAAGAGAAGGAGAGCAGGGAAATCACAATCGCAATCTGATAGGCGTTAACAATCCATATCGAGCTGGCCGGGGAGGCCTGCAGGTCGCTGGCGATAGTGGGCAGGGCAACGTTCGCAATCGCGCCATCGAGGACGGCCATTGAGATCCCAATAATAATCGTAGCAATGGCGCCGTACCGCAGGGGCAAAGGCAGACCATCGGAAAGGTTCTTTTCCATCGGGGATAAAAAGCTCAGGGTGAAATTATTCTCAGGGTAACGATTTTAGCACTGTTAACGCCGTTATATGTCGCAGATTTGTAACGAAACAAACGCGCATTGATTGCAGGTAACATCACAGGAATTTATAATAAAAACCGGTTCTGATTTTTATAAAACACTCTCTATGAGGTGGTAAATGGCAATTGCGGATTTGGATAAACAGCCAGATTCTGTTTCTTCCGTGCTGAAAGTGTTTGGCATCTTACAGGCGCTCGGAGAAGAGCGTGAAATTGGTATTACAGAGTTGTCGCAGCGTGTGATGATGTCGAAAAGCACCGTTTACCGCTTTTTGCAAACCATGAAGTCACTGGGTTATGTAGCGCAGGAAGGAGAGTCTGAAAAATACTCTCTGACGCTAAAGCTGTTCGAACTGGGTGCCCGGGCGCTGCAAAACGTTGATTTGATCCGCAGCGCGGACATTCAGATGCGTGAGATCTCCCGTCTGACCAAAGAGACCATCCACCTGGGTGCACTGGATGAAGACAGCATTGTTTACATCCATAAAATCGACTCCATGTACAACCTGCGTATGTATTCGCGCATTGGCCGCCGCAACCCGCTTTATAGCACGGCAATTGGCAAGGTTCTGCTGGCGTGGCGCGATCGCGAAGAGGTGAAGCAGATCCTTGATGGTGTGGAATATAAACGCAGCACGGAACGAACCATTACCAATACTGATGAACTGTTAACGGTACTCGACAAGGTGCGTGAACAAGGATACGGCGAAGATAACGAAGAGCAGGAAGAAGGGCTGCGCTGCATCGGCGTTCCGGTGTTTGACCGTTTTGGCGTGGTGATCGCGGGTTTAAGTATCTCTTTCCCAACCCTGCGATTCTCAGAAGAGCGTCTGCACGAGTATGTGGCTATTCTGCACACTGCCGCGCGTAAGATTTCCGAGCAGATGGGCTATCACGACTATCCCTTTTAACGCGTTTTAGCATAAAAAAACGCCGCATTTTCTGCGGCGTTTTTCGTCAGTGGTTAACCAGGCCAGTTAGCCATTATCAACCACGACGGACATCTTTCTCAGTACCGGGCAGTTGGTTAAACCAATGATGCCGCTATCAGAATGGAGATACTGCGCCGTGCTTACGCCTTGTGCTGTTACGTACTTACACTGAATACCTAAGCCTGCTGCATTTTCGGTGCTTCCCACAAGCACACCGTAGCCGGTTAACAAAAGTCCAATCCAGAGTATCGCCAGTACTATAATCGTTCGAATAATTACGCGCATTGTTACCTCTTTTATCGTTGTTATCATGAGGCTAGCCTAAACGGTTTACGTAATGAAACAAGTGCAGGATTCTGAAAAAGACCTGATGTTGGTACAGTTAGTCCTTGTTTAAGGTCACCGTGATAACCTGGTTGTATCAGGTCTTTAGACGGAGTGTGGAGTGAAAAAAATACGCTGGGTGATTCTGATTGTCGTACTGATAGCGTGCGTGGTGTTATGGACGCAGACGATCAATGTGATGTGCGATCAGGATGTACAGTTTTTTAGCGGCGTTTGCGCAATCAATAAGTTTATCCCGTGGTAGCACGCATTTTTTCTTAAGGTGATTTCCTTCCTTCGCACCAGTGGTAAAATAGGCGTTTTTATTGAGGTGGTGAAATGGGTGAGTTACTGAACTCAGGGTTGCTGAATGTAGCATCCCTGATGATCTCTTTGGTTGTTCTGCTGGTGGGTCTGGTCATTTGGTTTTTCGTGAACCGTGCCAGTTCCCGTACAAACGAGCAGATTGAACTGCTGGAAGCGCTGCTCGATCAGCAAAAGCGTCAGAATGCGCTGCTGCGTCGTCTGTGCGAGGCTAACGAACCGGAAGGGAAAGACGAGTCAAAAGAGGCTGTCGCTGAAAACAACCAGGATCAGGACGATTTTATCCGTCTGGTGGCTGAGCGCTGATTGCCGTGTCCCGGGAGGGACTGTGGTCTGGTTCAGTCCAGGTGTAATCCCTCCCTGAAAACGCGTTAAGTGGTAAGGCAGATAATTTAGCACCAGTTAATAGTACTTTCAGGATACTGAAAACTGGCGATTATTTATCCTTATAAACGAAGCGATGAATTGTTGCATATATTCTGTATGTATCTACGCTCAAAAATGTTTTATTTTTATCGAAACGTTTTGCTTGCCTTGTTTTGATGCAGCGTCATAAAAATTTCATTATTTTGGTGCATAACCCTCCTTATTACCTGCTGCATTTTAATACAGTTCGGTGCGGATTATTAACATTGAGTTTTTCCTGAAACATTACGCCCCCGTTGCAATGATTTAAGCATAAGTTTTCACAATTTGTTCTAACTCAATCAATTCCGAAGATTTCTTTTCACGGTTGCTGGACGCATTGTAATGATTGAGCTATGTTAAAAAAGTCTTAGATTACAGTGCTTGCGAAAGCACCGTAGAGCCTGTGTAAGAGCGTTAAGCTGTCTGTGTGTATCGCGCATAATTGTGCAAATCCTTACAGACAGTGTTCGAATTTGTGCGGCGGATCGAGACATGTTTAAAAATGGCTTGCCATATTAAACATAGTGTGTGATAACACGTTTTGGGTCAAACGAGGTACAGTTCTGTTTATGTGTGGCATTTTCAGTAAAGAAGTCCTGAGTAAACACGTTGTCGTTGAATACCGCTTCTCTGCCGAACCTTATATTAGTGCCTCATGCAGTAATGTCTCAGTTTTATCTCAGTCAATGCCTGCGGGCTAAGAAAACACTCTAAGGAATTTTGCAAATGGCAAAGATTAAAGGTCAAGTTAAGTGGTTCAACGAGTCTAAAGGTTTTGGTTTCATTACTCCTGCTGACGGCAGCAAAGACGTGTTCGTACACTTCTCTGCAATCCAGGGTAACGGCTTCAAAACTCTGGCTGAAGGCCAGAACGTTGAGTTCGAAATTCAGGACGGCCAGAAAGGCCCAGCTGCAGTTAACGTAACTGCTATCTGATCGAACCGCTGCTGACTGAAGCGCGTAGCACTTCAATCTCAGACATAAAGCCTCGCACAATGCGGGGCTTTTTTATGCCCCTATCTTTCAAAATATGACTATCCTCTGTCTCGTTAGCAACTTGTTGCAAAGCTGCGAGGTTAGAAGCACAGTTTCGCCTCCCTCAGCGCATCTTTTCCCGTTAAATCAGAGCGTTGTTTAACAGCTCTGGGGTTCAGGTGAAAAAGAAATTAATTATGAGCGCTGGTAATTTCACACCAGCGCGTTTTGCGCTGCTCTGTTTTGCTATTTTCTGCAGTCTGGCTTTTTTACTGGGTCGTGTTGCCTGGCTACAAATCATCAAACCAGACAACCTGGTGAAGCAGGAAGATATGCGATCGCTGCGTCAGCTGACGATTGATGCTCCACGAGGGATGATCACGGATCGTGAAGGCCGACCTCTGGCGGTCAGCGTGCCCGTCAGAGCCGTATGGGCCGACCCTAAAACGGTACTCGCAAAAGGGGGCGTTGGTTTTGACGATCGCTGGCAGGCGCTGGCGAGCGCGCTTCATCTCTCCCTGAATACCCTCTCTTCGCGCATTAACGCCAATCCCAGGGGCCGGTTCATTTACCTGGCTCGTCAGGTTGATCCTGCGCAGGCCAAATGGATTGATAAACTGAATTTGCCGGGAATTAACCTGCGTGATGAATCGCGCCGTTTTTACCCGGCAGGCCACGTGGCGGCCAATCTGATTGGCTTCACCAATATTGACGGGCAGGGCATTGAAGGGGTGGAAAAAAGCTTTAATACTCAGCTGACGGGTAAAGCGGGTGTCCGACAGGTAAGGGAGGATCGCTACGGCCGGGTGGTTGAAAACCTGACGGAAGTTGCGCCCACGCCAGCGCATAACATTCAGCTCAGCATCGACGAGCGGCTACAGACCATTACCGAAGACGCGCTGGATAATGCCGTGGCCTGGAATAAGGCCGAGTCAGGGGCATCGGTATTGATCAATATCCCAACCGGCGAAATACTCGCCATGGCGAGTTACCCGGACTTCAACCCCAATAACCGGGAAGGCGCGACAATTAACGATTTTCGTAACCGGGCTATTAGCGATACGTTCGAACCCGGCTCGACCGTTAAACCGCTGGTGCTGATGACGGCGCTGCAGCAGGGGCTGGTCCAGCCGGACAGCGTGATTGACACCCATCCTTATACACTTGATGGACACCGTATTCGCGACGTGGGCTACTACCCGGAGCTGACGATGACCGGGATCCTGCAGAAATCGAGCGATACCGGAGTCTCCCGGCTCTCGCTGGCGATGCCCATACAGCACCTTCTTGATACCTACCGGAACTTTGGTTTTGGCACGAACACGGGTCTTGGCTTAACGGGGGAGAGCGCGGGTCTGTTGCCACAGCGTAAGTACTGGAGCCAGCTCGACCGCGCGACCTTTGCCTTCGGCTATGGCCTGATGGTGACGCCGCTCCAGCTTGCCCACGTCTATGCGACGATTGGCGGATTTGGACTGGAGCGTCCCCTGTCCATCACCCGCATCGATCCCCCCGTTATCGGGCACCGCTTTATGCCGGAGGAGATCGCGCATGAGGTGGAGCATATGATGGAGAGCGTTGCGCTACCCGGTGGCGGTGGCGTTAAGGCCGCGGTGCGTGATTACCGCGTGGCGGTAAAAACCGGTACGGCGAAGAAGATTGATGACAGCGGCAAATATGTCGATAAATATGTCGCCTATACCGCGGGCGTCGCGCCTGCGAGCGATCCGCGTTTTGCGCTGGTCGTGGTGATTAACGAGCCTCAAAACGGGGCGTACTACGGTGGAGCGGTTTCAGCGCCGGTTTTCAGCGAAATCATGGGCAACGTGCTGCGCCTGGAGAATATAAAACCTGATGGCCTCCCGGCCGGTTCTGACCACCTTATCGTCATGCGGTAATCCAGCCGTTTTATAGCGGGGCGAATAGCGGTACACTTCGCCCTTTGGTTTATGCCCCGGAGTTGCCATGTCCTTCAGTTGCCCCCTTTGTCATGCGTCGCTGATGCGCTCAGATAAAAGTTATCGTTGTCCGCAGGGACATCAGTTTGATATGGCGAAAGAAGGATATGTGAATCTTCTGCCGGTGCAGCATAAGCGCTCCCGCGATCCGGGCGATAGTGCGGAGATGATGCAGGCACGCCGTGCATTTCTCGATGCCGGACACTATCTGCCGCTGCGGGAGACAGTTGCGCAGATGCTGGATGATATGTTGCCTGATTCGGCGTCCGCCATGCTGGATATCGGTTGTGGAGAAGGATACTACACCGCGCGGTTTGCGGAAGTGGTGCGTGAGAAGGGGGCCTTAACATTCGGTCTCGACGTGTCGAAAGTGGCCATTCGCGCGGCGGCAAAGCGTTACGCGGACGTGACGTTCTGCGTGGCATCCAGCCACCGGCTGCCGTTTGACGATGCCAGCATGGATGCTGTTATCCGCATTTATGCGCCCTGCAAGGCGGAAGAGCTGGCTCGCGTGGTGAAGCCGGGCGGATGGGTCATCACCGTCACGCCGGGCCCGCGTCATCTGATGGAGCTGAAAGGGCTCATCTATGATGACGTGCGTCTGCATGCCCCCCATTCTGAACAGCTGGCCGGTTTTACGCTGAAGCAGGAGAAGTCAGTGGCGTATCAAATGGATCTGGAGGGGCAGGAGGCGGTAGCACTGTTGCAGATGACGCCGTTCGCGTGGCGGGCAAAACCGGAAGTTTGGGCGGCGCTAGCGGCCCGGACGACGTTTAGCTGCCAGACAGATTTCAGTATCCATGTCTGGCAGCGCGACGCTTAACCCGCGAAGTGTGCCCAGAGGATCTGGGCACCAATGCCGATCAAAACGATACCGCCTAAGATCTCGGCGCGTTTACCCAGTAGCGGGCCGATAAAGCGTCCGACCATTATGCCCAGCGTGGACATAATCAGTGTTGCACAGCCAATGGCCAGCGCAGTGGCGATAATGTTAACCTGCAGGAAAGCCAGACCCACCCCGACGGCCATGGCGTCAAGGCTTGTGGCGATAGCGGTTGTCACCAGCAGCCAGAATCCATGGCGGTATTGCGGTTCCGCATCTTCATCATCCCCGCCGCGAAAACCCTCGATGACCATTCGGCCACCGAGAAACACCAGCAGAACGAACGCGATCCAGTGATTCCACTCGAGCACGAACTGGCTGGCGAGCATACCCAGACCCCAACCGATGAGCGGTGTCAGCGTTTCGATGGCGCCAAAAATCAGCCCGGTACGCAGTGCTTCTGAGAATTTAGGTTTGTGGAGCGTGGCACCCTTGCCAATGGAGGCAGCAAAAGCGTCCATGGACATGCCAAAAGCGAGAAGGATCGTAGCGGAGATATTCATAACAGCGTCCAGACCGGGGATATCCATATGACACATCACTGCCCCCAGTAAACAGCAGTTGATGTATCTATGGTCTCGCCTGATCTCTTTTGCACCGTAAGCGTGCTGAAAGCGATCCGTACGTGCCACGTTTTTCAACGAGTATGTTGACACGTACATTTCCTGAGTGCAGGAAATCGGCTACTCCCCAACGACGGGCGCAACCTTAACATATTTTGAGAATATAAAACAACATCGAGGAAGGCTTAATTTACTCGCTTTCTTGATAACGATTTTCATTTAGGTTTATGCGTGAAAATATCGTTAATGAATATAAGTCAAAAGAGGATGGCAGATATAGCAACGGCTATATTCAGGGTGAGAAAATAGCGTAATATATAGCCGATGCTATAAATTTAAATTATTGAGTTTTAAGGAGTAATGTGTAGATTTTTTCAAGGTCATCAATATTCTTGACCCGGATGAGCAGGCGGCGTTGTTCTAATTGCATCACTAACACACCGTCTTCGGATAAATTCATCTCTTTAATGCGGTTATATTCTATCCATACGTTGGCGAAGAAGAATCCGTGTTTTTTAAAAATGAGTTTTGGCGAACGGATCCAGAAAAGGTAAATCGCCATTAATGCCAGCGCACATAATAACCATGTGGTTAATATTGCACCGTGGCTGGTGACGTTATTGTAGATCAGAATGACCACCAGACCCGCGAAGATAAACGCATCAATACGTCCGCGGCGTAAGAGGGGAAGGGTCAGTAGCGTCTCGCCGTGGCGGCGAGGCATAATTAACTCGTCATAGATAGCGTAAGCCAGAAGGGCAACAATAAATAAAACCAGTACGATGTCCGTGACAGTCATTCATCCTCCGGATAACCGATAAAAAACCGGGGGCAAGCCCCCGGCGTCTCACGTTACTGCTTTACAGACCCAGCAGGCCGACAGCGTAGCCCGCGATACCGATGACGAAGAAGCCAACGATGATCCACAGCGGGTTCACCTTCTTACGCAGCAGCCACATACAGGCGAAGGTCAACAGCAGCGGTACCAGGCCCGGCATCAGCTGATCCAGGATAGTCTGCACGGTGGTGACGCGGGTCTGACCATCCTGGCCGGTGATGGTCGATACCACCAGCGGGATGTTCACGTGCGTCCACTTGTTCACCAGTGCCCCCATCACAAACAGGCCGAGGATTGACGCCCCCTCGGTCAGTTTCTGCAGGAAGCCGCCGCCCATATCCTTAACAATATCCACGCCCTTGCGGTAGCCGTAGGCCACGCCGTAGTAACGGGTCAGCAGGCGCACAGCGTTGAACAGGATAAAGAACAGCAGAGGACCGAGCAGGCTGCCGCTCATGGCGATCCCCGCCCCCAGTGCGGCAAAGACCGGACGAACCGTACCCCAGAAGATAGGGTCACCTACACCGGCCAGAGGACCCATCAGACCGACTTTGATACCGTTGATCGCACCATCGTCAATCTCTGCGCCGTTGGCACGCTGCTCTTCCATCGCTAGCGTTACGCCCAGAACCGGCGCGGCTACATATGGATGGGTGTTGAAGAATTCCAGGTGACGCTTAATCGCCTGACGTCGTGCTTCGTTATTTTCCGGGTACAGGCGCTTGATCGCCGGTACCATGGAGAAGCAGAAGCCCAGCGCCTGCATACGTTCGAAGTTCCATGAACCCTGAAACAGGTTAGAACGGATGAACACGCCACGAATATCACCCGGAGTGAGTTTTTTCTCGGTGGTAGTTTTTGTAATATCAACCATTTCGCTCACCTGTTAGTCCAGTTCGTTATCGAGATCGTTGTTACCAGCAGCCTGCGCTGGGGCACCCGCAACGCGGTTATATTTCGGGCTGAGCTGGATGTAGAGAATTGCCATGACGGCACCAATGACACCCAGTGCAACCAGGTTGAAGTTGGTGAATGCTGCGGTCACGAAGCCGAGGTAGAAGAATGGCATCAGGTAGCCTGCGCGCATCATGTTAATGACCATCGCATAACCAACGACCACGATCATACCGCCCGCGATGTTCAGACCGCCGGTGACCACTTCTGGAATGGCGTTCAGCATGCTCTGGACTTCACTGGTACCGACTGAGATCGCAACGATAACCGCCGGAATGGCGATACGCATCGCCTGCAGGAACAGGGATGAAACGTGGATCCAGGAGAGTGCCGTAAGGTTGCCGTTTTCGGCCGCCTTATCCGCCGCGTGCTGGAAAGCAACGGTGATGGTACGTACGATAATGGTCAGAACCTGGCCTGCTGCGGCCAGAGGGATGGCCAGAGCGATACCTGCACCGATACTCTGATGACCGGCAATAACCAGAACGGTCGAAATGATGGAGGCCAGCGCGGCATCTGGCGCAACGGCAGCACCGATGTTCATCCAGCCGAGGGCGATCATTTCCAGCGTACCCCCGATGATGATACCGGTTTTCATATCACCCAGAACGGCACCAATCAACGTACAGGCCACCAGAGGACGGTGGAACTGAAATTCATCAAGTACGGATTCCATACCCGCAATACATGCGACGACGAACACCAGCACAATCTGAAGAGTGGTAATCTCCATTGTACTTCTCCTATTACATAAGCTTTATGTGAAAAACCGGCGCGGGCTTATTTCCCAACTTTACCGATCAAATCCATCATTTTCAGTTTCTGGTCAGTGGAAACTTTACGGGCTTCCAGCTCAATACCGCGCGCATTCAGCTTGTTGAATGCCTCGATATCTTTCGCATCGACTGAAATGGCGTTGTTGACCTGCGTTTTGCCCTGACGGAACGCCATACCCCCAATGTTCACGGAGGTGATTTTCACGCCGCCTTCAACAATGCGCTCAACGTCTGTCGGGTTAGTAAACAGCAGCATTACGCGTTCACCCGCGTATTTCGGGTTGTTGTAAACGCGGATCATCTTGGCGACATCCACCACGTGCGCGGTGACGCCAGGAGGAGCAACCTGAGTCAGAAGGGTTTTACGTACGGTGTCGGCGGCAACTTCGTCGCTGACGACGATAATGCGGCGAACGTTGGTCTCTTTAGTCCAGCGCGTTGCCACCTGGCCGTGGATTAAGCGGTCATCAATACGTGCAAGGCCGATGACCATGTAATCATTCGGGCCCATGGGTTTTGCCGGTGTAGCCACTTTCGGTGCTGCTGCTGCCGCGGGAGCGGGTTTCTCAACCGGCTGTGCTTTCAGGGCTTTCACGCCCTCACGGCCCGTTTCAACCGCCAGGGCGACAAGCTCATCAAACGTCGGGTTGTCGTCGCGCGCCATAAAGGTTTCCACCAGCATGGGAATGTTAACGCCGGCGACGACTTCATAATGCTCTTTATCGACGACAATACGGCTGGCAGCATTGAACGGGCTGCCGCCCCATGTATCAACGAGAAACAGCACGCCTTTGCTGGTATCCAGCTTCGAGAGTTGAGCGTTGTACTTCTCAATCAGCGTCTCGGCGTTTTCACCGGGAACGAAATCGATCCAGCCGACGTTTTCCTGCTCGCCCAACAGCATCTCTGCCGTTTTGAGTAGCTGCTCAGCAGCCCAACCATGTGTGCCTATGACAATAGCAATGGTCACTTGCTACCTCCTTTTATTATCATTAATACGCCTGCCGGGCAGACGTACTGAGAATCGTATTGGCGAACCGAATCGATTCAGATAAGGGTTAGAGTTCAAAAAACTAAGACTTCCGGGAATTATTTTAGACAGTGAAAAAATAATTTATGTGATGAAGATCCGTAATTTAGCTTTCCCGATCGAGAAAATTCTCAACACAAATTTAGTCTTATTGCGTTTTTGCAAAAGAACGTAAATCTTTGCTTAAAACCTGGTGTCTCTGATATGTTTAGCCTCCGTTTACCTGTTCAGGAGTATAGGGCTACAGCCCACTATATGGACCGTCACCGACGTCAGTCATCTTTCAGGCCAATTTGCGCCTTTTTCACCGGCGATCCTCGCCATGTACCGACTCTGTCTTCCTCTGTTTTGCCCACGTTGAGTGGGGCACCGTTTCGTCATTCCTTTAGCAGGAGCTTGTCATGGAATTCTTAATGGACCCGTCAATCTGGGTGGGATTGCTCACGCTGGTGGTGCTGGAGATCGTTCTCGGCATTGATAACCTGGTGTTTATCGCCATCCTTGCGGATAAGCTGCCGCCAAAACAGCGTGATAAAGCGCGTCTGATTGGCCTCTCGCTGGCGCTGGTCATGCGACTGGGACTGCTTTCCGTCATTTCCTGGATGGTCACGCTGACAAAACCGCTGTTCTCCGTCATGGATTACACCTTCTCCGGGCGTGATTTAATCATGCTGATCGGGGGGATATTCCTGCTCTTTAAAGCGACCACGGAACTCCACGAGCGGCTGGAAAACCGTCAGCACGACGATGGACACGGTAAGGGCTACGCCAGTTTCTGGGTGGTGGTGCTGCAGATCGTCGTGCTGGATGCGGTCTTCTCGCTGGATGCGGTAATCACGGCGGTCGGCATGGTGAACCATCTCCCGGTGATGATGGCGGCTGTGGTCATTGCTATGGCGGTCATGCTGCTGGCGTCGAAACCGCTGACGCGTTTCGTCAACCAACATCCGACGGTGGTTGTGCTCTGTTTGAGCTTCCTGCTGATGATTGGTCTGAGCCTGGTAGCGGAAGGTTTTGGCTTCCATATTCCGAAAGGTTATCTGTACGCCGCAATTGGCTTCTCGATCCTGATTGAACTGTTCAACCAGATTGCGCGCCGGAACTTTATTAAGCAGCAGTCGAATCAGCCGCTGCGCGCCCGTACCGCAGATGCCATTCTGCGTCTGATGGGCGGTCGTCGGCAGGTGAACGTTCAGTCTGATACTGAAAACCGTAATCCGGTGCCGGTTCCGGAAGGGGCGTTTGTAGAAGAAGAGCGCTACATGATCAACGGCGTGCTCTCCCTTGCTTCCCGTTCGCTGCGCGGAATCATGACCCCGCGCGGGGAAATCAGCTGGGTCGATGCGAACCTGAGCGTGGATGAAATTCGTCAGCAGTTGCTCTCTTCACCGCACAGCCTGTTCCCGGTGTGTCGCGGTGAGCTGGATGAGATCATCGGCGTCGTGCGCGCGAAAGAGATGCTGGTGGCCCTGGAAGAGGGTGTCAACGTCGAAGCCATTGCGGCTGCATCGCCTGCGATTGTCGTGCCGGAAACGCTGGATCCGATCAACCTGCTGGGCGTGTTGCGACGCGCACGCGGCAGCTTCGTTATCGTCACCAACGAGTTCGGTGTGGTGCAGGGGCTGGTCACGCCGCTGGACGTGCTGGAAGCGATTGCCGGTGAGTTCCCGGATGCTGACGAAACGCCTGAGATCGTCGCCGACGGCGAAGGCTGGCTGGTTAAAGGCACGACCGACCTGCACGCGCTCTCGCACACGCTCGGGGTGGAAAACGTGGTCAACGATGAAGAAGACATCGCGACCGTTGCCGGTCTGGTTATCGCCGTGAACGGGCAAATCCCGCGTATCGGGGATGTGATTGAGTTGCCGCCGCTGCACATTACCATTGTTGAAGCCAACGACTATCGCGTTGATATGGTCCGTATTGTTAAAGAACAATCTGTCCACGATGAAGAAGAATAGCTCTGCTTAACGCAGGGGCATTAAGGGCACAATGTGTCCGTTATGCTGTGCTGGCGGGGGAGCACTTCCCGCCAGCCATTGTGGAAAGTCTCTCAGCGGCATCGGCCGCGCATAGTAAAATCCCTGCAGGACCGATACGCCATGGCGGCGCAGATATCGCGCCTGCTCCTCTGTTTCGACCCCTTCAGCCACCAGTTCGATATTGAGTCGCTGACCCAGTGCAATGATGATATCCGTCACCGTTGAATTCACGGCGTCGGTGCCAATGGCGGTGATAAACGACTGGTCGATTTTTAGTACGTCCGGGTGCAGCTTTTCAAGCCAGGAGAGGGAGCTGTTTCCGGTACCAAAATCGTCGATGGCAAGCTTCACCCCTTTGCGATGCAGTTCGCGCACAATACGGTATTCCGCATCCGGAAGGGCATCCCGTTCCGTTAATTCAATCACCAGCTGCTGACGCGGGTTAGCGCTGAACCAGAGGCGGTTCAGGTCCTGTAACAACACCGCGTGACGGAAATGGCTGGCTGCGACGTTAATGCCGATGTGAAAACCGGCGCTGGAAGGAAAGTAGCCTATCTGACGTACGGTTTCGGCGAGGACATAGCGTGTCAGAGGGACAATCAGATTATGTTCTTCCGCCAGAGGAATAAACACTTCCGGGGAGATCCACCCCTGTCGCGGGTTATTCCAGCGCAGCAGAATTTCAACGCCGACGCACGCCTGCGTACGGGCATTCACCAGCGGCTGGCAGAAAAGCTCGAATTCCCGGGCCGCAATGCCCATATCAATCTCCCACGTGAAACTCATCCTGTTCGCCGTCGCCAGCCAGGCGAGATAGCCCAGCAGCAGGCTCAGCATAAGACCCAACGGAAGCTGCGCGGGCAGGGTCTTCAGGGCCAGCTCTCCTGGACCTGGCCCGCTGACGATGATGGAGAAGGGGTTGTGGGTGGATGACAGCTGAACAAGCGCGCCAGCCTTTCCGAAAGTCAGGCTATCGGTGACCCGTTGACCATAGCGCAAAAAACGATCGCCCACGGATAACGCCACATCATCAATAAGTGGACGCTCGGGCTCCAGTATCATTCTGGTGATCAAATCAATATTAATGATCTCAATGACGCCATCTTCCCCGTCCTGGGACACCGGGTTCCACTGGATCAAGATCGGACTGCCCTTCATCAGCCACCTATCGGTCGATAAAATCAGCTTCGGCGTGCTGGCGGGTAATTCCGGGAGAAAGTCGCGGATGGGAATATTACGGCTGCCGAAAACGCTGGAGCAATACAGGATACCGTCTTTAATCAGGGCAATGGAGCGTACCGTTTGCAAAATGGCCGCCTGTTTTCGCAGGGCCAAATGTGCCTGAGGGCAGGGCTGACCCACCAGCTGCTGGAACACGCTGCGGCGTTTTTCCAGCGAAAGGAGAAGATTATCCAGAGAGCGAACGGTATGGCTGCTGAAGTCGAGTACCCGCTGCTGGTTAACGTTGCGCTGAGAAATAAAGCGAGCGCCCAGGGTCAGAATGAGCGTAAGGATCGCAACCGTCACACAGACGATAACGCGTTTTCGGCGGTAATGTTTAATGATCGTTTGTGCAGTTTGCATGAACGGTCGCCTGATAAGCCACCAGCCCCAAAAGCCGGACGCAACAGTAAAAGTGTAGTGGGGAAAGCGAAAGGAGACGAGAAAGAGGGGGGAAATTCGCCCATCCGTTGCAGATGGGCGAAAGCGAGTATTAGTCGCACTGTACCTTAATAGCCAGACCACCACGCGACGTCTCACGGTACTTCGCGTTCATGTCTTTGCCGGTTTCGTACATGGTTTCGATGACCTTATCCAGCGACACGCGCGGTTCGCTGGTACGGCGCATCGCCATGCGTGAGGCGTTGATCGCTTTGACAGAGGCAATCGCGTTACGCTCAATGCACGGTACCTGTACCTGGCCCGCGACAGGGTCACAAGTCAGACCGAGGTTATGCTCCATACCAATCTCTGCCGCCACGCAAACCTGTTCCGGGCTTGCACCCAACAGTTCAGCCAGACCGGCGGCAGCCATCGAGCAGGCAACGCCCACTTCACCCTGACAGCCCACTTCCGCACCGGAGATGGACGCGTTCATCTTGTACAGCGCGCCGATGGCCCCTGCCGCGAGGAAATAGCGGATATAGATATCGGACGTGACAGGCTCAATAAAGTGATCGTAGTAGGCCAGTACCGCTGGAACGATGCCGCAGGCACCGTTGGTTGGCGCGGTCACGACACGGCCACCGGCGGCGTTCTCTTCGTTAACCGCCAGGGCAAACATGTTTACCCAGTCGACCACGTTCATCGGGTCATTCGAGAATTTATCCGTGGTCACCAGCATACGGCGCAGGGCAGAGGCACGACGCGGCACGCGCAGTGGCCCAGGCAATACGCCTTCGGTGTTCATCCCGCGGTCAATACAAGCGCGCATGGTTTGCCACACGTTAGCAAAATAGTCTTCAATCTCTTTTTTGCTGTGCAGCGCCAGTTCGTTCTGCATCACCATACCGGACAGAGAAAGACCGGTCTCTTTGCAGTACCCCAACATCTCGGTAGCCGACTTAAACGGATACGGGACGCTGACGTCGCCAACGCTGTCTTTGCCAAAATGCTCTTCATCGACGATGAAGCCACCGCCGATGGAGTAGTACGTTTTGCTGTAAATCTCTTTTTCACCGCTCCAGGCATGAATGGTCATGCCGTTTTCATGCAGCGGCAGGTTGTCGCTGCGAAAACGCATGCCGTCATCCTGCGGGAAATCCACTTCATGCTGGCCGTTAGCCAGCAGCAGGCGTCCGCGCGTTTCCACGTCGCGGATAAATGCCGGGATGGCATCAATATCAACAGTGTCCGGCATATTGCCTGCCAGACCCATAATAATGGCGATATCGGTGTGGTGGCCTTTACCCGTTAATGACAGTGATCCGTAAACGTCTACGGCGACACGGGTAACGCTTTCCAGTAATCCTTTTTCGACCAGATCATCGACGAACTGTTTACCGGCCTTCATAGGCCCAACAGTATGGGAAGACGAAGGGCCAATTCCCACTTTAAACATGTCGAATATACTAATCACTTTCACACTCCTGACAGGGTTACCGGGGTTCCAGTAACGATGTTATAACTGCGCATAGTGTAAGAGGGAACACCGACCTCGGCTTAACTATTCACATGAATTAAACTAATGGTTAACGATGGGTTTTGCTAATAGCGCGACGCGGATCGCAAACCTGCAAAAAAGGATGGAATGTAAAGTATAGTCAAGGTTTCAGGCCGATTTGCAGCGCCAGTTCACGAATGATCCCCGCCGTCATGCCCCAGACAAAATAATGCTGATACCACGACAACCAGACCCGATGATCATGCCCTCGACGCTGAATATCCAGCGGATGATAACGGCTAAGCCGGAGCGCCTCTTCAAGCGGCATCTCAAACACGGCTGACACTTCATCGACGCTGGCGTGATACTGCAGGCCCGGCGGGATAATCCCCACCACGGGCGTGACCTGAAAACCGGTCACGCTGTCGACCGGCGGCAGCACGCCTATCACCTCGACCGCCTCAGGTGGGATGGCCACTTCTTCCTGGGCTTCCCGCAGCGCGGCGGCGATCAGCGACGCATCGGTGCTGTCCACCGCGCCTCCGGGAAAGGCAACCTGACCGGCGTGTTTACGCATATGCGGCGAGCGCTGCGTCAGCAACAGCCCCGGCTGCTCCCGGCGCACCACCGGGATCAGCACCGCCGCCTGACGTTGATTCAGCGTGGCGCGGTTGACCTGCGGTCGCAAAAGCTGAAAGCGCGACAGAAAATCATCCAGCGTCAGGTTCTCTTTCTCCACCGTTAGTTCTCCAGTTGTTTCAGGATACGGTTAACTTTATCAAAGGTTTCCTGATATTCCGCCTCGACCTGGCTATCCGCCACAATGCCACCGCCTGCAGAGCAGTACAGATTGCCGTCGCAGGCCATCAGGGTACGAATGGTGATGCTGGTATCCATGGTGCCGCACAGGCTGATATAGCCGATACTGCCGCACCAGGCGTTGCGGCGGTGCGGTTCCAGTTCGTCGATGATCGCCATCGCGCGAATTTTGGGGGCTCCGGTGATGGAGCCGCCCGGAAACGCGGCGCGAAGCAGATCGCAGGCGGTGCGCGTGGCGGGCAGGCGCGCGGTAATGGTGCTGACCAGATGATGTACCGCCGGGAAAGGCTCGACGACGAACAGCTCCGGCACGCGCACGCTGCCGGGTTCGGCGACGCGGCCAATATCGTTACGCATCAGGTCGACGATCATCAGGTTCTCGGCGCGATCTTTCGGCGATGCGGCGAGTTTCTCCGCCTGCTGGCGATCGGCGTTGGGGTCCGCCAGACGCGGTAGTGTGCCTTTAATCGGGCGGGTTTGAATGACCCCTTCGGCCAGATGAATAAAGCGCTCTGGCGACAGGCTGAGGATAGCGCCCTGAGGCAGACGTACGAATGCGCTGAACGGCGCCTTGTTGCTGGCATTAAGACGGGAAAACGCCTGCCACTCATCTCCGTGATAAGTCGCCTGGAAACGCTGGGCAAGGTTCACCTGATAACAGTCGCCGCTTTGCAGATACGCCTGAACGCGCGCGAATTTTTCAGCGTATTCCGTCCCGCTCATATTCGAGCGCCAGCCAGAGGTCAGCCTGAACGTCTGGGCCGGGGCGGGCTGTTGCGCTTCAAGCCAGGCCAGTCGCGCCTGCACGTCACTATGGCTCAGCAGAGAAACCGTTTTTTTCTGGTGATCGACAATTAACGCCCAGTCATACAGCCCCACGGCCATGTCTGGCAGGGAAATATCAGCCTGCGCATGCTCGGGCAGCGTTTCGAAACGGCGACCCAAATCGTAGCCAAACAGACCAAGCGCGCCACCCTGAAAAGGGAGATCCGGGTCTGGGGTGGCGGATAAGCCCAACGCGTTGAGCGCTTGCTGAAGCTGCATCAGGGGATCATCCGTCGGCGCCAGGTCATTGGTTGTCAGCGTTTTAAGCGGGTCGGCAACCAGAATATCAAAGCGGCTGTAAGGGTGATCCGCATGGCCAGAATGCAGCAGCATGGCAAAGGGAAGGTGGCTTATGCGGGCAAACCAGAACTCCGCGGCGTCAGCACGCCAGGGCAACGTCAATACAGTGGGGAAGCGCATGTTCATGTGTGGCATACTACCGGGCAGCGTGAAATAATTAGCGCGAATAATTTAGCAGGAGTTGACGATGTTTGCAGGTTTACCTTCTCTGAGCCATGAACAGCAGCAGAAAGCGGTTGAGCGAATTCAGGAACTGATGTCCCAGGGAATGAGCAGCGGACAGGCGATTACCGTCGTCGCTCAGGAGATTCGCGCCAGTCATTCCGGCGAGCGGATTGTGGCGCGATTCGAAGATGATGATCCAGAAGATCAAGAGGAGTGATCGGGCTTAAACCGCCGCGATAATCTTAATTTCGACCTTATACTCCGGTTTCATCAGCGTGGCCTGTACAGTGCAGCGTACAGGCGCGTGCCCCGCCACCACCCATGCATCCCAGGCTTTGTTCATCGCCGCAAAATCATCTTTATTGGCCAGAAAAATGGTCGCATCCAGAATGCGGGATTTATCGCTGCCGTGTTTTTCCAGCACGGCATCAATTTGCGCCAGCGTGTTGGCCGTTTGCTCGAAGGCATCCGCGTCCAGGTTAGCCGGTACGCCAGTGTAGTAGAGCGTCTGGTTGTGGATCACCACATCAGACCAGCGGGCTTCGGCATCAATGCGCTTAATCGTCATAAACGTTTCCTCGTTATTTTTCGTCATCAGGCGGCAAGACTGCCATATTGTGCCGGCGTCGTCACTATTTGGGGTGGCACTGGAGAGGCGGGACTGACATAATCCCTGTGCAAAAATACAGTGAGAGAGCACCGTGGCAGACGATTTTTCCCCTGAAGGTCAGTTAGCACAAGCGATTCCCGGCTTCAAACCGCGTGAACCTCAGCGGCAGATGGCGCATGCCGTAGCGCACGCTATCGACAAGGCGCAGCCGCTGGTGGTCGAGGCCGGTACCGGCACGGGGAAAACCTACGCGTATCTCGCTCCGGCGCTGCGGGCGAAAAAGAAGGTCATTATCTCCACCGGTTCAAAAGCGCTGCAGGATCAGCTCTACAGCCGCGATTTGCCCACCGTGGCGAAAGCGCTGAAATACAAGGGCCGACTGGCGCTGCTGAAAGGCCGTTCTAACTACCTTTGCCTGGAACGCCTTGAACAGCAGGCGCTGGCGGGCGGCGATCTGCCGGTTCAGACCCTGAGCGACGTGATTATCCTTCGCGCCTGGGCCAACCAGACGGAAGAGGGGGATATCAGCACCTGTGCGAGCGTGCCGGAAGACTCTCCTGCCTGGCCGCTGGTGACCAGCACCAACGACAACTGCCTCGGCAGCGACTGTCCGCTGTATAAAGACTGCTTTGTGGTGAAAGCGCGTAAAACGGCAATGGATGCCGATGTGGTGGTGGTCAACCACCATCTGTTCCTCGCAGATATGGTGGTTAAGGACAGCGGCTTCGGTGAGCTGATCCCTGAAGCGGATGTCATGATCTTCGATGAAGCCCACCAGCTTCCGGATATCGCCAGCCAGTATTTTGGCCAGTCGCTCTCCAGCCGCCAGCTGCAGGACCTGGCGAAAGATTTCACCATCGCCTACCGGACCGAACTCAAAGATACCCAGCAGTTACAGAAGTGTGCCGACCGCCTGGCGCAAAGCGCGCAGGATTTCCGTTTACAGCTTGGTGAACCCGGCTATCGCGGTAACCTGCGCGAGCTGCTGGCGGACAAAAACATCCAGCGCGCGCTGCTGCTGCTCGATGATGCCCTTGAACTCTGTTATGACGTCGCGAAGCTGTCGCTTGGTCGCTCCGCACTGCTGGATGCCGCCTTCGAACGCGCCACGTTGTACCGCGGACGGTTGAAACGGCTGAAAGAAATCAACCAGCCAGGGTACAGCTACTGGTATGAATGCACCTCGCGCCACTTCACCCTGGCGCTTACGCCGCTGACCGTGGCCGATAAATTTAAAGAGGTGATGGCGCAGAAACCGGGAAGCTGGATCTTTACCTCGGCAACCCTGTCGGTGAATGACGATCTGCACCACTTTACCGAGCGCCTCGGCATTGAGCAGGCGGAGTCGCTGCTGCTGCCAAGCCCATTTGATTATGAAAAGCAGGCGCTGCTCTGCGTCCCGCGCAATTTACCGCTGCCAAACCAGCCGGGTGCGGCGCGTCATCTGGCGGCGATGCTAAAGCCCATGATTGAGGCCAACAACGGCCGCTGCTTTATGCTTTGCACGTCGCACGCCATGATGCGTGACCTCGCCGAGCAGTTCCGTGCCACCATGACTCTGCCTGTGCTGTTGCAGGGAGAAACCAGCAAAGGACAACTGCTCCAGCAGTTTGTCAGCGCCGGTAATGCCCTGCTGGTTGCCACCAGCAGCTTCTGGGAAGGGGTGGATGTGCGTGGCGATACGCTCTCGCTGGTCATTATCGACAAACTACCGTTTACCTCCCCGGATGACCCGCTGTTGAAAGCGCGGATGGAAGACTGCCGCCTGCGCGGAGGCGATCCGTTCGACGAGGTTCAGCTGCCTGAGGCGGTCATCACGCTCAAGCAAGGGGTAGGGCGCTTAATCCGCGACGTGACCGATCGCGGCGTGCTGGTTATCTGCGATAACCGGCTGGTCATGCGCCCTTATGGCGCAACCTTCCTTGCGAGCCTCCCTCCAGCGCCACGGACGCGGGATATAAAACGCGCGGTGCGTTTTCTGGCAAACCCAACGGCGGAGTAATTTGCCCCGGAGTGTGCTAAGATGCGCGCCATTTTGTGACTGACCCTTGCGAGAGCGCGACGACTGATGCGAATTCTGGCTATTGATACCGCAACAGAGGCTTGCTCTGTTGCTCTGCTGAGTGATGGTGCTGTTTCTGCTCATTTCGAAGAGTGCCCACGGGAACACACCCAACGTATTCTGCCCCTGGTAAAAGACATTTTAACTCAGGGCAACACCGCCTTAACCGACCTTGATGCCCTGGCCTTTGGCCGCGGGCCCGGCAGCTTTACGGGCGTCCGTATTGGTATTGGCATTGCTCAGGGACTGGCGCTGGGCGCTGACCTGCCGATGATCGGCGTCTCTACGCTTGCGACGATGGCGCAGGGGGCCTGGCGTATGACGGGCGCCACCCGCGTGCTGGCTGCCATTGATGCCCGCATGGGGGAAGTTTACTGGGCGGAATATACCCGTGATGAGAACGGCGTCTGGCACGGCGAAGAGACGGAAGCGGTACTTAAACCTGACGCGGTCACTGAACGTCTTAAGCAACTGTCCGGCGAGTGGGCGACCGTGGGGACGGGCTGGCCGGCATGGCCAGACATGGCGAACGACACTGGCGTGACGCTGGTGGACGGCAACATGCTGCTGCCAGCGGCGGAAGACATGCTTCCGATTGCCACTCAGCTGCTCGCAGCAGGAAAAACCGTTGCCGTTGAACACGCGGAGCCGGTTTATTTGCGAAACACCGTCGCGTGGAAGAAACTTCCGGGCCGCGAGTGAATCTCAGTAACAGGAACTGAGAAAAAGGAGTCGCATCATGGCGGTTCAGACTAAAGTAGTACGCCTTTTTATGGCAGGCGCGGTTGCCATAGCACTGAGCGGATGCGTATCCGTCCCTGATGCGATCAAGGGCAGTAGCCCGACGCCCCAGCAGGATCTGGTTCGGGTGATGAATGCGCCTGAGCTTTACGTCGGCCAGGAAGCGCGCTTCGGCGGGAAAGTGATCGAGGTGCAGAACCAGCAGGGGAAAACCCGGCTGGAGATTGCTACCGTGCCGCTGGACAGCGGTGCGCGACCTGTACTGGGTGAGGCCTCCCGGGGACGCATCTATGCGGATGTCAGTGGTTTCCTCGATCCCGTTGATTTCCGTGGGCAACTGGTGACCGTCGTCGGACCGATAACCGGCGCCGTGCAGGGTAAAATCGGCAACACGCCTTATAAATTCATGACCATGCAGGTCAATGGGTATAAACGCTGGCGTCTGGCACAGCAGGTGATCATGCCGCCTCAGCCGATTGACCCGTGGATGTGGGGTCCGCATCCTTATCGTTATGGTTACCCGGGCTGGGGCTGGTATAACCCCGGTCCTGCGCAGGTCCAGACGATCGTAACTGAGTAACTTACTGTTATTGCTAGGAAAGAGACAGCGGCTTAGCCGCTGTCTCTGTTTTTTTACGGATAATACGAAAAAAAAGAGTGACGCGCTTCGCAACCTTAAATCTGAACAATTAATAAACTGGTACGCTGAGTTAATATAATGTTAACAAACTGTTTATTATCGGGGTTGTGATGACGACGAACACTCATTTCAGAGGTGATGCATTGAAAAAGGTTTGGCTTAACCGTTATCCCGCAGATGTTCCTGCCGAGATCAATCCTGACCGTTATCAATCCCTGGTTGAATTATTTGAACACTCGGTAAGGCGTTACGCAGACCAGCCCGCATTTGTGAATATGGGCGAGGTAATGACGTTCCGTAAGCTTGAGGAGCGTAGCCGGGCGTTTGCGGCCTATCTGCAGGAAGGGCTTGGGCTGCAAAAAGGAGACCGCGTCGCGCTGATGATGCCGAACCTGCTGCAATACCCGGTGGCGCTGTTCGGCATCCTGCGTGCCGGGATGATTGTCGTCAACGTCAACCCGCTTTACACCCCGCGCGAGCTGGAACACCAGCTCAACGACAGCGGTGCGGTGGCGATAGTTATTGTTTCTAACTTTGCCCATACCCTGGAAAAAGTGGTCGACAAAACCCAGGTTAAACACGTCATCCTGACGCGCATGGGGGATCAGCTGTCCACCGCCAAAGGGACGCTGGTTAACTTTGTGGTTAAATACGTCAAGCGCCTGGTGCCAAAATACCATCTGCCGGATGCCATCTCCTTCCGCCGCGCGCTGCATGCGGGCTATCGCATGCAATACGTCAAACCGGAAGTGGTCTCTGAGGACCTCGCTTTTCTGCAATACACCGGTGGCACAACCGGCGTGGCCAAAGGGGCGATGCTAACCCACCGCAACATGCTGGCAAACCTTGAACAGGTCAATGCCACCTACGGGCCGCTGCTGCATCCGGGCAAAGAACTGGTGATCACGGCGCTACCGCTGTATCACATTTTCGCGCTGACCATGAACTGCCTGCTGTTTATCGAGCTGGGCGGTCAAAACGTCCTGATCACTAACCCGCGAGACATTCCGGGGCTGGTGAAAGAGCTGGCAAAATACCCCTTCACCGCCATGACCGGGGTAAATACCTTGTTCAACGCGTTGCTCAACAATAAAGAATTCCAGCAGCTGGATTTCTCAACGTTGCACCTCTCTGCGGGAGGCGGTATGCCGGTTCAGCAGGCGGTCGCCGAGCGCTGGGTGAAACTCACCGGGCAGTATCTGCTGGAAGGTTATGGCCTGACGGAATGCGCACCGCTGGTCAGCGTCAACCCGCATGACATTGACTACCACAGCGGAAGCATTGGCCTGCCGGTTCCCTCCACGGAGGCCAAACTGGTCGATGACAACGATAACGAAGTCGCGCCGGGCGAACCGGGCGAGCTGTGCGTGAAAGGGCCGCAGGTGATGCTGGGCTACTGGCAACGCCCGGATGCAACAGACGAAATCATTAAAGACGGCTGGCTGCATACCGGCGATATTGCGGTGATGGATGACGAAGGCTTCCTGCGCATCGTCGATCGCAAAAAAGATATGATTCTGGTCTCCGGTTTCAACGTCTATCCGAACGAAATCGAAGACGTGGTCATGCAGCACAGCGGCGTGCTGGAAGTTGCGGCGGTGGGCGTGCCTTCCGGCAGCAGCGGGGAAGCGGTGAAGATATTTGTGGTCAAAAAAGATCCTTCACTCACCGAGGAAGCGCTGATAACGTTCTGTCGTCGTCAGCTGACGGGCTATAAAGTGCCGAAGCTGGTGGAATTCCGCGATGAGCTGCCGAAATCCAACGTCGGGAAGATATTACGACGAGAATTACGTGACGAAGCCCGTGCCAAAGTAGACAATAAGGCCTGAGCTTCACGTTAATCGCCCTGACGCCGGTTAAGCCGGCGTTTTTTATGGGCGCAAACAAAAGAGAATCCGATTTGAATTACCAGATGATCACGACCAACGACGAGCTGGCTTCGCTGTGCGAAGTGACGCGCGACTTTCCTGCCATCGCTCTGGATACCGAGTTTGTCCGTACCCGGACGTACTATCCGCAGCTGGGTTTGATTCAGATGTATGACGGCAAGCACGTCTCGCTGATCGACCCGCTCGGCATCACCGACTGGACGCCGATGCGTGACCTGCTGCTGGATACGGCAGTAACAAAATACCTGCACGCAGGCAGTGAAGATCTGGAAGTTTTCCTGAATACCTTTGGCATCATGCCTCAGCCGCTGATCGATACGCAGATCCTCGCGGCTTTTAGCGGTCGTCCGCTCTCCTGGGGCTTTGCCGCCATGGTGGAGGAGTATACGGGCCTGACGCTGGACAAAAGTGAATCCCGTACTGACTGGCTGGCGCGCCCGCTTACCGAACGTCAGCTGGAATATGCGGCGGCAGACGTGTTTTACCTTCTGCCGATTGCCGGACAACTGATGAAAGAGGCGGAGGCCTCCGGCTGGCTCTCTGCCGCGCTGGACGAGTGTCGTATGACGCAGCTGCGTCGCCAGGAAGTGGTTGATCCGAAAGACGCCTGGCGTGATATCAGCAACGCCTGGCAGCTGCGTACGCGTCAGCTGGCGTGCCTGCAGCTGTTAGCGGACTGGCGTTTACGCAAAGCGCGCGAGCGCGATCTGGCGGTTAACTTTGTGGTGCGCGAGGAACATCTCTGGGCAGTTGCGCGCTATATGCCGGGCAGCCTGGGGGAGCTGGACAGCATTGGGCTTTCGGGCAGTGAGATCCGTTTCCACGGTAAAACCCTGCTGGCGCTGGTCGCAAAAGCGGAGGCGTTGCCGGAAGATGCGCTGCCGGAACCGCTGTTGAATCTGATGGATATGCCGGGTTACCGCAAAGCGTTTAAAGATATCAAAGCGCTAGTGCAGAACGTCGCCACCGAAAGTAAGCTGAGTGCTGAGCTGCTGGCATCGCGTCGTCAGATTAACCAGCTGCTGAACTGGCACTGGAAGCTGAAACCGCAGAATGGCCTGCCGGAACTGATGGCGGGCTGGCGTGGAGAATTGATGGCCGATCGTATGAATACCCTGCTGGAAGGGTATCCGCGGTAAAAAATATGCCGGGCGATATACCCGGCATATTCCCCCGGTGGCGCTGCGCTTACCGGGGCTACAAAATCAGAACCCTACGGGCGCGACTCTTCCGCTTCCGGTAGCGTCACGTTCAGCTCCAGAATCGAAATATCCCCGTCTTTTTGCTCCAGCTGCACCGTGACCATCTCCGGGTCAATCTGTACGTACTTACAGATCACTTCCAGGATGTCCTTACGCAGCTGCGGCAGGTAATGAGGCTCGGCGTCGCTACGACGACGCTCCGCAACGATGATTTGCAGACGTTCTTTTGCGATGTTGGCGGTGTTCTTTTTCCGCGAGAGAAAAAAGTCCAGTAATGCCATAACTTATCCTCCGAACAGGCGTTTGAGGAAACCTTTCTTCTCTTCTTCAATGAAGCGGAAAGGACGTTCTTCTCCCAGCAGACGGTCAACAGTATCAGCATACGCTTTACCTGCATCTGCCGTCGTATCAAGGATCACGGGCTCGCCCTGGTTAGAGGCGCGCAGCACGGACTGGTCTTCCGGGATGACGCCCACCAGTTTAATGCGCAGGATCTCCAGTACGTCTTCCATGCTCAGCATGTCACCTTTGTTGACGCGACCCGGGTTATAACGGGTCAGCAGCAGGTGCTCTTTGATCGGCTCTTCGCCATTTTCCGCACGACGGGATTTGGAGGCGAGGATGCCGAGAATACGGTCGGAGTCACGCACGGATGAGACTTCAGGGTTGGTGGTGATGATCGCTTCATCAGCAAAGTAGAGTGCCATCAGGGCACCAGTTTCGATGCCGGCAGGGGAGTCACAGACAACGAAGTCGAACTCCATTTTTCTCAGCTCCTCGAGTACCTTTTCGACACCTTCACGGGTCAGGGCGTCTTTGTCACGCGTCTGAGAGGCCGGGAGGATGTAGAGGTTCTCGGTGCGCTTGTCTTTAATCAGCGCCTGGTTCAGCGTGGCATCGCCCTGAATGACGTTGACGAAGTCATACACGACGCGACGCTCACATCCCATAATCAGGTCGAGGTTACGCAGGCCGATATCGAAGTCGATAACGACGGTTTTCTTTCCCTTCTGGGCCAAACCAGTAGCGATGGCCGCGCTGGAGGTGGTCTTGCCAACGCCTCCTTTACCCGAAGTAACAACAATAATGCGTGCCATAGAAATTCCTTGTTAAAAAGGGATCAATTCAACGGTTGAACGGTCAACGCGTCGTCTGCCAGTCGCAGACGAGCCGCTTTGCCATAAAATTCGGCTGGGATCTTGTCGCTCAGCCAATATTCACCTGCGATGGACACCAGTTCCGCCGTCAGGTGAGTACAAAATATTTGCGCGTCCCGATCGCCACTTGCGCCTGCGAGCGCACGTCCACGCATCATACCGTAAACGTGAATATTGCCATCTGCAATAAGCTCTGCGCCAGCACTGACGTGGCTTGTAACAATCAGATCACAGTTTGGTGCATAAATGCGCTGACCGGAACGAACCGGTACGTCAATCATTCGCGTTTTTGTGACGGGAGTAACGTTTTGCACTACAGGAGGGGGCGCCTGCACGGCAGCAGGCGCTGCACGCGGGGCTTTTTCTTTACCTTCATTAAGAAGGGGCAGCCCGGCACGGTCGATTTCCGCTTTCAGCTCGCTATCTTTACAGCCACTGATGCCGACAATTCGCAGGCCAGTAGAGGAGACGGCCTGCTGGAGAAGTTTCCAGTTAACCGGAGCCTCAAGACCACTGACGTTGATAACAACAGGGGCGTGTTTCAGAAAAGCGGGAGCCTGCGCGATTTTGTCTTCTAACGCCTGACGAATAACCTCGGGTTTTGCATCATGCAAATGTACCACTGATAAGGTGAAGCTACTGCCTTTAAGCTCGATGGGCGTGTTTGACATCCTGGCCTTACTCAATTTGCTATTAACCGCAACCATTCGCTGCGATATTCCGAAGAGTATCAGGCATGTTATAGTCAGGAGTATATTGAGGCAAGCAACCACCCATTAATTCAGAGTAAAAACATGTTTTGTGTGATCTACAGAAGTACAAGCCGTGACCAGACCTATCTTTATGTCGAAAAGAAAGACGATTTTTCACGCGTGCCTGAAGAATTAATGAAGAGCTTTGGCCGACCACAGCTGGCGATGCTGCTGCCGCTGGATGGTCGTAAGAAACTGGTCAATGCCGATCTGGATAAAGTGAAAACGGCATTAGCCGAGCAAGGCTATTATTTACAGCTTCCACCACCGCCTGAGAATTTATTAAAACAGCACCTTGAGGCGAACGGGAAAAAATAGTCTCAGCTGTTTCGGGCGCATCACATCAACCGATTAGGGGTCGAGCATGTATCAACATCATAACTGGCAAGGTGCGTTACTGGATTATCCCGTCAGCAAAGTGGTCTGCGTGGGCAGTAACTACGCAAAGCATATTCAGGAGATGGGCAGCGCAACACCAGAAGAGCCGGTTCTGTTTATTAAGCCAGAGACGGCGCTTTGCGATATCCGCCAGCCGCTGGCGTTGCCGCAGGGGCTGGGGTCAGTGCATCACGAAGTTGAGCTCGCGGTGCTGATCGGCGCCACGCTGCGCCAGGCCTCCGAAGAGCATGTTCAGAAAGCGATTGCTGGCTACGGCGTCGCGCTGGATCTGACGCTGCGTGATGTGCAGGGAAAAATGAAGAAGGCCGGGCAGCCGTGGGAAAAAGCCAAAGGCTTTGACAACGCGTGTCCGATTTCGGGATTCATTCCGGTCAGTGAATTTACCACCGATCCACAGGACACGCCGCTCAGCCTGAAGGTGAACGGTGACATCCGCCAGCAGGGCAGCACGGCAGACATGATCCATAAGATTGTGCCGCTGATCGCCTACATGAGCCGCTTCTTCACCCTGAAACCGGGCGATGTGATCCTGACCGGAACCCCAGAAGGTGTTGGTCCGCTCTTGAGCGGCGATGAGCTGGAGGTCGGTTTTAACGGCCTGTCGCTGAAAACCCGCGTGCTGTAACCACATTTTGCCGCCTGAAGAGGGCGGCAAAACTTGCAACAACGTGCCAGACTCGTTATAAGGTGCGCTTTCTTTTGACGTGTGGACATCCTGATGAACGACATCCCTTTCTGGCAAAGCAAAACTCTTGACGACATGACTGACGCGGAATGGGAATCATTGTGCGACGGCTGCGGGCAGTGCTGCCTGCACAAGCTGATGGATGAAGATACGGACGAAATCTACTTCACCAACGTGGCCTGCAAGCAGTTGAACATTAAAACCTGCCAGTGCCGCAACTATGAGCGTCGGTTCGAATTTGAGCCGGACTGCATCAAGTTAACCCGTGATAATCTGCCCACCTTTGAATGGCTGCCGCATACCTGCGCGTATCGCCTGCTGGCGGAAGGGAAAGGGTTACCAGACTGGCATCCGTTGCTGACCGGTTCGAAAGCGGCGATGCACGGCGAGCGTATTTCGGTGCGCCACATCGCGGTGAAAGAGTCCGAGGTGCGGGACTGGGAAGACCATATTATGAATCACCCTAATCGGTGATAATAAAAAACCCGCCTCGGCGGGTTTTTTATTGTGCGCTGTTGTGTCGGGTGGCGCTGCGCTTACCCGACCTACAAAACTGACGTTGCCGTTTTGCTTTTACCTTCCGAACAAATCACGTTTCTTCGGCTTGAACGGCTGGGCAATCAGCACCAGCAACGCCACGACGAAGTAGGCGACAAAAATCCCCACCAGCCACTGTGGCATCTCCAGCGTCAGGAATTCCCACTGACGGACAGAGCAGTCACCGGATGCGACAAACACCTGCGGCAGCCATTTATCCAGCGGCAGCCAGCTCGGGAAGCGGGCGGCAAAATCACAGGTCATAAACGGTGACGGATGCAGCTGCATCATGGTGTGCTGCCAGGAGAGTTCAATTCCTTTCCAGGCGCTGTACAGCCAGATTGCAATACCCGCGTAGCGCAACGGCGATTTCGGGGCGATGGCGCCTACCAGGCCCGCACCCATAATGCCAAACAGGGCGCAGCGCTCGTAGATACAGAGCACGCAGGGTTTCAGCCCCATCACGTGCTGGAACCACAGCGCGACCATTTCCAGCGCAAAGGCGGTCAGGGCCATCAACAACCACGCTCCGCGACCGCGAGAGCACTGGTTTAAAAATCTCAACATAATCATTTCCCTGGAACATGCTTAGAAAGCGCAGTGTAAACGAATTCGTTTTTCGCGCCACCTGTACCTGACGAAATAAAACGTAATCGGATGTTTATCGTGCGAAAAGGCAAACGGGCAGCGAACTGCCCGAGAGGCCTCATTTAGTGCGCCGCAAGTATACCCGCTTGTATCAGCCATTGCGTACAGGGAATGAGGGTAATTTTGACGCAAAGCAATCCCACAATTGTGAGTACCAGCGTATAGGGCAGCGCCATCCAGACCATTCTTCCATAAGAAAGACGTATGAGTGGCGCAAGGGCAGAGGTCAGCAGGAACAGGAAGGCGGCTTGTCCATTTGGCGTCGCTACCGACGGCAGGTTAGTGCCGGTATTGATGGCCACGGCCAGCAGCTCAAACTGTCCTGCGTTAATAATGCCTTCTTCCATCGCGGATTTGGCTTCGTTGATGTAGACCGTCCCGACAAAGACGTTATCGGAGATGGACGACAGGAGGCCGTTGAACAGATAGAAGAGCGTAAGCTGCGCGTCTGGTGCAGCCTGCAGCACAAAGGTAATTATGGGGGCAAACAGATGCTGGTCGATAATCACCGCCACAACCGCGAAGAAGACGGCCAGCAGCGCGGTAAATGGCAGGGCTTCCGTAAACGCTTTGCCAATAGCATGCTCATCCGTTACGCCGCTAAAAGTGGTCGCAAGAATAATGACGGAGAGGCCAATCAACCCCACCTCTGCAAGATGCAATGCCAGCGCGACGATAAGCCAGACGCCAATGATACCCTGCGCAATCAGACGCAGCGTCTCTTGCCGCGTGCGCTGTTTGCGGCTCTGCTCGTCAAATTTATGCAGCTCACTGCGGACCGGCTCAGGCAGTTGCGCGCCGTAGCCGAATACCCTGAACTTTTCGACCAGAATGCAGGTTGCTAACCCGCAGATAAGGACAGGCACGCTCACGGGGGCCATGCGCAGGAAAAACTCGCCAAAATGCCATTCAGCCGCTTTGGCGATGATCAGGTTTTGCGGCTCACCCACCATGGTCATCACGCCGCCCAACGCAGTCCCTACGCCAGCATGCATCATCAGACTGCGCAGAAACGCGCGGAACTGCTCCAGCACCTCACGGTTATGCGCCTCAACGTGGCTGTCATCCTGCAAGTCTTCGCCCGGGCGGGACGAGGCCACGCGGTGATAAATCCCGTAAAACCCGACGGCGACGCTGATCACCACCGCAACAACGGTCAAGGCATCCAGGAAGGCCGAAAGAAAGGCAGCAGCAAGGCAAAACGCCAGCGACAATACCGTTTTAGACGGAATGCTGAGCAACAGGCGAGTGAAGATAAACAGCAGCAGCTGTTTCATAAAGTAGATCCCGGCCACCATAAATATCAGCAGCAGGAGCACTTCCAGATTTGACGCCAGCTCTGCTTTGACATGCTCAGCAGATGTCATCCCGATGACCACTGCTTCAAAAGCCAGCAGACCGCCAGGCAGCAGAGGGTAACATTTCAGCGCCATTGCCAGGGTGAAGATAAACTCCGCCACCAGCAGCCATCCGGCGATAAACGGGTTCACGCTAAAAATAAGGGGGTTAACGACCAGGAAAACCAGCAGTATCAGTTTGTACCAGTCAGGAGACTGACCTAAAAAATTGCGCCACAGCGCGCGCCCAAAAGAAATTTCCACAACAGACGTCCTTCCCCGTCACGTAAAACAAAACATCAGTATACGCAAAATTGCGGCCCGGCGGCGGATAAGCGAGCATTGTAAATTTCATAAAATGAAACGGCGATCCCTCTTTTCTCTCTTTACCGCGCTACCTGCCGCTGCATGCCTCTGGTATGATGAGTGCAATTTGCTAAAGCTGTGTAATGGAAATCTCACTATGGTCATTAAGGCGCAGAGCCCGGCGGGTTTCGCGGAAGAGTACATCATTGAAAGCATCTGGAATAATCGCTTCCCTGCAGGGTCCATTCTTCCGGCTGAACGCGAACTCTCTGAACTGATTGGCGTCACTCGCACCACGCTGCGTGAAGTGCTTCAGCGACTGGCGCGTGATGGATGGTTGACGATCCAGCACGGCAAGCCAACAAAAGTAAACAACTTCTGGGAAACCTCGGGGCTGAACATTCTTGAAACGCTGGCGCGCCTCGACCACGAAAGCGTACCGCAGCTCATTGATAATCTGCTCTCAGTGCGTACCAACATCGCGACGATCTTTATTCGTACCGCTTTCCGTCAGCACCCGGAAGATGCGCTTGCAGTGCTGGCCAGCGCAAACGAGGTCGAAGATCATGCCGATGCCTTTGCCACCCTCGATTACAACGTCTTCCGCGGTCTGGCGTTTGCCTCCGGCAACCCGATTTACGGTCTTATCCTCAACGGGATGAAAGGGCTCTATACCCGCATTGGTCGTCACTACTTTGCCAATCCCGAAGCGCGCAGTCTGGCACTGGGTTTCTACCATAAGCTCAGCAAGCTCTGCACCGAAGGGCTGCACGATCAGGTTTATGAAACCGTGCGTCGCTACGGTCATGATTCCGGTGAAATCTGGCATCGCATGCAAAAAACGCTGCCGGGCGATTTAGCGATTCAGAGTCGCTGAAAGAAAAACCTCTCAAGTGAGAGGTTTTTTTTCGCCCGGTGGCGCTTCGCTTACCGGGCCTACAAAAACCGTAGGCCGGGTAAGGCGTAGCCGCCACCCGGCAAAAAACATTACAACGTATTCAACCGCGCCGGGCAACGTTCCAGCAGTTCTACGCTGCCGTCCTCATTCTGCTGTTCCAGCTGCACGTCAAAGCCCCACAGGCGGTGAACATGCTTCAGCACCTCTTTACGTCCTTTATCCAGCGGCGCGCGGTTGTGCGGGATATAACGCAGCGTCAGAGAACGGTCACCGCGTAAATCGACGTTCCAGACCTGAATATTGGGCTCAAGATTGCTCAGGTTGTACTGAGAAGAGAGCCGTGAGCGGATCTCGCGATACCCCTCTTCGTTATGAATCGCAGAAATCTCCAGGTAGTTGTTACGATCATCGTCCAGCACGGTGAAGAAGCGGAAATCACGCATGATCTTCGGCGACATAAACTGGCTGATAAAGCTCTCGTCCTTAAAATCGCGCATCGCAAAATGCAGCGTTTCAAGCCAGTCTGAACCGGCGATATCCGGGAACCAGTACTTGTCTTCTTCCGTTGGCGACTGACAGATACGCTTAATATCCTGGAACATCGCAAAGCCAAGCGCATACGGGTTAATCCCGCTGTACCACTGGCTGTTATAAGGCGGCTGAAACACGACGTTGGTATGGCTGTGGAGAAACTCCATCATGAACCGCTCGGTCACTTTCCCCTCGTCATACAGATGGTTGAGGATGGTGTAGTGCCAGAATGTCGCCCAGCCTTCGTTCATCACCTGCGTCTGTTTCTGCGGATAGAAATACTGGCTGACCTTGCGCACGATGCGCAGGATCTCACGCTGCCACGGCTCCAGCAGCGGGGCGTTTTTCTCCATAAAGTAGAGCAGGTTTTCCTGCGGCTCGGAGGGATAACGACGCGTCTCGGCGACGGCTTTCTCTTCCTCACGCTTCGGCAGGGTGCGCCACAGCATGTTCACCTGGCTTTGCAGATACTCTTCGCGGCTTTTCTGTCGGGCTTTCTCCTCCTGCAGGGAGATTTTCTGCGGGCGTTTGTAGCGGTCCACGCCGTAGTTCATCAGGGCGTGGCAGGAGTCGAGCAGTTTCTCCACCTCATCCACGCCATAACGCTCTTCGCAGTCGGTGATGTATTTACGCGCGAAGATCAGGTAATCAACGATGGAGCTGGCATCCGTCCAGCTGCGGAAGAGATAGTTATTTTTGAAAAACGAGTTATGGCCGTAACAGGCGTGGGCCATCACCAGCGCCTGCATGGTAATGGTGTTCTCTTCCATTAAATACGCAATACACGGATTGGAGTTAATCACAATCTCATACGCCAGCCCCTGCTGACCGTGTTTATACAAGCGCTCCGTTTCAATGAATTTTTTACCAAACGACCAGTGCGGATAGTTGATCGGCATCCCGACGCTGGAGTAAGCGTCCATCATCTGTTCAGAGGTAATCACCTCAATTTGATGGGGATAGGTATCCAGGCGATACAGTTTTGCTACCCGGTCGATTTCGGCGAGGTAGACATCCAGCAGCTCGAAGGTCCAGTCGGGTCCATCGCTCAGACGTGTGTTGTCCTTGTTCAGGGAATCAATAGTAGCCATTAGCGCGCCCTCGTTGTGGGTGCTCTCTCTGTCTGGAGAGCCTCCTTTCAAGCATAGATCAACGTGTTAAAAAGCGTGCCCGACAAGAAATTTTTTCTTTGCGATTTCCCGTTTTTGATACGGCAAAAAAAGCGACTCCTTCAGCATTTTATGCTGGTTAAAAATAAAGCTCAGCATGAGATCCCAAATTAGCACCATCCCCTGATACTGGGGGATGTGTGAGGCAAGTCACCATAAAAAAGTCGTATGTTGAATAATATTTTCAACTAGGTTATCAATCTGTAATTAGAAGATTGTTCTTTTGCACATTATGGAGTGGCTATGCGTGTTGTCATACTGGGAAGTGGTGTCGTTGGCGTAACCAGCGCCTGGTATTTAAGTCAGGCAGGACATGAGGTTACCGTTATCGATCGTGAATCCGGCCCGGCGCTTGAAACCAGTGCGGCGAATGCCGGGCAAATCTCTCCGGGGTATGCGGCGCCGTGGGCAGCCCCTGGCGTACCGCTGAAGGCGATCAAATGGATGTTCCAGCGCCATGCGCCGCTGGCCATCAGCCTTGACGGCACGCCGTTCCAGCTGAAGTGGATGTGGCAGATGCTGCGCAACTGCGATACCCGCCACTACATGGAAAACAAAGGGCGCATGGTGCGCCTGGCGGAATACAGCCGTGACTGTCTTAAGACCCTGCGCGCGTCGACCGGCATTGAGTACGAAGGCCGTCAGGGCGGCACGCTGCAGCTGTTCCGCACCGCGCAACAGTATGAAAACGCCACCCGCGATATCGCCGTGCTGGAAGATGCCGGCGTACCTTACCAGCTGCTGGAGGCCAGCCAGCTGGGGCAGGTGGAGCCTGCCCTGGCGGAAGTGGCGCATAAACTGACGGGCGGCCTGCGTCTTCCTAATGACGAAACCGGCGACTGTCAGCTCTTTACCCAGCGTCTGGCGCACATGTGCGAGCAGGCGGGGGTGAAATTCCGCTTTAACACCGCTGTCGACAAGCTGCTGTCGGAAGGGGAAAAAATTTACGGCGTGAAGTGTGGCGACGAGGTGATCAAAGCGGATGCCTACGTGATGGCATTTGGCTCGTACTCCACCGCCATGCTGAAAGGCATTCTCGATATTCCTGTTTATCCGCTGAAGGGCTACTCGCTGACCATTCCGGTGAAAGAAGAGAGCGGCGCCCCGGTATCAACCATCCTGGATGAAACTTACAAAATCGCCATTACCCGCTTTGATAACCGCATCCGCGTGGGCGGCATGGCGGAAATTGTCGGCTTCAACACCGACCTCCTGCAGCCGCGTCGTGAAACGCTGGAGATGGTGGTGGGGGACCTGTTCCCGCGCGGGGGCTTTGTTGAGCAGGCGACATTCTGGACCGGTCTGCGTCCGATGACCCCGGACGGTACGCCGATTGTTGGCCGTACGCCGTTTAAAAATTTGTGGACCAATACCGGACACGGCACGCTGGGCTGGACGATGGCCTGCGGATCCGGTCAGCTGCTGAGCGACCTGATTTCCGGGCGCACGCCAGCCATTCCATTTGACGATTTAAGTGCGGCGCGCTATCAATCAGGGTTCACGCCAACGCGTCCACAGCATCTGCACGGCGCGCATAACTAAGGAGTTGTCATGTCCCGTCCTGTTCTGGCTCAGCTGGATCTGCAGGCCCTGAAGGAAAACCTGCAAATTGTTCGCCGGGCAGCACCTGGTTCGCGCGTCTGGTCGGTAGTCAAAGCGAATGCCTACGGCCACGGTATTGACCGTATCTGGAGCGCGCTCAGCGCCACCGACGGTTTTGCGTTGCTCAATCTGGAAGAGGCTATCCTGCTGCGCGAACGCGGCTGGAAAGGGCCGGTTTTGCTGCTGGAAGGGTTCTTCCACCCCGAGGATCTGCCATTGCTGGATAAGTATCGTCTGACCACCAGCGTTCACAGCAACTGGCAGATTAAAGCGATTCAGGATGCAAAACTCCACGCGCCGCTGGATATCTATCTCAAGGTAAACAGCGGCATGAACCGTCTGGGCTTTCAGCCTGAGCGGGTACATACGGTCTGGCAACAGCTGCGCGCCCTGAAAAATGTGGGCGAAATGACGCTGATGGCGCACTTTGCCGATGCGGAAAAACCGGACGGCATTGCCGATGCCATGGTCCGCATTGAGCAGGCGGCAGAAGGGCTGGACTGTCCGCGCTCGCTGTCGAACTCTGCGGCGACGCTTTGGCATCCCGAAGCGCATTATAACTGGGTGCGTCCGGGGATCGTTCTGTATGGTGCATCCCCGTCCGGTCAATGGCAGGATATTGCCAACAGCGGCCTGAAGCCGGTGATGTCGCTACGCAGTGAGATAATCGGCGTGCAGACGCTGAAGGCGGGCGACACGGTGGGCTATGGCAGCCGCTACCGGGCGCAGGGCGAACAGCGAATTGGTATTGTGGCAGGCGGGTATGCCGACGGCTATCCGCGCATCGCGTCAACCGGTACGCCTGTCTGGGTGGACGGCGTCCGTACGGGCACGGTGGGGACCGTGTCAATGGATATGCTGGCGGTTGACCTCACGCCGTGTCCGCAGGCGGGCATCGGTTCACCGGTTGAGCTGTGGGGCAATGAAGTCAAAATTGATGACGTGGCCGCGGCGGCGGGAACGGTGGGGTATGAACTCATGTGCGCCCTGGCGCCGAGAGTGCCGGTTGTAACGGTGTAACGTGTTCTTATGCCGGGTAAGGCGAAGCCGCCACCCGGCATAAACCCGCTACTCTGCGTCCTCTTCCATCGGCCGCAAACCGACTTTCCGCACCGCGTTATCTTCTTTTTCGGCAACGGTCCAGATCATCCCGGCAAATTCCACCTGATCGCCGACGACCGGCGCAGCGCCAAGTCGTTGCTGGATGATTTCGCCCAGCGTTTGCTGGTTATCACCGTCTTCAGCACCTTCATCCAGACCGTAAATCAGCGCCACATCCGCAAATTTGGCGCTGGCTTCCAGAATAAAATCACCGAAGAAACGCTGGTCCAGCGCCACCGGAGGCGACTGGCTGAACAACTTGCCCAGCGCGGGCAGATCGCGTTCGCGGCCAATCACGCACAAAATATCCCCTTCGCGAAGCCGGGTGCTGCCGGTAGGGTGTTGCAGGACATTATCGCGAAACAGCGCGGCAATCCGTGTTTCGGCCGGCATGTGCAAATCGCGCAGCGATGCCCCTACGCACCACTTGTCGGCGCTCAGTTGATAGACGAACTGTTCCCACGGGTTCTCCGGATGAATATCAAGCCCCACGCGGGACACCGGCCAGCCCACGGGCGGGACCACTACTTTGGCTTTTTTCGCCGCCCATCCGAGCGACGTCCCCTGGAACAGCAGTGAAATCAGCACCACGAAGAACGCCACGTTAAAGAACAGTCGTGCGTTATCCAGCCCGGCCATCATCGGGAAGACGGCAAGGATGATCGGCACCGCGCCACGCAGGCCCACCCAGCTGATAAAGACACGCTCGCGCAGGTTGAAGCCGCGAAACGGCAGCAGACCGGCAAACACCGACAGCGGACGGGCGAAGAAGATCATCCACGCAGACAGCAGCAGCGCCGGAATGGCAATCGGCAGCAGATCCGAGGGCGTAACCAGCAGGCCCAGCACCAGGAACATGCCGATTTGTGCCAGCCAGGCAAGACCGTCGAAGTTTTGCAAAATAGCGTGACGGTTGCGGATAGGGCGGTTACCCATCAGGAATCCGCAGAGGTAGACCGCGAGAATACCGCTGCCGTCCAGAGCGGTGGTGACGGCAAAAATCAGGATCCCGCCGCTCAGCGCCAGCAGTGGATACAGCCCCGAGGGGAGCGAGATGCGGTTAATCATCTGCTGTAACAGGTATCCCCCCGCCAGACCTATCAGTATCCCCAGGCCGAACTGCTGCAGGATATGCCACGCAAACATCCAGCTCAGCCCGGTCTCGTGCTGCTGGATCATCTCGATCAGCGTGATGGTCAGGAACACCGCCATCGGGTCGTTACTGCCGGATTCAATCTCAAGCGTTGAGCCGACACGTTCGTTAAGCCCTTTTCCACCGAGCAGGGAAAACACGGCTGCCGCGTCGGTTGAGCCTACAATCGCGCCAATCAGCAAACCTTCCATGATATTCAGATGGAAAAGCCACGCAGCCATCATCCCGGTGAGGCCAGAGGTAATTAACACGCCGACCGTGGCAAGTGAAAGCGCAGGCCCCAGGGCCACGCGGAAGGAGCTCGCCTGCGTACGCATGCCGCCGTCAAGCAGGATCACCGCCAGGGCGAGGTTACTCACCATGTAGGCAAAAGGGTAGTTATCGAATGGGATACCGCCGATGCCATCAATGCCAGCCAGCATGCCGATAGCAAGGAAAATAACAAGAATAGGTATGCCGAGACGCGATGAAAATGAACTTAATAAAATACTGCTGGTTACAAGGACAGAACCCAAAATGAAAAGGCTGATTATCGCTGCGGCATCCAATGTTCTCTTACTCCCACCTCAATGTTAACGCTGTTACTAAAACCCTAACATATTAACGTCGGTAACAGCGTTTTATTAAGGCGGTTTAACGGATTTTTTACCCCTTTATGACCGGATGGCCGCTGATGGTGAGCTGGCTTCCGCCATCATCATGCTTCAGCCTGGCGTGCGCCCCCAGCGCAAGAGTGACGGTTTGCTGCTCATGGCCCAAATCCAGCCCGGTGATCACGGGAATGTCCAGCCGGGAGCGGATGAAATCGACCATGGTTTCCAGCGAGTAGCCCGCGTCATAGTCATTGGGGGCAGCGCCGCTAAAGCTGCCCAGCACAATCGCGGACTGGCGTTCAAGAATACCGGCATGATAAAGCTGCAAGAGCATGCGCTCGACGCGGAACGGATGTTCGTTGATATCTTCCAGTACCAGAATGCCGTCTTCGATGTCCGGCATCCACGGCGTGCCGATGAGCGAGACCAGCATCGCCAGGTTTCCGCCCCAGAGCTGACCTTCACACTCCCAGTGCGGTCCGTTGCCTTGCCACTCCACGCTGTAGGTGGGATTACGCAGCGCGCGCCAGAAGTGTTCCATGGTAAACGCATCCAGCTCTGGCGCGCCGAAGTTACCGGCCAGCATGGGGCCGCTAAACGTGATGACATTGTGCAGGGCCAGAAGACCTAGCTGGATGACGGTGAAATCGCTGTGGCCGCAAATCAGCAGCGGATCCTGCTGCTGGCGCTGCGCCAGACCCTGCCAGTCAATGCTCTCCAGCAGCCTGCTCGCCCCGTAGCCGCCGCGCACGGCAAGGACGATGCGATCCTTACCCTTCAGACTCACCAGGCTATTGATATCATTCAGCCTCTGCGCTTCCGTTCCGGCAAAACGCTGCTGGCGGCGGGGGATAATTGTCTGATTTTCTACCTGATGACCAGATTCCAGTAAGCGCTGAACGCCCCGCTGTGCCGCGTCCTGGTTAATGCAGTAGCCCGACGGCGCGATGAGATGAAACTGAGACATGGCAATTCCTTGCTGAATGAGAAACTAATTGTCTATATCATGCCGCGTATACGCTGCCTGCTTCAAGGGCGGCGCACCGCGATGACCGGCTATAAGGATAGATGACGTGAAATTGAGATGGTTTGCTTTTTTGATTGTGCTGCTGGCTGGCTGTAGTTCAAAACATGATTATCAAAACCCGCCCTGGAACCCGGAAGTGCCGGTGAAACGGGCTATGCAGTGGATGCCAATCAGTGAACAAGCCGGGAAGGCCTGGGGCGTGAGCCCGCGTCTGATCACCGCGATTATTGCGGTGGAGTCCGGCGGTAATCCTACGCTCGTCAGCAAATCCAACGCGGTGGGACTGATGCAGCTTAAGGCTTCAACGGCGGGGAGAGAGGTCTACCGCTACATGGGCTGGAGCGGACAGCCGTCGACCAGCGAGCTGAAGAACCCGGAACGCAACATTTCCATGGGTACCGCGTATCTGAGCATTCTGGAACATGGCGTGCTGAAGGGCATCGAGGATCCGGAAGTGATGCAATACGCGCTGGTGGTCTCATACGTGAACGGTGCAGGGGCGCTGCTCAGAACTTTCTCCTCTGACCGTAAAGAGGCGATAGACGAGATCAACGGCATGGACAAAGATGAGTTCGTCGAGCATGTCGCGAAGAATCATCCGGCACCACAGGCGCCTCGTTATATCTGGAAAGTACAGAAAGCGATGGATGCCATGTAATGCCGCAAACGGGCGGCGGTTGCGCTGCCCGATTTTTTCACAGGACTTTATTTGCACGTTCCCGTGCTTCACGCTCCAGCGAGTAGATAATACGCTGCAGCTCGCGTTCAGCGCCTGGCCCGACGTTCAGGAAACGGAAGCTCAGACGCGGCGTGGTAATCGTTTCGTTTTTGCTGTCCACCACCGTGCGCTCGCTGATGGCAATCAGCTGTGCATCGAAATAAAAGCGACCCCAGCCGCCCATATCGAGCTCAATTTGGGTAAAACGCATGCCTTCTACCAGTCCGTCCGGTTTCGCTGAATCCAGCAACGCCCCCATTCCGCCCAGCGACAGGTCAAAGAGACGGAAACGAAGCTCTTTTTTGTCCGGCATTTTGGCCTTACAAAAATAGGCAGGGTGAAGCGGGGCGCTGATGCGGAAGTATTCACGACGCTGGACAAACCAGAGGTTGCCCGGAAGAGGGGTCACAAAAGCGGGAAGTCCCTGATATTCGCTCAGTTCCAGTCGCGGCAGGACAAACTCCACTTTAGCTCCATGGGTTTCGGCCATCACCGCAATATGTTCCGCTCTTAGCGCAGCGCGGTTTTCATACTCCTGGCTGCCCAGGTCAACAATCAGTCGCTCCTGCGAAACGTCAAGGATCTTGCTGATAAACTGATTATTTGACCAGCTGATGCGCAACGGCACTTCGCCTTTTTGCAGGTCGCGTAATACCCCTAATACAGCCAGCGGATTTTGCTTGAGGAACTGCTCACTGTAATGACTCACGCCGGATGGCTCCTTGATTAATGACAGACTGTCTGAGCGTTATCGGCAATCCACACTCAAACTTAATACAAACCGGTGATTTTTTTTTATTGCTGCATGCAAGATAAGTCGGTGAGAGGAAAATGATTTTATGCTGATGACCTATACTTACGTTAGCTGTGCAGAAGGTTTTCTGCACATGCGTTAAACCTGAAAGAGGGCATCGCTATGGGTATCATCGCCTGGATTATCTTTGGTCTTATCGCTGGCGCTATCGCTAAACTCATCATGCCGGGAAACGATGGCGGCGGCTTCATTTTGACCTGTGTTCTCGGGGTTGTTGGTGCGGTTGTGGGCGGCTGGCTGGCGACGATGTTTGGCTTTGGAGGCAACATCAGTGGTTTTGACATGCACAGTTTCCTCGTTGCTGTCGTCGGCGCCATTGTTGTGCTGGGCATATTCAGGTTACTGCGACGAGCCTAAAATGACATAGCGGCTCCCTGCGGAGGGCCGTTTTTTTTGCCTGAATCTTGATTTGTTAATCGAAATGATAATAATTGTCGTTCCGTATTGCATCTAACAATAAGACGACATTATGAACTCCTCACGTTTTACGTTATGCGCTCTGGCCGGTGCCGTCACGCTGGCATTGCAGGTCCAGGCTTTCGCCGAAGAATCTACCATCGTCGTCACGGGCTCAGAGCAGGGCAGCGCGCTGCCGGCCTGGACGAACAGCGCTACGAAATCGGCCGTTGCCGAAAGTAAAACGCCCCAGGTCATCAATACGCTTTCTGCCCCGGAAATTGAAAAGCGTCATGCGAACTCCGTGAATGAAATCCTGCGCTATGCCCCGGGCGTCTCAACCGAAGTGCGCGGTAATACCTCCTACATGAGCGAATACAAAATTCGTGGCTTTACCGTCGATCAGGAGTTCTATAACGGATTGCAGTTGCCCTATAACGTCACCGGCAATACCAAGGCTCGTATCGATCCGCTGTTGATTGACAGCGTCGATATCCTGAAAGGGCCTTCATCGGTGCTTTACGGCGGTGGTTCGCCGGGCGGGCTGGTGAATATTCAAAGTAAAAAACCGCAGCGGGAAGCGCGAACGGAGGTCGGTTTTAATACCGGTAACCGCAACCTGAAAGAGGGCTATCTCGACTCAACCGGGCAGATAGCCGACAGCGACTGGAATTACCGTTTGCTGGGCAAGGCGACGGAGAATGACGATCAGCCGCACACCACCCGGTATGAAAATTACCTGGTCGCCCCGTCCGTCACCTGGCAGCCCGACAGCAAAACCCGTCTCACGCTGGATGCGCTGGCGCAAAACTCCCCGAGCCTGACGCCGTCAAATCCGCTCCCGCTGTCTTATCTGCGCTCGAAATATGCCGATCGCCGTGATTACGCCGGAGATGAATGGACTGGGTTTAAGCAGCGCCAGTGGATGCTGGGCTATAGCTTTGAACACGAGTTTGACAGCGGCTGGGGCTTTAACCAGAAAGCGCGCTATTTTGACGTCGATACCCACCAGCGCAGCGTCTATGCGACAGGCACGGGGAGTGAGGTTTATCAGCTCAACCGCTTTGCTTACACCACCGATGAAGATCTTAAGAGCTTCAACATCGACAACCAGGTGACGAAAACCGTTGCGCTGGGTGAATGGCAGCACCATCTGCTGGCCGGGTTTGACTATCAGAAGATGAACTCGCATTTCCACTACCGTTACGCGTCGGCCACGCCAGGCATGGACATGCGCGATCCTGACTATAAGCAAATCAGCGAAGGCGCACTGGGGCTCTACACCGCCCAGAAGAATCGCCTCAGCTATCAGCAGAACGGTTACTACCTGCAGGATCAGGTGGAATTCGGTGGCTTAAATCTGTTGGGTAGCCTGCGCTACGACGATTACCGCTCCGTCACCACCGATTACCTGAAAAACGGGGATAAAGCCTGGGTATCGCAGGACCGCGTCACCAAACGTCTGGGCGCGCTTTACGCCTTCGATAACGGTATTTCACCGTTTATCAGTTATTCCGAAGGTTTTGCGCCGGTGTCACCGCAGGGAACGCTCACGGCAAAAGACGTCAAACCGACCACCAGCAAGCAGGTGGAAGGCGGGGTAAAATATCTGCTGGCTGAATACGCCACCACCTTTACCGCCTCGGTGTTTAACATCCGGCAGAAAAACGTTGTCACCTCCGATCTGGGCTTCCTGAATTATCGTCAGACCGGGGAAGTGGAATCCAAAGGGGCAGAGCTCTCCGCCATCAGCCGTCCGACGGACAACCTGACGCTGATTGCCAACTATGCCTACACCCATGCGATCAATACCGAAGATGATAAATACCAGGGTAAACGTCCAACTCAGGTGCCGGAGAACGCTTTCAATCTGTGGGGGGACTACACTTTCGAGAGTACGCCGCTGAAAGGACTGATGCTGGGGGCTGGGGCACGCTACACCGGTCCGATGGAAATTTCACCGGCTAACGATGCGGGTAAACTGGGCGGCACCACGCAGTACGATCTGGCGGCCTCGTACCGGATGGGCGAAATCCTGCCGTCGCTGGCGGGACTCACGCTTAAGGCGAGTATGCAGAACATCACCAATAAAGAGACGCTGACCTGCTACGACGCAACCAACTGCTGGATTGGGCGTGACAGGACGTATCAGTTAGGGGCGAGCTACAGCTTCTGACTGCCCGGTGGCGCTGCGCTTACCGGGCCTACAAACCCAACGTAGGCCGGGTAAGGCGTAGCCGCCACCCGGCAATACTCCCTTACTGCGCCGCAGCTTTTACCGGCGCAGCCTCGTCATTCGCCGCAGGCTGATTTTCCGGTACGCTGTCACACGGTTTTTCTTTTGGACAGACCAGATCCAGCATTTTCAGCGTCACGCCATTACTCCAGCCGAACCCATCCTGCAGCGGGTACTCGCCACCGCCGCCGCCCGTACCGGTTGTTGATACGTCATATTTCTCCACCAGTTTCTTCTCGCGGTCGTAAGTGTGCTGCACGTTCTTCAGGAAGCGCCAGGTGACATCCATCGCCACCTTATTCTGCCCGTAATTCTGCAACCCTTCCGTCGCCACCCACTGCAGCGGAGCCCAGCCGTTTGGGGCATCCCATTGCTGTCCGCTGTTGATAGTGGTGGTGGTAATGCCGCCCGGTTTCAACAGGCGCGCGGAGGTCGCCGCGGCAACTTTATCGGCACGCTCCTGCGACGCCGCCTTCACGTAGAGCGGGAAGAGAGCGGCCGCGGTAAGCTGATTACGCACCTTCTTACTCTTGAGGTCGTAATCGGCATACCAGCCCTCTTTATCATTCCACAGGTGATTCTCGATGGCTTTCTGACGCGCGGTCGCCAGCGCCTCGTATTGACTCGCCGCGGCGCTGTCGCCTGCCTCCTGGCTTGCCCGCGCGAGCAGTTTTTCCATTTTAAACATCAGCGCGTTCAGATCGACGGGCACGATGCTGGTGGTGCGGATCGTGCCGAGTTTTTGCGGATCGTCCATCCAGCGGGAGCTAAAGTCCCAGCCCGAAGCCGCTGCGGAGCGCAAATCACGGTAGATCTCAGTCGCGGGTCGGTTAGGGTTGTTTTTGGCGGTATTGACGTCGTCAAGCCAGGACTCGGGGCGCGGAGTATCGCGGTCATCCCAGTAGCGGTTGAGCACCGAACCGTCATCCAGCTTCACCACGCGCTGGTTAGCTTGCCCTGGCTGAAGAGAATCCACGCCCTCCATCCAGTAGGCGTACTCTTTTTCCATCTGCGGGCGATATTTCTTTAGCGCATCGCTGTCGTGCGTCGCCAGCAGTTCCACCATCATGGAGAAGAACGGCGGCTGGGAGCGGCTCAGGTAGTAGCTGCGGTTGCCGTTGGGGATATGTCCAAAGGTATCAATCTCCCAGGCGAAGTTATCCACCATATCGCTGATTTTGTCCCAGTGGCCGCTTTCCGCGAGACCCAGCATGGTGAAATAGCTGTCCCAGTAGTAGACCTCGCGGAAGCGTCCGCCGGGCACAACGTAAGGCTTCGGTAACGGCAGCAGGGAATCCCATTTATTACTGGCTTTATCGGTGGTACGCGTCAGTACGGGCCAGAGATCGTCAATATGCTCGCGTAAACTTTGTCCTGCGGGCGGAACATACTTTTCGCCTTCCGCAGGCAGCGTGAAGTTCATCTCTACAAAGTGGCGCAGATCAAAGCTGGACTGGGTGTGCTGCATCCGGTAATCCGCCAGGATCATCAGCGGATCGCTTTTGGGGACGGCATCAGCGAAGGTTTTCTGATCGGGAAACAGTTTGGCACTTTGCACATCATTAAAGAGAGGGCCAAGTAAAATATCGGGGGAGTTTTTCTGGAACGCAGGCTGTTCATCAGCATAACTCAATGTCGTCGCACCGAGCAGCGCGCCTCCCAGCGCGAGGTGCAAAAGAGCAGGGCGTAAAGTACGAGGTCTTATCATCTGTTCGTCTCCTGTATTCGCTCAGCAGCGTGACCGCTGTTATCAATCACCTGAAAACCTTAGACGAATATCGACCGCTTCGCGTGTTCAATATCCCATTTTGCGCAGAACCAGACAATTTACCGCTTCGCCCGTCCGGTCCGGCCGGGAGGAATTAGTTGTGCAAATGAAATTAAAAGAATTATGTCTTTAAATAATCATATATATTGCACGTTAAAATATACATAAACCTAAGGAAGGTGCGAATAAGCAGGTCATTTCTTCCCAAGCTGACTCGCTGATTAAAATTTCGCGGATCT
>NZ_JBMKHA010000012.1:0-148799 GCF_049238365.1 Enterobacter cloacae complex sp. IR53030
CCAGATCCGCGAAATTTTAATCAGCGAGTCAGCTTGGGAAGAAATGACCTGCTTATTCGCACCTTCCTTAGATAATTATCTGACATCTATTATTTATAATAAGGTTGAAGAGATTGCGCCGAATATTAATCTGGTGTTCAAATCATCCTTAAATCAAAACACAGAACACCAGTTACGTTACCAGGAAACCGAATTTGTTCTGGGATACGAAGAGTTCCGTCGCCCTGAATTTTCGTGCGTGCCGTTGTTTAAAGATGAAATGGTATTGGTTGCCAGTAAAAAACATCCACGATTGAATGCTCCGCTACGTGAAAGTGATGTTTATAGCGAACAACATGCCGTGGTTGCGCTCGACAGATATGCCTCATTTAGTCTGCCGTGGTACGACACAGCAGATAAACAGGCGAGCGTGGCATATCAAGGAATGGCAATGGTCAGCGTATTAAACGTCGTTTCCCAGACGCAGCTGGTGGCTATTGCACCGCGCTGGCTGGCGGAAGAGTTCTCTGACGCGTTAAATCTGCAAATTTTGCCTCTGCCGCTTAAGCTTAATAGCCGTACCTGTTATCTCTCCTGGCATGAAGCTGCAGGGCGGGATAAAGGGCATCAGTGGATGGAAGAATTACTTATCAGCATCTGCCGCCGTTAATCAGATCAGGATAAATTGCATCTTTGCATGTGGTTTATCCTGGTTTTGTTTTGTTAACTGCTATTTTATTCTGTTCTGAATCTTTTCTGGTGGTTGCCAGACCTGTAAAAATAGATGATTTCCTGAATCATCGCGCTTTTCAACGATGATTTATCATCTCCTCCTCTAATTACAGATGAATTAACCATATCCTCTGGCAATGTCTGTTTTTTCTGCTTTAACCGCCTCTTCGCTCTCCGGGTTTGCTAATTGCCTGCCTCATAACGAGCGGTTAAGGTAAGTATCACTCAGCTAATAGAAGACGGGTTCATCCCGATCGCAAGACGGTGCAGAAATGAATTCGGCGGTCCGTCTATAACAAAATGCCTGGAGGCAAAGCATGGAGATGTTGTCTGGCGCGGAAATGGTCGTCCGATCGCTTATCGATCAGGGCGTGAAACAAGTGTTCGGCTATCCTGGCGGCGCGGTCCTTGATATTTATGATGCACTGCATACGGTAGGCGGCATTGACCATATCCTTGTACGTCATGAACAGGCGGCGGTGCATATGGCTGATGGCCTGGCGCGTGCGACGGGGGAAGTGGGCGTGGTGTTAGTCACGTCGGGCCCCGGCGCGACAAACGCTATTACCGGCATTGCGACCGCGTACATGGACTCTATTCCGCTGGTGGTCCTCTCCGGGCAGGTGGCAACCTCACTGATTGGCTACGACGCATTTCAGGAGTGCGACATGGTCGGGATATCGCGTCCCGTTGTGAAGCACAGCTTCCTGGTCAAGCAAACCGAAGACATTCCTGGCGTGCTGAAAAAAGCATTCTGGCTGGCGGCAAGCGGACGTCCAGGACCGGTGGTGGTCGATCTGCCTAAAGATATCCTGAATCCGGCAAACAAGCTGCCTTATGTCTGGCCGGAATCGGTAAGCATGCGTTCTTACAACCCCACCACGCAGGGCCACAAAGGCCAGATCAAACGTGCGCTGCAGACGCTGCTGGCCGCTAAAAAACCGGTGGTCTATGTCGGCGGTGGGGCAATCAATTCTGCGTGTGAGCCACAGCTTCGTGAACTGATCGAAAAGCTCAATCTTCCTGTTGCGTCGTCGCTGATGGGACTCGGGGCGTTTCCCGCCACCCACCATCAGGCGCTGGGCATGCTGGGTATGCACGGTACCTATGAAGCCAACATGACGATGCATCATTCCGATGTGATCTTTGCCGTCGGCGTGCGCTTTGACGATCGTACGACCAACAATCTGGCGAAGTATTGCCCGAACGCCACGGTGCTGCACATTGATATCGACCCCACGTCGATTTCAAAAACGGTGTCGGCTGATGTGCCTATCGTCGGCGATGCCCGGCAGGTTCTGGAGCAAATGCTGGATCTGCTGACCCAGGAGAGCACGACTCAACCGCTGGATGAGATCCGCGACTGGTGGCTGCAAATTGAGCAGTGGCGCGCGCGCCAGTGTCTGAAATATGACACTCAAAGTGAGCATATTAAGCCTCAGGCCGTGATTGAAGCGGTCTGGCGACTGACGAAAGGCGACGCCTATGTCACTTCAGACGTGGGTCAGCATCAAATGTTCGCCGCCCTCTATTATCCCTTTGATAAACCGCGTCACTGGATCAATTCAGGGGGTTTAGGAACGATGGGCTTTGGTTTGCCTGCCGCGCTGGGCGTGAAGCTGGCACTGCCAAATGAAACCGTCGTCTGCGTGACCGGGGACGGCAGTATCCAGATGAACATTCAGGAACTTTCCACCGCGCTGCAATATGAGTTGCCGGTACTGGTGCTTAACCTCAACAACGGCTATCTCGGTATGGTGAAGCAGTGGCAGGATATGATCTACTCTGGCCGTCACTCTCAGTCATACATGCAGTCGCTGCCGGATTTTGTTCGTCTTGCTGAAGCTTATGGCCACGTGGGGATGCGGGTGACCGATCCCGCTTTGCTGGAATCGTCGCTCGCACAAGCGCTTGAGCAGGTTAAAAACAACCGCCTCGTCTTCATGGATGTCATCGTTGATGGGACCGAGCACGTTTATCCGATGCATATTCGCGGCGGTGGTATGGATGAAATGTGGTTAAGCAAAACGGAGAGAACCTGATATGCGCCGGATATTATCTGTATTGCTGGAAAACGAGTCTGGCGCACTGTCGCGCGTCATTGGGCTTTTCGCGCAGCGCGGCTATAACATAGAAAGCCTGACCGTTGCCCCCACGGACGACCCGACGCTGTCGCGTATGACGATTCAGACCGTTGGTGATGCCAAAGTGCTTGAGCAGATTGAGAAGCAACTGCATAAACTGGTTGATGTCCTGCGCGTGAGCGAGCTGGGGCAGGGGGCTTATGTTGAGCGTGAGGTCATGCTGGTAAAAATTCAGGCCAGCGGCTACGGGCGTGAAGAGGTCAAACGCAATGCGGATATTTTCCGCGGGCAGATCATTGACGTCACGCCTTCTCTTTATACGGTTCAACTGGTCGGGACCAGTGACAAGCTGGACGCTTTTCTGGCGTCCGTGCGGGATGTAGCAAAAATTGTTGAAGTGGCCAGATCGGGCGTTGTGGGTCTGTCACGCGGCGAGAAAATCATGCGTTAGTTGTCAAAAAGGTTCGCCTCTTTCTGCCCGGTCACCAAAGCCGGGCTTTTTTTTGCGTAATCAGCCAATAACGCAGATAAAAGCGGTTGCCGCGAAGGCTTTTCTGCGTTTAGATGTTAAAAGATTTAACCATAACCTTGACAGGGCCATGGACTCTTTTCTTTTTTTAAGGGGCAATTGTGAAACTGGATGAAATCGCCCGGCTAGCCGGCGTGTCACGAACAACGGCCAGCTATGTGATTAACGGTAAAGCAAAGCAGTACCGTGTCAGCGATAAAACCGTTGAAAAAGTTATGGCGGTGGTTCGTGAGCATAACTACCATCCGAATGCTGTCGCTGCCGGCCTGCGCGCCGGGCGCACCCGATCGATTGGTCTGGTGATCCCCGATCTGGAAAATACCAGCTATACCCGTATCGCCAACTATCTTGAGCGTCAGGCTCGCCAGCGCGGCTACCAGTTGCTGATTGCCTGTTCTGAAGATCAGCCGGACAACGAGATGCGCTGCATTGAACATCTGCTCCAGCGCCAGGTGGATGCCATCATTGTATCGACCTCCTTACCGCCAGAGCATCCATTCTACCAGCGCTGGGCGAACGATCCTTTCCCTATCGTTGCGCTGGATCGTGCGCTCGATCGCGAGCATTTCACCAGCGTAGTGGGTGCCGACCAGGATGATGCGGAAATGCTTGCCGCGGAGCTGAGAACCTTCCCTGCTGAAACGGTACTCTATCTTGGCGCATTGCCTGAACTTTCAGTGAGCTTCCTGCGTGAACAGGGGTTCCGAACCGCCTGGAAAGACGATCCGCGTGAAGTTCACTATCTCTACGCCAATAGCTATGAACGTGAAGCCGCTGCGCAGCTCTTTGAGAAATGGCTGGAAACGCACCCGATGCCCCAGGCGCTGTTCACGACATCCTTTGCACTCTTGCAGGGGGTGATGGATGTGACCCTGCGCCGTGAAGGTAAGCTTCCCTCCGACCTGGCTATTGCCACTTTCGGGGATAACGAGCTGCTCGACTTCCTGCAGTGTCCGGTGCTGGCCGTGGCACAGCGTCACCGTGATGTGGCTGAACGCGTACTGGAGATTGTTCTGGCGAGCCTGGATGAGCCGAGAAAACCGAAGCCGGGTCTGACACGTATCAAACGTAATCTCTATCATCGCGGAATTCTTAGCCGCCATAAATGAAATGACGGGGCGGTGAAAACGGCCCCTTATTGCGGGAATAATTCGCTGAGTTAATTCCCGCAATGAAATTAGGATAATTCCTGCAGGATCATAATCTCCTCATTTTCTTAATTCATTTTGGCTTTTAAACTGCCCTTTAAGGAGCCTGAAAGCGATTTTAAACCGCTATCTTTGTATTATTTTGTTACAAACCGGCTTCGGTCGATGAATATTCAGACGTTTTTCCTGGACCCTGACCAGCCAGCGTGGCAACGGCCGCCTTAACCACGCGTCTGAATGAATCTGGCGCTGTTATCCCCTGAGAATCTGTCATAAAATGCTGCCCGCGTCGCAAACTGACACTTTATATTTATCTGCGATGATATTGAGTGAGCTTTAACGCTAGTGTGCATATTCGGTTTTTTTCTTACAAATATTCATAACGTTAATTTTGCCTCGCCAGTTGTTCAGTTATTAGTCAGGTCTGTTTATCTCTGTAAATAGAGGGCTTTCGGGTCCTTATAGGGAGAGTCCTGGCTTGACAAGCTTTTCCCTCGCTCCGTAAACTCCTTTAGGTGGGAATTTGTGGGTTAAAGTGGTGAGGAGGGGTGAGACTGGCATGTTCCGTGGAGCTACGTTAGTCAATCTCGACAGCAAAGGGCGTTTATCGGTGCCAACCCGATACCGCGACCAGCTGATTGAGAACGCTTCGGGTCAAATGGTTTGCACCATTGACATCAACTCCCCCTGCCTGCTGCTTTACCCCTTACCCGAATGGGAAATTATTGAGCAAAAGCTGTCGCGACTGTCGAGCATGAACCCGCAAGAGCGCCGCGTACAGCGGCTGTTATTGGGACATGCCAGTGAGTGTCAGATGGATAGCGCCGGGCGATTACTGATTGCGCCTGTGCTGCGGCAACATGCCGGTCTGACTAAAGAAGTGATGCTGGTCGGGCAGTTCAACAAGTTTGAACTGTGGGATGAAACGACCTGGTATCAACAGGTCAAGGAAGATATCGACGCTGAGCAGTCCGATTCCGCAACTTTATCGGAACGGCTGCAGGACTTGTCTCTATAAATATGATGGAAAATTATAAACACAAAACGGTGTTACTGGATGAGGCCGTGAACGGCCTGAATATTCGTCCGGATGGCATCTACATTGATGGTACGTTTGGTCGCGGTGGTCACTCGCGTTTGATTCTCTCCCAGCTTGGAGAGGAAGGACGTCTGCTGGCAATTGATCGCGATCCGCAGGCGATTGCCGTTGCACAGACCATCAATGACCCTCGCTTTTCCATCGTGCATGGACCTTTCTCTGCGCTCGCGGATTATGTTGCCGAGCGCGGCCTGACGGGCAAGATCGACGGGATTCTTCTCGATCTTGGCGTCTCTTCACCACAGCTTGATGATGCTGAACGCGGTTTCTCCTTTATGCGCGATGGTCCGCTGGATATGCGTATGGACCCGACGCGCGGCCAGTCTGCTGCCGAATGGCTGCAGACCGCTGACGAAGCGGATATTGCATGGGTGATCAAAACCTTTGGCGAAGAACGTTTTGGCAAGCGCATTGCGCGCGCCATCGTTGAGCGCAACCGCGTTGAGCCCATGACCCGTACCAAAGAGCTGGCCGAAGTGATCGCGGCGGCGACGCCGGTGAAGGATAAGCACAAACATCCCGCGACCCGTACCTTCCAGGCGGTGCGCATCTGGGTAAACAGTGAACTGGAGGAAATAGAGCTGGCGCTAAAAAGCTCGCTCGACGTACTGGCCCCGGGTGGGCGGTTATCCATCATCAGCTTCCATTCGCTGGAAGACCGCATAGTGAAGCGCTTTATGCGTGAGCAAAGCCGCGGTCCTCAGGTTCCTGCGGGGTTGCCGATGACGGAAGAACAACTCAGGAAGCTGGGTGGTCGTCAGTTGCGAGCATTAGGCAAGTTGATGCCGGGCGAAGAAGAGGTGGCAGAGAATCCACGCGCCCGTAGTTCAGTGCTGCGAGTTGCAGAGAGGACGAACGCATGATCAGCAGAGTGACAGAAACCCTAAGCAAAGTTAAGGGATCGTTAGGAAGCAACGAGCGCCATGCCTTGCCTGGCGTGATCGGCGACGATCTTTTGCGGTTCGGGAAACTGCCACTCTGCCTGTTCATTTGCATCATTGTTACGGCAGTCACGGTGGTCACCACAGCCCACCATACACGTTTATTGACTGCGCAACGCGAGCAGATGGTACTGGAACGCGATGCGCTGGATATTGAATGGCGAAATCTGATCCTTGAAGAAAACGCGCTCGGCGATCACAGCCGGGTTGAACGGATCGCAACGGAAAAGCTGCAACTGCAGCATGTTGATCCTTCCCAGGAAAATATCGTAGTACAAAAATAAGGGAAAACGCGACGCATGAAAGCAGCGGCAAAAACGCTAAAACCAAAACGTCAGGAAGAACAGGCCAACTTTGTCAGTTGGCGTTTTGCGTTGCTTTGCGGCTGCATTTTACTGGCGCTGGGTTTCCTGCTGGGACGTGTGGCGTGGTTGCAAATCATCGCCCCTGACATGCTGGTACGTCAGGGGGATATGCGCTCTCTGCGTGTGCAGGAAGTGTCGACATCACGTGGGATGATCACTGACCGTTCTGGTCGCCCGCTGGCCGTGAGTGTGCCAGTAAAAGCGATTTGGGCCGACCCGAAAGAGCTGCACGACGCTGGTGGCATTACGCTGGACAACCGCTGGAAAGCGCTGTCAGATGCCCTGAAAATGCCGCTGGATCAGCTGGCTTCCCGCGTTAACGCCAACCCGAAAGGGCGTTTTATCTATCTGGCGCGTCAGGTTAACCCTGACATGGCGGACTACATTCGTAAACTGAAGCTGCCGGGCATACATCTGCGTGAGGAATCCCGTCGTTATTATCCGTCCGGCGAAGTAACCGCTCACCTCATCGGCTTCACTAACGTCGACAGCCAGGGGATTGAGGGCGTTGAAAAAAGCTTCGATAAGTGGCTCACCGGCCAGCCGGGCGAGCGCATTGTGCGTAAAGACCGCTATGGGCGCGTCATCGAAGATATTTCCTCTACGGACAGCCAGGCGGCACACAACCTGGCACTGAGTATCGACGAGCGCTTGCAGGCGCTGGTTTATCGCGAGCTGAACAACGCCGTAGCGTTCAACAAAGCGGAGTCTGGCAGTGCCGTGCTGGTTGATGTCAGCACCGGCGAAGTGCTGGCGATGGCTAACAGTCCGTCCTACAACCCGAATAACTTTACCGGTACCGCAAAAGATGCGATGCGTAACCGGGCAATTACCGACGTGTTCGAACCTGGCTCCACGGTGAAACCGATGGTGGTGATGACGGCGCTTCAGCGCGGCATCGTCAATGAAAACACGGTTCTGAACACGATCCCTTACCGTATCAACGGCCACGAGATTAAAGACGTGGCGCGCTACAGCGAATTGACCCTGACCGGGGTGTTACAGAAGTCGAGTAACGTCGGTGTTTCAAAGCTGGCGTTAGCGATGCCGTCCTCAGCGTTAGTAGAGACTTACTCACGTTTTGGACTGGGAAAGGCGACCAATTTGGGGTTGGTCGGAGAACGCAGTGGCTTATATCCTCAAAAACAACGGTGGTCTGACATAGAGAGGGCCACCTTCTCTTTCGGCTATGGGCTAATGGTAACGCCGTTACAGTTAGCGCGAGTCTACGCAACGATTGGCAGCTATGGCGTCTATCGCCCGCTGTCGATTACCAAAGTTGATCCACCGGTTCCGGGCGAGCGTATCTTCCCGGAATCCATCGTTCGTACCGTTGTGCACATGATGGAAAGCGTGGCGCTGCCCGGCGGCGGCGGCGTGAAGGCGGCGATCAAAGGCTATCGCATTGCCATTAAAACCGGTACAGCGAAAAAGGTGGGGCCAGACGGCCGCTACATCAACAAATACATTGCCTATACCGCAGGCGTAGCGCCTGCAAGCAATCCGCGTTTTGCGCTGGTGGTCGTCATAAACGATCCACAGGCGGGTAAATACTACGGCGGCGCCGTCTCCGCGCCTGTGTTCGGAGCTATCATGGGCGGCGTGTTACGTACCATGAATATTGAACCGGATGCGCTGGCGACGGGCGAAAAAAGTGAATTTGTAATTAATCAAGGCGAGGGTACAGGTGGCAGATCGTAATTTGCGCGACCTTCTCGCTCCGTGGGTGCCAAATGCACCGGAGCGAGCACTGCGAGAGATGGTACTGGACAGCCGCGTTGCGGCTTCTGGCGATCTTTTTGTGGCGGTGGTCGGTCATCAGGCGGACGGGCGTCGTTATATCCCGCAGGCGATTGCGCAAGGTGTTGCTGCCATTATTGCTGAGGCCAAAGATGAGGCAACCGACGGTGAGATCCGTGAAATGCACGGTGTGCCGGTTATCTATCTCAGCCAGTTGAATGAACGTCTCTCTGCTCTGGCAGGACGTTTTTATCACGAACCTTCCGACCAGCTGCGTCTGGTTGGCGTGACGGGCACGAACGGAAAAACCACCACCACGCAGCTGATGGCGCAATGGGCCCAGTTGCTGGGTGAAACCGGCGCGGTAATGGGCACCGTGGGTAACGGCCTGCTGGGCAAAGTTAGCCCAACGGAAAACACCACCGGCTCGGCAGTTGACGTACAGCATGTTCTTGCCGGTCTGGCAGGGCAGGGGGCAACCTTTGCTGCGATGGAAGTTTCTTCGCACGGTCTGGTACAGCATCGTGTTGCGGCGCTGAAGTTTGCCGCCTCTGTGTTTACCAACCTGAGTCGCGATCATCTTGATTATCATGGTGATATGGAGCATTACGAAGCCGCGAAATGGCTGCTGTTCTCGACTCACCATTACGGACAAGCCATCATCAACGCCGATGATGAAGTCGGTCGCCGCTGGCTTGCGAAGCTGCCAGACGCGGTTGCGGTGTCGATGGAAGACCATATCAATCCCAACTGCCACGGCCGCTGGCTGAAGGCCGTTGACGTTAACTATCACGACAGCGGGGCGACGATCCGCTTTGCCTCTTCATGGGGCGAAGGTGAAATTGAAAGTCGCCTGATGGGCGCATTTAACGTCAGCAATCTGCTGCTGGCGCTGGCGACGCTGCTGGCGCTGGGCTACCCAATGGCTGAATTGCTGAAGACCTCGGCACGTCTGCAGCCTGTTTGCGGTCGTATGGAAGTGTTTAGCGCGCCGGGCAAACCGACCGTGGTTGTCGATTATGCCCACACGCCGGATGCGCTGGAAAAAGCGCTGGAAGCGGCCCGCCTGCACTGTACCGGTAAACTGTGGTGCGTCTTTGGCTGCGGCGGCGATCGCGATAAAGGCAAACGTCCACTGATGGGCGCCATTGCGGAACAGTTCGCGGATATTCCGGTAGTAACCGATGACAACCCGCGTACGGAAGAGCCGCGCGCCATCATCAACGACATTCTGGCGGGCATGCTGGACGCCGGTCGCGCCCGCGTGGTGGAGGGCCGTGCGGAAGCCGTGACCAACACCATCATGCAGGCCAAAGAAAATGATGTGGTTCTGCTGGCAGGTAAAGGCCACGAAGATTATCAGATTGTTGGCAATCGTCGTCTGGACTACTCCGACCGCGTAACGGCAGCGCGTCTGCTGGGAGTCGTCGCATGATTAGCATCACCTTAAGCCGGGCCGCTGCGGTACTGCACGGCGAACTGTTGGGTCCAGATCTGACCATTGACGCGGTAACCACCGACACCCGCAAAGTGACCGCGGGTTGTCTGTTTGTGGCGCTGAAAGGCGAGCGTTTTGACGCGCATGATTTTGCCGGGCAGGCTAAAGAAAACGGCGCTGGCGCGCTGCTGGTCAGCCGTAAACTCGATATCGAACTGCCGCAAATTGTAGTGAAAGATACGCGTCTCGCCTTCGGTGAACTGGCCGCCTGGGTTCGTCAGCAGGTGCCAGCTCGCGTTGTCGCGCTAACCGGATCATCAGGCAAAACGTCAGTGAAAGAGATGACGGCGGCGATCCTCAGCCAGTGCGGCAATACACTTTATACCGCGGGCAACCTCAATAATGACATCGGCGTGCCGATGACATTACTTCGCCTGACCAACGAACATGAATTTGCGGTGATCGAGTTAGGAGCAAACCACCAGGGGGAAATCGCCTGGACCGTGAGCCTGACGCGCCCGGAAGCGGCGCTGGTGAATAACCTGGCGGCGGCACATCTGGAAGGCTTTGGCTCGCTGGAAGGCGTGGCGAAAGCGAAAGGCGAGATCTACACCGGTCTGCCCGCTGACGGTATTGCCATTCTCAATGCCGACAACAACGACTGGCTGAACTGGCAGAACATCATTGGCTCGCGTAAAACCTGGCGCTTCTCGCCGAATGCGGCCAACAGTGATTTTACCGCGACCAATATTCATGTGACGTCGCACGGTACAGAGTTCACGCTCACGACCCCAACGGGTGACGTAGACGTGCTGTTACCGCTGCCGGGTCGCCATAACATCGCCAATGCGCTTGCGGCTGCGGCGTTGTCGACGGCCGTGGGCGCGTCGCATGAGGCGATTAAAACCGGGCTGGCAACGTTAAAAGCCGTGCCGGGACGCCTGTTCCCGATCCCGCTTGCGGAAAACAAGCTGCTGCTGGATGACTCTTATAACGCGAACGTTGGCTCAATGACGGCGGCGGTGCAGGTGTTATCTGAAATGCCGGGCTACCGCGTCATGGTGGTCGGCGATATGGCCGAGCTGGGCGACGAAAGCGAAGCCTGTCATATCCAGGTCGGGGAAGCGGCGAAAGCGTCAGGGCTGGACTGTGTGCTGAGCGCAGGAAAACTGAGCGAGGCGATTAGCCGTGCCAGCGGCGTTGGCGAACATTTTGCCGATAAAGCTGCGTTGATTGAGCGCCTGAAGGCGTTGATTACAGAAAAACAAATTGTGACTGTGTTAGTGAAAGGTTCACGTAGTGCCGCCATGGAAGAGGTTGTGCACGCATTACAGGAGAACGGGACATGTTAGTTTGGCTGGCCGAACACTTGGTCAAATATTATTCAGGCTTTAACGTCTTTTCCTATCTGACGTTTCGTGCCATCGTCAGCCTGCTGACTGCGCTGTTCATCTCATTGTGGATGGGCCCGCGCATGATTGCCCGTCTGCAAAAACTCTCTTTCGGCCAGGTGGTGCGTAACGACGGTCCTGAGTCGCACTTCAGTAAACGCGGTACGCCGACCATGGGCGGGATTATGATCCTGACTGCAATCGTTGTCTCCGTGCTGCTGTGGGCGTATCCGTCTAACCCATACGTCTGGTGCGTGCTTACCGTGCTGGTGGGCTATGGGATCATTGGTTTTGTGGATGATTACCGCAAAGTCGTTCGCAAAGATACTAAAGGCCTGATTGCCCGCTGGAAGTACTTCTGGATGTCGGTGATCGCGCTTGGTGTGGCCTTCGCGCTCTATCTAGCAGGAAAAGACACGCCCGCGACCGAGCTGGTGGTGCCGTTCTTTAAAGACGTCATGCCGCAGTTGGGGCTGTTCTATATCCTGCTGGCCTACTTTGTGATCGTCGGAACCGGCAACGCCGTCAACCTGACCGATGGCCTGGATGGTCTGGCCATTATGCCAACCGTCTTTGTGGCGGCCGGTTTTGCACTGGTGGCGTGGGCGACCGGTAACATGAACTTTGCTAACTACCTGCACATCCCTTATCTGCGACACGCGGGTGAGCTGGTGATCGTCTGTACGGCGATTGTCGGCGCGGGGCTGGGCTTCCTGTGGTTCAACACCTATCCGGCGCAGGTCTTTATGGGCGACGTCGGTTCTCTGGCGCTGGGCGGCGCGCTGGGCATCATCGCCGTGCTGCTGCGTCAGGAGTTCCTGCTGGTGATCATGGGCGGTGTGTTTGTGGTCGAGACCCTGTCGGTGATTTTGCAGGTCGGCTCCTTTAAGCTGCGCGGTCAGCGCATCTTCCGTATGGCACCGATTCACCACCACTATGAACTGAAAGGCTGGCCGGAGCCGCGCGTGATTGTGCGCTTCTGGATTATTTCGCTGATGCTGGTGCTGATTGGCCTGGCAACGCTGAAGGTACGTTAATCATGGCAGATTACCAGGGCAAAAAAGTCGTTATCATCGGGTTGGGCCTTACCGGCCTTTCCTGCGTGGACTTTTTCCTTGCGCGTGGCGTGACGCCGCGCGTGATGGATACGCGTGTCTCTCCGCCGGGTCTGGACAAGCTGCCGGAACAGGTTGAGCGCCACCTTGGTGGTCTGAATGATGACTGGCTGCTGGCCGCCGATCTGATTGTCGCCAGCCCGGGGATGGCGCTGGCGCACCCTTCACTCAGCGCTGCGGCTGATGCGGGGGTGGAGATTGTCGGTGATATCGAGCTGTTCTGCCGTGAAGTGCAGGCGCCCGTTATTGCGATTACCGGTTCTAATGGTAAAAGCACCGTCACCACTCTGGTGGGCGAAATGGCGAAAGCCGCAGGTATGAACGTCGGCGTGGGCGGTAATATCGGTCTGCCCGCACTGATGCTGCTGGACAAAGGCTGCGAGCTGTATGTCCTTGAGCTTTCCAGCTTCCAGCTGGAAACCACCTCCAGCCTGCGCGCAGCTGCCGCGACGATCCTTAACGTGACCGAAGATCATATGGACAGGTATCCATTTGGTCTTCAGCAGTACCGCGCCGCCAAGCTGCGCGTGTATGAAAATGCCAAAGTCTGCGTGGTTAACGCCGATGATGCGCTGACCATGCCGGTGCGCGGCGCGGACGATCGCTGCATTAGCTTCGGTATCACCATGGGGGATTATCATCTGAACCGTCAGTTGGGTGAAACCTGGCTGCGCGTGAAAGGTGAGAAAGTGCTGAACGTGAAAGAGATGAAGCTCTCCGGCCAGCATAACTACACAAATGCTCTGGCAGCACTGGCGCTGGCGGATGCTGTTGGCCTGCCGCGCTCTTCCAGCCTGAAAGCGTTAACCACGTTTTCCGGTCTGGCGCACCGTTTCCAGCTGGCGCTGGAGCACAACGGCGTGCGCTGGATTAACGACTCCAAAGCCACCAACGTGGGAAGTACGGAGGCCGCGCTGAACGGTCTGCATGTTGACGGTACCCTGCATCTGCTGTTGGGCGGTGACGGCAAATCCGCTGATTTCTCCTCCCTGAAGCCGTACCTTTCAGGCGATAACATCCGCCTGTACTGTTTCGGTCGTGACGGCAGCGAGCTGGCTCAATTACGCCCGGAGATTGCCGAGCAAACTGAAACGATGGAACAGGCGATGCGGCTGATCGCCCCGCGCGTGAAGCCGGGGGATATGGTGCTGCTCTCTCCAGCGTGCGCGAGTCTCGATCAGTTTAAGAATTTCGAACAGCGTGGCGATATCTTTACTCGCCTGGCGAAGGAGTTAGGCTGATGCGTTTATCTCTCCCTCGCCTGAAAATGCCGCGCCTGCCAGGATTTGGAATTCTGGTGTGGCTGTTTGCGGCACTGAAAGGCTGGGTGATGGCTTCGCGGGAAAAAGACTCCGATAGCCTGATTATGTACGACCGCACCCTGTTCTGGCTTACGCTGGGGCTGGCGGCGATCGGCTTTATCATGGTGACCTCGGCCTCGATGCCCGTCGGACAGCGTCTGGCTAACGATCCTTTCCTGTTCGCCAAGCGTGACGGGCTGTACATCATTCTGGCGTTCTGTCTGGCGCTGGTGACGCTTCGTCTGCCGATGGCGTTCTGGCAGCGGCACAGTACGGCGATGCTGATTGCGTCAATTATCATGCTGCTGATCGTACTGGTTGTCGGGAGCTCCGTTAACGGGGCATCGCGCTGGATTGCGTTTGGCCCGCTGCGTATTCAGCCGGCCGAATTCACCAAGCTTTCGCTGTTCTGCTACCTGGCGAACTACCTGGTGCGTAAGGTCGACGAAGTGCGTAATAACCTTCGCGGCTTCTTAAAACCGATGGGCGTAATTCTGGTGCTCGCGATCCTGCTGCTGGCGCAGCCTGACCTCGGTACCGTGGTGGTGCTGTTTGTCACGACGCTGGCGATGCTTTTCCTGGCAGGGGCCAAGCTGTGGCAGTTCATCGCCATCATCGGAATGGGGATTTCAGCGGTAGTGCTGCTGATCCTCGCCGAGCCTTACCGTATCCGCCGTGTGACCTCGTTCTGGAACCCATGGGAAGATCCGTTCGGCAGTGGTTATCAGCTGACGCAGTCGCTGATGGCGTTTGGTCGCGGTGAGGTTTGGGGGCAAGGGCTGGGTAACTCGGTACAGAAACTGGAGTATTTACCGGAAGCGCACACTGACTTCATCTTCTCCATTATTGGGGAAGAACTGGGTTATATCGGTGTGGTATTGGCGCTATTAATGGTATTCTTCGTCGCTTTCCGCGCCATGTCGATTGGCCGAAAAGCGCTGGAGATCGATCACCGCTTCTCAGGTTTCTTAGCCTGTTCAATTGGTATCTGGTTTAGCTTCCAGGCACTGGTTAACGTCGGCGCCGCAGCGGGTATGCTGCCGACCAAAGGTCTGACGTTGCCGTTGATCAGTTATGGTGGTTCGAGCCTGTTGATCATGTCGACGGCCATTATGTTTTTGTTACGCATAGATTATGAGACGCGTCTGGAGAAAGCCCAGGCGTTTACACGAGGTTCACGATGAATCAACCGAAGCGGTTAATGGTGATGGCAGGCGGTACCGGCGGACATGTGTTCCCGGGGCTGGCGGTTGCGCACCATTTAATGGAGCAGGGCTGGCAGGTACGCTGGCTGGGAACCGCAGACCGCATGGAAGCCGATCTGGTACCGAAGCACGGTATTGAGATCGACTTTATTCGTATTTCCGGCCTTCGTGGCAAAGGTCTTAAGGCGCTGCTGCTGGCTCCGGTGCGTATTTTTAACGCCTGGCGTCAGGCACGCACCATCATGAAGCGTTTTAAGCCTGATGTGGTACTGGGCATGGGTGGCTACGTCTCTGGCCCAGGCGGGTTGGCTGCGTGGTCACTAGGTATTCCCGTCGTACTGCATGAGCAGAACGGTATTGCCGGTCTGACCAACAAGTGGCTGGCGAAAATCGCCACCAAAGTTATGCAGGCGTTTCCCGGTGCGTTCCCGAAAGCTGACGTGGTGGGTAACCCGGTGCGTGTGGATGTGCTGGCGCTGCCGCTGCCGGACACCCGCCTGACGGGGCGTGAAGGACCGGTACGCGTTCTGGTTGTGGGCGGCTCTCAAGGGGCGCGCATTTTAAACCAGACGATGCCGCAGGTGGCTGCAAAGCTGGGTGATGCCGTGACCATCTGGCATCAAAGCGGGAAAGGCGCGCAACAGACCGTTGAGCAGGCTTACGCCGCTGAAGGCCAGCCGCAGCACAAAGTGACCGAATTTATTGACGATATGGCTGCAGCCTATGCCTGGGCCGATGTCGTGGTTTGCCGCTCTGGCGCACTGACGGTAAGCGAAATCGCTGCCGCCGGTTTGCCCGCGGTGTTTGTCCCGTTCCAGCATAAAGACCGACAGCAGTACTGGAACGCGCTGCCGCTTGAGAAAGCCGGTGCGGCGAAGATATTTGAACAGCCACAATTTACCGCCGACGCGGTCGCCACTACCCTGGCGGGCTGGAACAGAGATGCATTGCTGGAGATGGCACAACGCGCGCGCGCGGTGGCAATCCCGGATGCGACAGAACGGGTGGCAAAAGAAGTGAGCCTGGCAGCCCAGGCTTAACCCTCGCAGCGCGTGTTGCGCTGCACGAATTTTAAGTAGTCGATGGCGTTTAGAGAATGAATACACAACAACTGGCAAAACTGCGTTCAATCGTGCCCGAGATGCGTCGCGTCCGGCACATTCACTTTGTTGGCATCGGTGGTGCTGGCATGGGCGGTATTGCCGAAGTGTTAGCTAACGAAGGTTATCAGATCAGCGGGTCTGACCTGGCGCCAAACCCTGTTACGCAGCAACTGGCGTCGCTTGGGGCGACTATCTATTTCAACCATCGCCCTGAAAACGTGCGCGATGCAAGCGTGGTGGTGGTATCGAGCGCTATCTCCTCTGACAACCCGGAAATCGTTGCCGCGCATGAAGCGCGCATTCCGGTGATCCGCCGTGCTGAAATGTTGGCGGAACTGATGCGTTTTCGTCACGGCATCGCGATTGCCGGGACCCACGGTAAAACCACGACGACTGCGATGGTTTCCAGTATTTATGCCGAAGCGGGTCTCGACCCGACGTTCGTCAATGGCGGTCTGGTCAAAGCCGCAGGCGTGCACGCGCGTCTGGGTCACAGCCGTTACCTGATTGCGGAAGCAGATGAGAGCGATGCGTCGTTCCTGCATCTGCAGCCGATGGTGGCGATTGTCACCAATATCGAAGCCGACCATATGGATACCTACCAGGGCGACTTTGAGAATTTAAAGCAGACCTTTATCAACTTCCTGCACAACCTGCCGTTTTATGGCCGCGCGGTGATGTGTGTGGATGACCCGGTCATCCGCGAACTGCTGCCGCGTGTGGGGCGTCAAATCACCACTTATGGCTTCAGTGAGGATGCTGACGTTCGCGTGGAAGAGTACAAACAGGTTGGTGCGCAGGGGCATTTCACGCTGGCGCGTCAGGACAAAGAGCTGCTGCACGTTACGCTGAATGCGCCAGGGCGTCATAACGCCCTCAACGCCGCAGCGGCGGTGGCGGTGGCGACAGAAGAAGGCATCGATGATGAAGCGATCCTGCGCGCCCTGGAAAGCTTCCAGGGCACTGGCCGTCGTTTCGATTTCCTCGGTGAATTCCCGCTGGAGGCAGTAAACGGTAAAGCCGGCACCGCTATGCTGGTGGATGACTACGGCCACCATCCAACCGAAGTGGACGCGACCATCAAAGCTGCACGCGCTGGCTGGCCTGAAAAAAATCTGGTCATGATCTTCCAGCCGCACCGCTATACGCGCACCCGCGATCTGTATGACGATTTCGCCAGCGTACTGTCGCAGGTGGATACGCTGCTGATGCTGGATGTTTATGCAGCGGGCGAAACTCCGATTCCGGGGGCTGACAGTCGTTCTTTGTGTCGCACGATTCGCGGACGCGGTAAAGTTGACCCTATTTTGGTTTCTGACCCGGTACAGGTGGCGGAAATTCTGGCACCGGTGCTGACCGGTAACGATCTGATTCTGATTCAGGGTGCGGGAAATATCGGCAAAATCGCCCGTACCTTAGCTGAAATCAAACTGAAGCCGCAAACTCAGGAGGATGAGCATCATGGCTGATAAGATTGCTGTCCTGTCTGGCGGCACGTCCGCCGAGCGCGAGGTTTCTCTGAATTCCGGCGCTGCCGTACTGGCTGGTCTGCGTGAAGGGGGCGTCAATGCGCACCTGGTCGATCCAAAAGAGGTCGACGTCACGCAGTTAAAAACAATGGGCTTCGATAAAGTCTTTATCGCATTACATGGCCGTGGCGGAGAAGACGGAACCCTGCAGGGGCTTCTGGAGTTGATCGGCATGCCGTACACCGGCAGCGGCGTGATGGCGTCTGCCATCTCTATGGATAAACTGCGCAGTAAGTTACTGTGGCAGGGCGCGGGGCTACCGGTTGCACCGTGGGTGGCGCTGACGCGTCGCGAATTTGAATTGGGCCTGTCGGACAGCGTTAATACACGCATTGCGGCACTGGGCTTACCGGTTATTGTAAAGCCGAGCCGGGAAGGGTCGAGCGTAGGAATGTCAAAAGTCGATAAAGCTGAAGATTTAGCGTCGGCTTTAGCATTGGCATTTCAACACGATGAAGAAGTTCTGATTGAAAAATGGCTCAGCGGGCCGGAATTTACCGTCGCGATGCTTGGCGAAGAAATTTTACCGTCAATTCGCATCCAACCCGCCGGAGTCTTCTATGATTATGAGGCGAAGTATCTCTCTGATGAGACGCAATATTTCTGCCCTTGTGGTCTGGAAGCTGAGCGTGAAGCGGATTTACAGTCCCTGGTGCTTAAAGCCTGGAATATTCTTGGGTGTCGCGGCTGGGGACGCATTGATGTGATGCAGGACAGTGACGGGCAATTTTACCTGCTGGAAGCCAATACCTCTCCGGGAATGACCAGCCATAGCCTTGTGCCGATGGCTGCGCGTCAGGCAGGAATGAGCTTCTCTCAGTTAGTCGTACGTATTCTGGACCAGGCGGGCTGATATGTCTCAGGCTGCATTGAACACGCGCAACCGCGATGACGAAGAAGAATATGCTTCTTCACGCCGGAGTAATGGAACGCGTCTTGCAGGGATTATTTTCTTGCTCGGGGTGCTGTGCACCGTGTTTATCAGCGGCTGGATGGTGCTGGGCTGGATGGAAGATGCGCAGCGGTTGCCGCTGTCAAAGCTGGTGGTGACCGGCGAGCGTCACTACACGCGTAACGATGATATTCGCCAGTCAATTCTGGCGCTGGGATCGCCCGGCACCTTTATGACTCAGGACGTCAATATTATTCAGAGTCAGATTGAACGTCTGCCCTGGATAAAACAGGCGAGTGTCAGAAAGCAATGGCCTGATGAATTGAAGATTCATCTGGTTGAATATGTGCCCATTGCGCGTTGGAATGATCAGCACATGGTTGACGTAGACGGAAATTCCTTCAGCGTCCCATCCGATCGTGTCAACAAGCAAAATTTACCGATGTTGTATGGCCCTGAAGGTAGCGAAAACGAAGTCTTGCAGGGTTTTCGTGAAATGGGTCAGGTGCTGGCGAAGGACAGGTTTACGTTAAAAGATGCTGCAATGACGGCGCGCCGCTCCTGGCAGCTTACGTTGACGAACGGCATTAAGCTCAACCTGGGGCGCGGCGACACAATGAAACGTCTGGCGCGTTTTGTAGAACTTTACCCGGTTTTACAGCAGCAGGCGCAGACGGACGGCAAACGGATAAGCTACGTTGATTTGCGCTATGACTCAGGCGCAGCAGTCGGTTGGGAGCCGGCTCCGGTCGAGGAACCTAATCAGCAACAGAATCAGGCACAGGTACAGGCAGAACAACAATGATCAAGGCGACGGACAGAAAACTGGTAGTTGGACTGGAGATTGGCACCGCTAAGGTTGCCGCTTTAGTAGGGGAAGTTCTGCCCGACGGTATGGTCAATATCATTGGCGTGGGCAGTTGCCCGTCCCGTGGTATGGATAAAGGTGGGGTAAATGACCTTGAGTCGGTGGTGAAATGCGTGCAGCGCGCCATCGATCAGGCTGAATTAATGGCGGATTGCCAGATTTCTTCTGTCTATCTGGCCCTTTCTGGCAAGCACATCAGCTGCCAGAACGAAATCGGTATGGTGCCGATTTCCGAAGAAGAAGTGACGCAGGAAGACGTTGAAAACGTGGTGCATACAGCGAAGTCCGTGCGCGTGCGCGATGAACATCGTGTACTGCACGTGATCCCGCAGGAATATGCGATCGACTATCAGGAAGGGATCAAAAACCCGGTCGGTCTGTCTGGCGTGCGTATGCAGGCAAAAGTGCACCTGATCACATGTCACAACGATATGGCGAAGAACATTGTAAAAGCCGTTGAACGTTGTGGCCTGAAAGTTGACCAACTTATTTTCGCCGGTCTGGCGGCAAGTTATTCCGTGCTGACCGAAGACGAACGTGAACTCGGTGTCTGTGTGGTCGATATTGGTGGTGGTACAATGGACATGGCTGTCTATACAGGCGGTGCGCTGCGCCACACCAAAGTGATCCCTTATGCCGGGAACGTTGTGACCAGCGATATCGCATACGCTTTTGGTACGCCACCGAGCGATGCAGAAGCGATTAAAGTGCGCCACGGCTGTGCGCTGGGTTCAATTGTTGGCAAAGATGAGAGCGTTGAAGTGCCGAGCGTGGGCGGTCGTCCGCCGCGCAGCCTGCAACGTCAGACGCTGGCAGAGGTGATTGAGCCGCGTTATACCGAGCTGCTCAACCTGGTCAACGAAGAGATTTTACAGTTACAGGAACAGCTTCGTCAGCAAGGTGTGAAACATCATCTCGCGGCGGGGATTGTATTAACCGGCGGGGCAGCGCAAATTGAAGGTCTTGCGGCCTGCGCTCAGCGCGTGTTCCATACGCAGGTGCGTATTGGTGCGCCGCTGAATATTACCGGTTTAACGGATTATGCTCAGGAGCCGTACTATTCGACGGCTGTGGGCCTGCTCCACTACGGGAAGGAATCTCATCTCAGTGGTGAAGCAGAAGTGGAAAAACGCGTTTCAGTGGGGTCGTGGGTCAAACGACTGAACAACTGGCTGCGAAAAGAGTTTTAATTTTTTTAAGAGACCGGAGAGAATTAGCGGTCTCGGGCGACAGGCACAACGGAGAGAGAAATTATGTTTGAACCTATGGAACTGACCAACGACGCGGTGATTAAAGTCATCGGCGTCGGTGGCGGCGGCGGTAACGCCGTAGAGCATATGGTGCGTGAACGCATTGAAGGTGTTGAATTCTTTGCAGTTAACACCGATGCGCAGGCACTGCGTAAAACAGCAGTTGGCCAGACTATCCAGATCGGCGGTGGCATCACCAAAGGGCTGGGCGCTGGGGCAAACCCGGAAGTCGGTCGCAACGCGGCTGAAGAAGATCGTGAAGCCCTGCGTGCTGCACTGGAAGGTGCGGACATGGTCTTCATCGCAGCAGGTATGGGCGGCGGTACGGGTACCGGTGCAGCACCTGTTGTCGCAGAAGTCGCTAAAGATTTAGGTATCCTGACCGTTGCTGTCGTGACCAAGCCTTTCAACTTTGAAGGCAAGAAGCGTATGGCTTTCGCGGAGCAGGGTATCACCGAACTGTCCAAGCATGTGGACTCACTGATCACCATCCCGAACGACAAACTGTTGAAAGTTCTGGGTCGCGGTATCTCCCTGCTGGACGCCTTCGGCGCGGCAAACGACGTGCTGAAAGGCGCGGTTCAGGGTATCGCCGAACTGATTACCCGTCCTGGCCTGATGAACGTTGACTTTGCAGACGTTCGTACCGTGATGTCCGAAATGGGCTACGCGATGATGGGCTCTGGCGTGGCAAGCGGTGAAGACCGTGCAGAAGAAGCGGCTGAAATGGCTATCTCTTCTCCACTGCTGGAAGATATCGACCTGTCTGGTGCGCGCGGCGTGCTGGTCAACATTACCGCTGGCTTTGACCTGCGTCTGGATGAGTTCGAAACCGTGGGTAACACTATCCGTGCGTTCGCCTCTGACAATGCCACCGTGGTAATTGGTACGTCTCTCGACCCGGAAATGAACGACGAGCTGCGTGTAACTGTTGTTGCCACCGGTATCGGTATGGATAAGCGTCCTGAGATCACCCTGGTGACCAACAAACAGACTCAGCAACCGGTAATGGATCGTTACCAGCAGCACGGTATGTCTCCTCTGACTCAAGAGCAGAAACCGGCCGCGAAAGTGGTGAACGACCCAACGCCGCAAACGGCGAAAGAGCCAGATTATCTGGATATCCCGGCGTTCCTGCGTAAGCAAGCTGACTAAGAATTGGCTGGAATTTGGGGATTTGCGCTCTTTGTGCTAAACTGGCCCACCGTTAGTGATATACACTTTCGGTTGGATAGTTAATTTGGCGAGATTATACGATGATCAAACAAAGGACACTTAAACGTATCGTTCAGGCGACGGGTGTCGGTTTACATACCGGCAAGAAAGTCACACTGACGTTACGCCCTGCGCCGGCCAATACCGGGGTCATCTATCGTCGCACCGACTTGAATCCACCGGTAGATTTTCCGGCCGATGCCAAATCTGTGCGTGATACTATGCTCTGTACTTGTCTGGTGAACGAGCATGACGTGCGGATTTCTACCGTAGAGCACTTGAACGCCGCCCTGGCGGGTCTGGGTATCGACAACATTATGGTTGAAGTCGATGCGCCAGAAATCCCGATTATGGATGGCAGTGCTGCTCCGTTCGTTTATCTGTTGCTGGATGCCGGCATCGAAGAACTGAACTGCGCGAAGAAATTTGTTCGCATCAAAGAGACCGTTCGTGTCGAAGATGGCGACAAGTGGGCTGAATTCAAACCGTACAATGGTTTCTCGTTGGACTTTACCATCGACTTTAACCATCCGGCGATTGATGCCAGCACCCAACGCTATGCGATGAACTTCTCTGCTGATGCGTTTATGCGCCAGATTAGCCGCGCACGTACGTTTGGCTTCATGCGTGATATCGAATATCTGCAGTCCCGCGGCTTGTGCCTGGGCGGCAGCTTCGATTGTGCCATCGTTGTTGACGATTATCGCGTACTGAACGAAGACGGCCTGCGTTTTGAAGACGAATTCGTGCGTCACAAAATGCTGGATGCGATCGGCGACCTGTTTATGTGTGGTCATAACATCATTGGTGCATTCACCGCGTTTAAATCCGGTCATGCACTGAACAACAAACTGTTGCAGGCAGTCCTGGCAAAACAGGAAGCCTGGGAATATGTGACCTTTGAAGACGAAGCGGAACTGCCGCTGGCCTTCAAAGCACCAAGCACGGTTCTGGCTTAACGGTTCACACCGTTTCGTAAAAAATCGACTGGTTAACCTGGTACTCTCTCCGACCAGGAAGACCAGTCGTTTTTATTTTTACCCGTCTTCGTTTGCCTCAGCATTCTCTCTTGTTTGTCTTGCGCAGAAAATGTGTGCGTTAGCTGCATTCTTGACCGTTTTTCCCTGCAACGATGCCTCATTCCTGCTGTTGTGTAGCGGCATTAGTGGTAATATCTGGGCGCTTAAAAAAAATAACTGAATTTAGCCTGTAACTGGCGGGCTTATGTGGTGGAGCAAGTGAGCGTAATACTGACGCGCTGGCGACAATTTGGCAGACGATACTTCTGGCCGCATCTCTTATTGGGGATGGTCGCGGCGAGTCTCGGCTTGCCTGCGCTCAGCAACAGTGCCGAAGCGGCGACGCCAGCGAAAACCTCCACAACCAAACACGATCTCAACACGCGGGTTAACTTTACTAACCTCGCGTGGCTTGAAGCCAGTCGTCGCCCGAATTTCTCCGTTGATTACTGGCACCAGCACGCTATCCGCACGGTCATTCGTCATCTGTCATTTGCGATGGCGCCGCAGACAATGCCTGTTGCCGAAGAGACGTTGCCGGTACAGGCACAGCACCTTGCCCTGCTGGATACGCTCAACGCGTTGCTCACGCAGGACGGCCAGCCGCCGGTCATGGTTCGCCAGACGGCGCAAACTGTGCTCACTCCGCCAGTCTCATTCTCTGTATCAACCTGGATTAGCCAGGCCCACGGCATCCGCGCCGGGCCGCAACGCCTCAGCTAAATTAACTTTTTCAATACCTTAATTTATCTGCCCACGATGGGGCGTTTGAGAATTTATTATGCTAATCAAATTATTAACTAAAGTTTTTGGTAGTCGTAACGATCGTACACTGCGCCGTATGCGCAAAGCTGTCGCTGTCATCAACGGTATGGAACCGGCGATGGAGAAGCTCTCCGATGACGAGCTGAAAGCAAAAACCGTGGAATTCCGCGCGCGTCTGGAAAAAGGGGAAACCTTAGAAAGCCTGATCCCGGAAGCCTTCGCCGTAGTGCGTGAAGCGAGTAAACGTGTGTTTGGCATGCGTCACTTCGACGTTCAGCTGCTGGGTGGTATGGTGCTTAACGAGCGCTGCATCGCGGAAATGCGTACTGGTGAAGGTAAAACCCTGACCGCAACGCTGCCGGCTTACCTGAACGCGCTGACCGGTAAAGGCGTTCACGTGGTTACCGTCAACGACTATCTGGCCCAGCGTGACGCCGAAAACAACCGTCCACTGTTCGAATTCCTCGGCATGACGGTCGGCATCAACATGTCCGGCCTGCCTGCGCCAGCCAAGCGTGAAGCGTATAACGCGGACATCACCTACGGCACCAACAACGAATACGGCTTCGACTACCTGCGTGACAACATGGCCTTCAGCCCTGAAGAGCGCGTCCAGCGTAAACTGCACTACGCGCTGGTGGATGAGGTGGACTCCATCCTGATCGATGAAGCGCGTACCCCGCTGATCATCTCCGGCCCTGCCGAAGACAGCTCTGAGATGTACCGCAAAGTCGACAAAATCATTCCGCACCTGCTGCGTCAGGAGAAAGAAGACTCCGACACCTTCCAGGGTGAAGGTCACTTCTCCGTTGATGAAAAAGCGCGCCAGGTGAACCTGACCGAGCGCGGTCTGGTGAAAATTGAAGAGCTGCTGGTCGCTGAAGGCATTATGGAAGAGGGGGAGTCCCTGTACTCTCCGAGCAACATCATGCTGATGCACCACGTAACGGCTGCACTGCGCGCCCACGCGCTGTTCACCCGTGACGTCGACTACATTGTGAAAGACGGCGAAGTCATCATCGTCGATGAGCACACCGGCCGTACCATGCAGGGACGTCGCTGGTCTGACGGTCTGCACCAGGCTGTGGAAGCCAAAGAAGGTGTGGATATTCAGAATGAAAACCAGACCCTGGCGTCCATCACCTTCCAGAACTACTTCCGTCTGTACGAGAAGCTGGCGGGCATGACCGGTACTGCTGATACCGAAGCGTTTGAATTCAGTTCCATCTACAAGCTGGATACCGTTGTCGTTCCAACCAACCGTCCAATGATCCGTAAGGATATGCCGGACCTGGTGTACATGACCGAAGCGGAAAAAATTCAGGCAATCATCGAAGATATTCGCGACCGTACTGCCAATGGGCAGCCGGTTCTGGTGGGGACCATCTCCATCGAGAAATCTGAAGTGGTTTCCAATGAGCTGACGAAAGCAGGCATTAAACACAACGTTCTGAACGCCAAGTTCCATGCTAAAGAAGCGGATATCGTTGCTCAGGCGGGTTATCCGGCTGCCGTGACCATCGCTACCAACATGGCGGGTCGTGGTACCGATATTATGCTGGGCGGTAGCTGGCAGGCTGAGGTTGCTGAGCTGGAAAACCCAACGCCAGAACAGATTGCACAAATCAAAGCCGACTGGCAGGTACGTCACGACGCGGTTCTGGCTTCCGGTGGTTTGCACATTATTGGTACCGAGCGTCACGAATCTCGTCGTATCGACAACCAGCTGCGTGGCCGTGCGGGCCGTCAGGGGGATGCCGGTTCTTCTCGCTTCTACCTGTCTATGGAAGATGCGCTGATGCGTATTTTCGCCTCCGACCGCGTGTCCGGCATGATGCGTAAACTTGGCATGAAACCAGGCGAAGCCATCGAGCACCCGTGGGTCACCAAAGCGATTGCCAATGCGCAGCGTAAAGTGGAAAGCCGCAACTTTGATATTCGTAAGCAGCTGCTGGAGTATGATGACGTCGCGAACGATCAGCGTCGTGCGATCTACACCCAGCGTAACGAACTGCTGGACGTGTCCGACGTGAGCGAAACCATCAACAGCATTCGCGAAGATGTGTTCAAAGCGACCATTGACGGGCATATTCCACCGCAGTCTCTGGAAGAGATGTGGGATATCGAAGGCCTGCAGGAACGTCTGAAGAACGACTTTGACCTCGATCTGCCTATCAAAGAGTGGCTGGACAAAGAGCCTGAGCTGCACGAAGAGACGCTGCGCGAACGTATCTTTGAAACCGCGCTGGACGTTTATAAGCGTAAGGAAGAAGTGGTTGGCGCTGAGATGATGCGTCACTTCGAAAAAGGTGTGATGCTGCAGACGCTGGACTCCCTGTGGAAAGAGCACCTGGCGGCAATGGACTACCTGCGTCAGGGTATTCACCTGCGTGGCTATGCGCAGAAAGATCCAAAGCAGGAGTACAAGCGTGAATCCTTCTCCATGTTTGCGTCTATGCTGGAGTCGCTGAAGTATGAAGTGATCAGCACCCTGAGCAAAGTTCAGGTACGTATGCCGGAAGAAGTGGAAGCGATGGAACAACAGCGTCGTGAAGAAGCTGAGCGTCTGGCGCAGATGCAACAGCTGAGCCACCAGACTGACGAGAGCGAAGCTGCAGCGGCGATCGCCGCGCAGACTGGCGATCGTAAAGTGGGTCGTAACGATCCGTGCCCGTGTGGTTCCGGTAAAAAATATAAGGCCTGCCACGGCCGTCTGAGCTAAGTTCATAAGACAATGAAAAGGCGCAGATATCTGCGCCTTTTTTATGGAAGTGACAATATGAAAATACTGCAAATTGCCGTCGGGATTATTCGCAACCCGCAAAACCAGATCTTCATTACCCAGCGCGCTGCCGATGCCCATATGGCGAACAAATGGGAGTTTCCCGGTGGAAAAATCGAATCAGGGGAGACGCCGGAAGAGGCGCTGGTGCGTGAGCTTCAGGAAGAAGTAGGGATTACGCCAGTTGGCGCAACGCTGTTCGATAAGCTCGAATACCAGTTTCCGGACAGGCACATCACGCTTTGGTTCTGGCTGGTCGAAAACTGGGAAGGCGATCCCTGGGGAAAAGAGGGGCAACCCGGTAACTGGGTGGAGCTTCAGGCCAGTGATGCCGATAAATTCCCACCGGCAAATGCGCCCGTCATATCCCGACTGACGGACGACCTGTAGGCCTGCTAAGCGAAGCGCCAGCAGACTATAAAGCTATTGCTGCTCTTCACTCCAGTCATCGCTGTCCGAGAGATCGCCTTTGCTCGGAATGCGTTTCTCTTCCGCCGCCCATTCTCCAAGGTCAATTAACTGACAGCGCTTGCAGCAGAATGGACGGAACGGACTCATTTCGCCCCATACAACGGTTTTACCGCAGGTGGGGCAGTTTACGGTGGTCACTTCAGACATCGGCACTCCTTAACAACAGGCCAGTTCAAAATCGAGGCGTTCCGGCACGGTGCCATTCTCGCTGTCCAGAGGCATAAAGCGGATCGCAAAACGACTCTTATGCCCGGAAATCTGTGGGTAAAGCTGCTCGCCGAGCGATAAATTCAGACGCAGAAGATCGGCATCATCGCCGTTATCCTGATAGAAACCGTTCAGGCTGGTTTGCTTGCGGAACGGCGCCGAGTTACGGATGAGGTCGAGAATTAGCGACAGCGTCTGGTGCATGGGGGCGAGACTTTCCAGCCAGCTGTTCACCTGCGCATCACGCTGTGCTTGCGGCATATGCAGCCACATATGCAGCGTTGGCAGGTCGAAACTACAGCAGCCACCAGGAATACTCAGGCGCTGGCGCACCAGGCCGATCAGGCGATCTTCTCGCAAAAATTGCCCGACACGAGGTGCGGCCATCAGCTTACTGCTGCTGTTTTTAAGCTGCTGACGAAGTGAATCAATGCGGCTCTGATCCACGCCCGGCACTTCGGCCCAGGCCTGTAATTTACGCTGCTGGCGCTCCAGTTCTTTCAGAAGCTCTGTGCGGACGTCGCCCCGCTCAATGACATCCAGCAGATCCCCCACGTTGCGGAAGAAGTGCAACGCAGTGGCATGATCGCTGACGGGCAAATGTTGTGAAAGTTGTTGAATCAGAAATTCGATACGCAGCCAGGTACGCATTTTTTCGTTGAGCGGATGCTCAAAAAGGATGTGGGTCGACATTATGGTTTTTCCTGTGCAACGGCCTGCGCGGCGAACGCCAAATACTGCGCATGCAGGCGGGCAACATCCGATGCAATGGCATCTGGTGCGCCGTTATTATCAATAACATCATCCGCAACGGCAAGGCGCTGAGCGCGCGTGGCCTGAGCGGCAAGAATTTGTTCAGCCTGTTCGCGCGAGACACGATCGCGCGTCACGGTGCGCTGGATTTGCGTTTCAGGCGAGACATCAATGACCAGCACCCGATCGGCTTTATTGTGCAGCTGATTCTCTACCAGCAGCGGAACCACCCACAGAACATACGGCGAGCGGGCTGCGGCAATTTGACGCTGAGTTTCCTGGTGGATAATGGGGTGGAGCAGGGCATTAAGCCAGCGTTTTTCCGCAGAATCGGAAAAAATGCATTCGCGTAGCTTGCGGCGATTTAGCGTGCCATCTGCACTGATAATTGCCGGACCAAAATGGTTTTCGATGGCTTTTAGCGCGAGTGTATTGGGCTCTACCACCTGACGGGCAATGATATCGGCATCAATAATCGTGATACCCAGACGAGAAAATGCGTCCGCAACGGTACTTTTGCCACTACCGATGCCGCCGGTTAATGCGACGATATACCCCATTAAATCAAATCCTGGGAATTATTCATTATTAAAATCAGTTGGTTAAATTTCAAACGTGCTTCAGCCACTGTTTAGCCCTGTTTACCGGCTTTTTACCAGGTAAATTTATAGGATTGTAGCGTAAAAAAAGAGAATTTCGCAGTCTTGCGGAGCAGGTATTAGTGCGTATGATAGCGTCACTGGAGTTGTGCTTTTAACATATTTGCCTCTAACCCCAGGAATCCGCACATGCGTATCGAAGAAGATCTGAAGTTAGGTTTCAAAGACGTTCTTATCCGCCCTAAACGCTCTACACTGAAAAGTCGCTCAGACGTTGAACTCGAACGTCAATTCACCTTTAAACATTCCGGTCAGACCTGGTCTGGCGTGCCGATTATCGCCGCCAATATGGATACGGTGGGCACCTTCGGGATGGCAACCGCCCTGGCGCAGTTCGATATTCTCACCGCAGTGCACAAACACTACAGCCCGGAAGAGTGGAATGCGTTTGTTGCATCCGCCTCTGCGGATGTGGTGAAGCATGTGATGGTCTCCACCGGCACCTCTGATGCCGATTTCGAGAAGACCAAACAGATCCTGAATGCGAACCCGGCGCTCAATTTTGTGTGTATTGATGTGGCGAACGGTTACTCCGAGCATTTCGTGCAGTTCGTCAGCAAGGCGCGTGAGGCCTGGCCAACGAAAACCATCATCGCGGGCAACGTGGTGACCGGTGAAATGTGTGAGGAGCTGATCCTCTCCGGTGCCGACATCGTGAAAGTGGGCATTGGCCCGGGCTCCGTATGCACCACGCGCGTCAAAACCGGCGTTGGGTATCCGCAGCTGTCCGCCGTTATCGAATGTGCCGATGCGGCGCATGGCCTGGGCGGCCAGATCATCAGTGACGGCGGTTGCACCATGCCGGGCGATGTGGCGAAGGCGTTTGGCGGCGGCGCAGACTTCGTGATGCTCGGCGGTATGCTGGCCGGTCATGAAGAGAGCGGCGGCACCGTGGTGGAAGAAAACGGTGAGAAATTCATGCTGTTCTACGGTATGAGCTCTGAGTCTGCAATGACCCGTCACGTTGGTGGTGTGGCAAAATACCGTGCGGCAGAAGGCAAAACCGTGAAGCTGCCTCTGCGCGGCCCGGTTGAAAACACCGCGCGCGACATCCTGGGCGGCCTGCGCTCAGCCTGTACCTACGTGGGTGCCTCCCGTCTGAAAGAGCTGACGAAACGTACGACGTTTATTCGCGTTCAGGAGCAGGAAAACCGCGTTTTCAATAGCTTGTAATGGCTTTCGCTGGCGCATGTCTGTGCGCCAGCTATTGGCTATCCCGCGCTCATCGCATCCCCCAAATGGAAAATGGGCAAATACATTGCCACCACTAGCGTGCCGATGATGACCCCCGTGACAACCAGTAGTAACGGCTCCAGGAGTGCTGCCAGATTGTCGGCCAACTGAAAAGTTTGCTCCGTATGATGACGAGCAAGGTTTGCCAGCATAATGTCCAATGAACCTGACATTTCGCCCGTTCGTAAAAGCTGAATACAGAGCGGGGTAAACATTGCCGCTTTCTGAAAGGATGACCAGACGGGAAGCCCTTTTTCAATATCTTCGCGTATTCTGCGAAGGATCCCTTGCCAGTAGCGGCTTTCGACGGTCTCTTCTGCGCTCTCAAGCCCCTGTAAAAAGGCAATGCCTGCCTGCTGCGTGAGCGACAGTACGGTGAAGATCTGCCCCAGCTTTTGCCCTTTCGCCAGCGCCCCCATTACAGGTATATGCAGAAGAAATCGTTGCCAGCGAGGTGTGTGACGCAGAGTCCAGGCGGCGGCTACCGGAACAAGCAGCACCGCGAACAGTGCGAGAGCGTAGGACTGCATAAACGCGGATATACCCATCACCATCCGCGTCAGCGCCGGAAGGGGAGTGTTAAACGTTTTGTAGATTGCGGCGAACTCGGGCAACACCATGGTGACCATGGCGAGTACGACGAGTACCGCCAGCGTCAGGATGATCGCCGGGTAGCGCAGCGCTTTTTTCACTTTCTGACCGAGCTGCTGCTGCGCTTTTTGTTGCTGGGCGAGCTGGCGACAGCACTCTTCCAGCTTCCCTGTCAGCTCACCCGTTTTTACCATTGAGATATGCAATGGGGTAAAGACCGCGGGCCACCGCCTGAGCGCCTCAGAAAAAGGGCACCCTTCACTGAGTTCATCGGCAACGCTTTGCAGCAGTGCCCGCCACGGTTCTGATGGATGCTGGTCTGCCAGCATTTGCAGGCTATGCGCAAGCGTTAGTCCGGCCTGCAGCAGCGTGGCGAGCTGGCGAAACATCTCGTAGCAGTGATGAGGGCGCCAGCGGTGTCTCTGAGGGCATCGGGAGAGGGCCAGAGGATGCAGGTCGTTCCGCATTAGCCTGGTGAAGGCCGCGTTGCGGTCTGTGGCCCAGAGTGTCCCGCTTCGGGGTTCTCCTTCTGTGGAGAGGGCTCGCCAGCGCCAGAGGTGATTAGTGGCCATCGGGCATACCCAAAACACGCAATAATTCTTCGAGCGTGGTTAGCCCTTGCTCAATGGTCATACAGCCGTGTTCAAACAGCGAGATTAACCCTGCCTGCCGGGCACTGGCTTCTATCACCTCGGTGCCTGCCCCGCTGGCAATTGCCTGGCGCAGAGGGTTGTCGATTGCCAGTACTTCAAAAATCGCCACCCGGCCGTAAAAACCGTGATAGCAACGATCGCAGCCTGTGGCTTGCCAGCGGGGAAGTGGTCGCGGCCAAACCGGGCGGGGTAAGCCCGAATGCTCCCCGTTTTGCTGTCGGCAATGTGGACAAAGACGGCGAACCAGCCGTTGGGCAATCACCATAGAGAGTGCGGAAGAGATCATCCAGCGCGCGACGCCCATCTGCTCCAGGCGAATCAGGGTTTCCGTTGTCGAGTTGGTATGCAGCGTCGACAATACCAGGTGCCCGGTCTGCGCGGCATTAATAGCGATCTCTGCCGTTTCGCCATCACGAATTTCGCCGACCATAATGATATCCGGATCCTGACGCAGCAGCGCCCTTAGCACGCTCTGAAATGTCAGGCCCGCTCGCGGGTTAATCTGCGTCTGATTCAATCCCGCAAGCGGGATTTCAATGGGATCCTCTACGCTGCAGATGTTGACGTCAGGGGTGTTAAGCGCCTGTAACGCGCTATAGAGGGTGACGGTTTTGCCGCTGCCTGTGGGGCCGGTAACCAGAATCAGCCCCTGAGGCTGGTGCAGTGACGCAGTAAAACAGGCCAGTTGCTCAGCGCTCATGCCGAGTGCTTTCGGTTCAAGAGCCTGCTGAACCTGATGCAGCAGGCGCAGCACAATTTTCTCACCGCCGTTGCAGGGAAGCGTGGCGATACGAAACGAGACCGGCTCGTTTGTCAGCTCAATGGTAAACTGACCATCCTGCGGTAAGCGGCGTTCAGCAATATCCAGATTACCCAGCACTTTTAACCGGGCGCTGAGCATCGTTGCCAGCGCGGCGGAAAGCGGAGGTTGCGGGCAAAGTACGCCATCGATACGTAAGCGAATCTGGCACGCGTGCTCCATCGGTTCAATATGGATGTCGGAGGCGCGCTGGTTTATCGCCTGTTGCAGCGTGTGGTTGAGGATATCCACCGCGGAATGTGCCTGCGAAACGTTAGGCAGATGCGATTGCGCGCTTAACTGCCGATGCTTTTCCATGCGTTCAGCGCTCCAGCACTCGATATCAATCCGTTTCTGCGTTGCGAAGCGCAGGGCTTCCATCAGTTCAGGTGCGGGGCTTCCCACGACGGCGATGCTGACCATGTCACTGTTGCTGGTGAGCAGCAGAGCATGATGGCGAAGGCAAAGTGCCACGAGTTGATCTGTGTTCATTGTCCGCCCCTCAGTTATTGTCGAAGCGGAAGACGTCTTCACAGGCCTGCTTAAGCTCGCTGTCAGCACTGATGTTGCAGTCACGCGTCCAGCCTGTCATACCGTTGCCGTTATTCCACTGTGGCGTCATGGTCACCGTCAGTCCGTTGAGACTCTCCTGACCCGTCAAGGTCACGATCCCTTTTGCCACTTTCATTGCTGAGACGTAACGTGTCGTCGTCGGGGAAGGGATGCCGTTACTGCCTGCGTCACAGCTCTCCACGCCACCGTGATCGAGCGCGCAAAGCTCAATGGCAGTGCGATAGGGAATGAAGGTTTGCAGCATATCGGTGAGGGCGGCTTTACGCAGGTAGTTCTGATAGGCGGGAACGCCGATGGCGCTCAGAATCGCAATAATGCCAATGACCACCATCAGCTCAATGAGTGTGAATCCTTGTTGTCTGTCCATATCTGCTCCTTATGCAAAGTGGCGCTACTCTGGCAGCGCGAAAGGAGAGAAACGAGGGGCAAAAAAGGGAACGGGAAAGGGGCTTCAGAGAATTCATGCAGTGTTGCAGGGAAGAACAACGGATTTGCGAGCAGGACTGAAATTCCCCTCTCCGGGCGGAGAGGGGAAGCGTGTTATTTGAAGCGCATGGAGAGGTCAAGGGCGCGAACGTGTTTGGTCAGCGCGCCGACGGAGATGTAGTCCACACCGGTTTCGGCGAATTCACGGATCGTGTCGAACGTGACGTTCCCGGAAACTTCAAGCTGGGCGCGGCCGTTAGTCAGTTTTACCGCCTCGCGCATCTGCTCAGTTTCGAAATTGTCGAGCATGATGATATCGGCTCCGGCCTTAACGGCCTGCTCCAGCTCTTCCAGGCTTTCGACTTCCACTTCAACAGGGACGTCCGGGTGCAGCCAGAAGGCTTTCTCAACGGCCTGGCGCACGGAACCCGACGCAATAATGTGGTTCTCTTTGATCAGGAAGGCATCGGATAAGCCCAGTCGATGGTTGGCGCCGCCCCCACAGAGCACCGCGTACTTCAGCGCAGTGCGCAGGCCTGGCAGCGTTTTGCGGGTATCCAGCAGCTGAGTGTGGGTGCCGGCCAGGAGGTCAACATAGCGACGCACTTCGCTGGCGACGCCAGAGAACGTTTGTACAAAATTGAGCGCGGTGCGTTCGCCGGTCAGCAAGACGCGCGAGGGACCGTCCAGCTCGAACAGCGGCTGATTGGCTGTAATCGCATCACCATCTTCAACGTGCCAGGTCACCTGCACATCATCGCCCGCCAGTTGAGTAAATACCTCTTCAACCCAACGCTTGCCGCAAAAAACGCCCTCTTCACGGGTAATAATGACCGCGTGGGAACGTGTCTCTTTTGGCAATAATTGTGCGGTAATGTCTTTATCGGCATTCACGTCACCCCCAAGGTCTTCTTTTAACGCATGGGCAACGCTTGCCGGAATATCCATATTAATACGTTCCAGAAGTGCTTCACGTCGGTGGTCGGGGTTGTAGCGGCGAGGCGGCATGATAAAACTCCAAATTGGTAACGAATCATAATATTGAAACATGCTACTCTGAACCGAGTCATTGCACCATACAGAAGGAGTTCCAGCATGTTGTTAGAAAACGGATGGCTGGTGGATGCGCGGCGTGTACCCTCGCCGCACCACGATTGCCGCCCGGAGGATGAAAAGCCCACACTGCTGGTGGTTCATAATATTAGTCTCCCGCCGGGTGAATTTGGCGGCCCGTGGATCGATGCGTTATTCACGGGAACGATAGATCCCAATGCCCATCCTTTCTTCGCTGAGATTGCGCATTTGCGCGTGTCGGCTCACTGTCTGATTCGTCGTGATGGTGAGGTGGTTCAGTATGTTCCTTTTGATAAGCGCGCCTGGCATGCCGGGGTGTCGATGTATCACGGGCGCGAACGGTGCAACGATTTCTCCATTGGGATCGAGCTGGAAGGCACGGATACTACGCCCTACACCGACTCACAGTATCAACAATTAGCGGCTGTGACCCGTACGCTTATCGGACTCTACCCGGCAATCGCCGACAACATTACCGGACACAGTGATATCGCTCCGGCGAGAAAAACCGATCCTGGCCCGGCATTTGACTGGCCCCGCTTTCGCGCCATGCTCACCGCGTCGTCAGAATAAGGAGATACCATGACGTTGTTTACCATGCTGCTGGTTATCATCGCTGAACGTCTGTTCAAGCTCGGTGAGCACTGGCATCTGGATCACCGGCTGGAGGTGTTATTCCGCCGCATCAGGCACTTTTCCATGCTGCGCACGCTGCTTATGATGGCGGGTGTGATGGTGATTACCTTCCTGCTGCTGCGCGCGCTGTACGGACTCTTTTTCAATGTGCCGCTGCTGGTGGTGTGGATCCTGCTTGGCGTGCTGTGCATTGGTGCGGGCAAGGTGCGTTTGCACTACCACGCTTATCTTAAAGCGGCCTCCCGCGATGATGCCCACGCGCGCGGTGCCATGGCGAGCGAACTGACGATGATCCACGGCGTGCCGCCGGATTGCGACGAGCGCGAGTTCCTGCGCGAGCTGCAAAATGCGCTGCTGTGGATTAACTTCCGTTACTACCTCGCGCCGCTGTTCTGGTTTGTGGTGGGCGGCCCGGTGGGACCCGTCTTGCTGATGGGGTACGCGTTCCTGCGTGCCTGGCAGACCTGGCTTGCCCGTTATCTGACACCGCATGAACGTTTGCTCTCCGGCATTGATGCCATCCTGCATGTGCTCGACTGGCTGCCGGTGCGTCTGGTGGGTGTGGTGTACGCGCTCATTGGCCACGGTGAAAAAGCATTGCCAGCGTGGTTTGCGTCTCTGGGCGACCGGCACACCTCGCAGTATCAGGTGTTAACCCGTCTGGCGCAGTTTTCCCTGGCGCGAGAGCCGCATACCGACAAGATTGAAACGCCAAAAGCGGCGGTTTCAATGGCAAAGAAAACGTCGTTTGTGGTGGTGGTGGTTGTGGCGCTGCTGACCATTTACGGCACGCTGGTGTAAGCCAGCGTGCCGCAAACGCTATAGCGTATCCGCAGGCGGGATGCCGAAATCAGGCATCCCGCTTTCGTCCCAACGAACACGCTTCAGTCGGGTATGGCGATTCGGATCGTACAGCGGGTCGCCCTCAATTTCGGTGTAATTCCGCGCGTGATACACCAGCACATCTTCCCCTTCCGGCGTTTGCGTAAAGCTGTTGTGACCCGGGCCGTACTGACGATTTTCGTAGCTGGTAACGAACACCGGACGCGCAGATTTGTGCCAGTTCGCCGGCTGTTGCGGATCGGCATTCAGGTCTATCCACAATAACCCCATGCAGTAGTTCTCATCGGTGGCGCTAGCGGAGTAGCTGATAAACAGCTTGTCGCCGTGAACCAGCACCGCCGGACCTTCATTAACCAGAAATCCGCGGCATTCCCAGTCATATTCAGGTTTACTGAGCATCACCGGCTCGCCTTTCAGCGTCCACGGATTTTCCATTTCACACAGATAAAGGTTGGAGTTTCCGGCGATATCCGGCGCTTTTTGCGCCCACAGATACCAGCGTTTCCCCTGATGGACAAAGGTGGTGGCATCGAGGGCGAAAGTGTCGAATGGCGTTTTTATTTGCCCCTTCTCGACCCACGTACCGGCGAGCGGATCGCTGTCGGTACACTCCAGCGCAAACATTCGGTGCTGGAACATGCCGAGGCTATCAAGCGCCTGGGTGTGCGTCGCGGCAAAATAGATATACCACTTCCCGTCGATGTGATGCAGTTCTGGGGCCCAAATCAACTGGCTCATTGGACCGGTGTCGGGTTTGCGCCAGACCACTATCTCTTCGGCGCTGTGCAAGCCCTCCAGCGAGTCAGCACGGCGGATAGCCAGCCTGTCGTACTCCGGCACGGAGGCAATAAAATAGTATTGCCCCTCATGATGTAAAATGTATGGGTCGGCGCGTTGTTCAATAAACGGGTTTGGCCAGGTTTGCATGCAACTTTCCTTATTTTGTCTCTGCGGCTTTGAGTTCCTGATAAGCGTTCAGCTCGCGGTAGTTGGCGCGGCGCTTTTCCAGATCGGACTGGATCATCTTCATGGTTTCGCGGTCCACTTTCAGCAGGCGTACAACGCCCGCGGTAATTAAGTATCCAACGCCAGGAATAACGGTAAACAGCAGTACGATACCGTTAATGGCCTCCGCGCTTTGCGCTTTTGCGCCTGCGTCGTAACCGTACCAGGAGAGCAGAAAACCGACCATTGCCCCGGCAATCGCCAGACCCAGCTTCAGGAAGAAAATGTTGCCGGAGAAGCTGATCCCGGTGATGCGTTTCCCGGTTTTCCACTCGCCGTAGTCATCCACGTCAGCCATCAGCGACCAGTGCAGCGGAGACGGGATCTGGTGCAGGATGTTCAGCAGAACGTAGAGCACCACGATGGTGACGGTGGCTTTCGGGTCGAAGAAATAGAAGGCGCAGGAAAATATTGCCAGCACGATATTGGTCCAGAAGAAGACCTTCAGTTTACACCAGCGGTCGGTCAGCACTTTTGCCAGCACGCTGCCAAGCATCATGCCGATAACCCCCAGGCTGATAAACACGGTGGCGAAGTGGGTGCTCTGGCCCATCACCCAGGTGACGTAATACATGGTGGCCGCCATGCGGATAAAGCCCGGACAGACGTTGCAGAGCGTCAGGAGCAGAATGCGCACCCACTGGTCGTTTTTCCACACGTCTTTCAGGTCGTTTTTCAGCTCGTCGTGGGTCTGCACCGCCGGGCGCACGCGCTCGCGCACGGTGGCGAAGCAGAACAGGAACATGCAGGTGCCAATCAGCGCCAGTACGGTCATTGCCATCTGGTAGCCTTTGGCTTTGTTATCCCCGCCAAACCAGTCGGCCATCGGCAGCAGCGTCAATGACAGCAGCAACGTGGCGATGCCGACCAGCACGAAGCGGTAGGACTGGCAGGCCACACGCTCTTTCGGATCGTTGGTGATCACCCCTCCTAACGAGCAGTAAGGGATGTTGATGGCCGTATAGGTTAATGAGAGCAGGAAGTAGGTGACAAACGCATAGATAACTTTGCTGTTATAGCTCCACTCCGGTGTGGTGAACATCAGAATACTGAACAGCGCGTAGGGGAAGGCAATCCACAGTAGCCATGGACGAAAACGGCCATATTTACTGCGGGTGCGGTCGGCAATTGCCCCCATGATAGGGTCGGTGACGGCGTCAATCACACGGACCGACAGCAGTAAGACCCCCACCAGCGCAGGCGCGAGGCCAAATATGTCGGTATAAAAATAGTTAACAAACAGCATGATGGCGCCAAAGATGATGTTGCAACCTGCATCGCCCATCCCATAGCCGATCTTTTCTTTTACTGACAGTTTAGCGTTATCCATAGACTGCTCTCCGGGTTTCGGTATGGAGAGAATTATTTGCTGGCAAACGAATATATGCGTTGCAGTATCAGGGCGGTGATATGGATAAAAACGCTGTAGGGATGAAAGTGTGAGGGAGGTAACAACGCGCGGTACCCGCAAAAGCAGGTACCGCGGAGGAGGCTTAGTGGGCCTTCATGGCCTTGCGGCTTTTCTGGCTGAAGAGATAGCCAACGCCCAGCACGGCAATCCAGACCGGGATCAGGTAGACGGAGATTGCCATACCCGGCGTGATCAGCATGATCACCAGCACGGCCGCCATAAACAGCAGGCAGATCCAGTTACCCAGCGGATAGAGCAGGGCAGGGAAGCGCGTCGTCACGCCCTGCTGCTGTTTCGCGCGGCGGAACTTGATGTGCGCCAGGCTGATCATCGCCCAGTTGATGACCAGTGCAGAGACCACCAGCGCCATTAGCAGGCCAAATGCGGATTCCGGCGCCATGTAGTTAATCAGCACGCACAGCGCCGTCACGACGGCTGAAACAATGATGGTGTTGACCGGCACGCCGCGTTTATCAACGTTGAGCAGCATCTTCGGCGCATTGCCCTGCTGGGCCAGGCCGAACAGCATACGGCTGTTGCAGTATACGCAGCTGTTGTACACGGAAAGCGCCGCGGTCAGCACCACGACATTGAGCGCGTTCGCCACGACGGTATCACCCAGTTCGTGGAAAATCAGCACAAACGGACTGGTGTCGGCAGTCACGCGCGTCCATGGCAGCAGGGAGAGCAGGACCGCCAGCGAGCCCACATAGAAGATCAGAATTCGGTAGATAACCTGATTCGTCGCTTTCGGGATGCTCTGCTCAGGGTTGTCGGCTTCTGCGGCGGTGATACCCACCAGTTCCAGACCGCCGAAAGAGAACATAATGATGGCCATCATCATCACCAGACCGGTCATGCCGTGAGGCAGGAAGCCGCCCTGTTCCCAGAGGTTACGCACGGTTGCCTGTGGGCCACCGTTGCCGCTGAACAGCAGCCAGCCGCCAAAGATAATCATCGCCACGACGGCGATCACTTTGATGATGGCAAACCAGAACTCCATCTCGCCGAACACTTTTACGTTGGTGAGGTTAATGGCGTTGATAATGACGAAGAAAGCTGCAGCAGAAACCCAGGTTGGGATGTCGGGATACCAGAACTGAATATACTTCCCGACGGCAGTCAGCTCGGCCATGGCAACCAGAACGTACAGTACCCAGTAGTTCCAGCCGGAGGCGAAACCGGCAAAGCTGCCCCAGTACTTATAGGCAAAGTGGCTGAAGGAGCCAGCGACCGGCTCCTCGACAACCATTTCACCTAACTGGCGCATGATCAGAAAAGCAATGAAACCCGCAATCGCGTAACCCAAAATAATGCCCGGACCGGCAGACTGGATAACGGATGCGCTGCCCAGAAACAGGCCGGTACCAATAGCACCGCCCAGTGCGATGAGCTGAATATGGCGGTTTTTTAGCCCGCGCTTTAGCTGATCGCCGTGCTGTTGAGCTTCCATTTGAAACCTCGTGTGTGGTTGTTATGTCACGCTGTGCGTGTGTAATTATGAAAATCCATATTCTGTATTTATTTCTTTACGGTTAAACGAACCGAAAAAAGCGGAGATGACTTCCGTAAGCGCCAGAATAGTGGTAAGTGCCTGTGAATGCACCTGCTTTATGAAGGGCTGATGACGAGTTGAATAAAAAGAAAGCATTTGTAAATCACTCCGCTCTCGCTTCTTACCCCAACCTATAGAATAGAAATGCGCCTTAAGTGGGCGAATTTTCATAATTTGCCTTGTTGAATCGCTTCAGATTGCAAAAACCCTCGTTTCATTATGGTTAAAACTCCCACTTTGGGAGTAATCAACTCATTTGTGCAAAGTTACATTTCTGAAACGTTATTTCTGTAAGGTTGTTAAAATGTGCAGGGTTTACTGATTTCAATCAAAACCAATATGGACAGAAGGTGAATACTTTGTTACTTTAGCGATACGAAATATAAATTGGTAAGACCAATTGACTCCGGGCAAAAAGGCGTAAGACAGGGAATATGGCCTACAGCAAAATTCGCCAACCAAAACTATCTGATGTGATTGAGCAGCAGCTGGAGTTTTTAATCCTCGAAGGGACTCTGCGCCCGGGTGAGAAACTTCCGCCAGAACGCGAACTGGCAAAACAGTTCGACGTTTCACGTCCCTCTCTGCGTGAGGCGATTCAACGCCTCGAAGCAAAGGGCTTGCTGCTTCGTCGCCAGGGCGGCGGAACCTTTGTGCAAAACAGCCTGTGGCAGAGCTTCAGCGATCCGCTGGTAGAACTTCTCTCTGACCACCCAGAATCCCAGTTTGACCTGCTTGAGACCCGTCACGCGCTGGAAGGTATTGCGGCCTATTACGCCGCCCTTCGCAGCACTGATGAAGATCGCGTGCGTATCCGCGAGCTGCATCAGGCCATTGAACGGGCACAGCAGTCCGGCGATTTAGACGCCGAGTCCAGCGCCGTCGTCCAGTATCAAATCGCCGTCACCGAAGCGGCACACAATGTGGTGCTCCTCCATCTGCTACGCTGCATGGAGCCGATGCTGGCCCAGAACGTTCGTCAGAATTTTGAATTGTTGTATGCCCGTCGGGAGATGCTCCCACTGGTAAGCAACCATCGCACCCGAATATTCGAGGCGATAATGGCCGGGGAACCGGAGCAGGCGCGCGAAGCGTCGCACCGTCACCTGGCTTTCATTGAGGAAATCTTGCTGGACCGCAGCCGTGAACAATCGCGTCGCGAACGTTCATTACGCCGCATACAGCAACGAAAGGATTAAGCGCCAGGTACTTTTAGAGCGCGGCAACTAAACGCAGAACCTGTCTTATTGTGTTCTTGCCGAAGAGCACAATGGGACAGGTTCCAGACAAATCAACGTATTAGATAGATAAGGAATACCCCCATGTCAGAACGTCTCCAAAATGACGTGGATCCGATCGAAACTCGCGACTGGCTACAGGCGATCGAATCGGTCATCCGTGAAGAAGGTGTTGAGCGCGCTCAGTATCTGATTGATCAGCTGCTTTCTGAAGCCCGCAAAGGCGGCGTGAAGGTTGCTTCAGGTGCAGGGGCTAGCAACTACGTAAACACGATTGCCGTTGAAGACGAACCGGAATACCCGGGCAATCTGGATCTGGAACGTCGTATCCGTTCAGCTATCCGCTGGAACGCCATCATGACTGTTCTGCGCGCGTCCAAGAAAGATCTGGAGCTGGGTGGCCACATGGCGTCCTTCCAGTCTTCTGCGACCGTTTACGAAGTGTGCTTTAACCACTTCTTCCGTGCAGCGAACGAGAAAGACGGCGGCGATCTGGTGTACTTCCAGGGCCACATCTCTCCGGGCATCTATGCACGTGCATTCCTGGAAGGTCGTCTGACTGAAGAGCAGATGAACAACTTCCGTCAGGAAGTTCACGGTAAAGGTCTGTCTTCTTACCCGCACCCTAAACTGATGCCTGAATTCTGGCAGTTCCCGACCGTATCCATGGGTCTGGGTCCAATCGGTGCGATCTATCAGGCTAAATTCCTGAAATATCTGGAACACCGTGGTCTGAAAGACACCTCTGAGCAGACCGTTTACGCCTTCCTGGGCGACGGCGAAATGGATGAGCCAGAATCTAAAGGTGCGATCACCATCGCAACCCGTGAGAAGCTGGACAACCTGTGCTTCATCATCAACTGTAACCTGCAGCGTCTGGATGGTCCCGTAACCGGTAACGGCAAGATCATCAACGAACTGGAAGGCATCTTCGCGGGTGCTGGCTGGAACGTAATCAAAGTCATGTGGGGTTCCCGTTGGGACGAACTGCTGCGTAAAGACACCAGCGGTAAACTGATCCAGCTGATGAACGAAACCGTTGACGGTGACTACCAGACCTTCAAATCCAAAGACGGTGCCTACGTGCGTGAGCACTTCTTCGGTAAATATCCTGAAACCGCCGCACTGGTTGCAGACTGGACTGATGAGCAGATCTGGGCGCTGAACCGTGGTGGTCACGATCCGAAGAAAATCTACGCGGCACTGAAAAAAGCGCGTGAGACCAAAGGTAAAGCGACTGTTATCCTGGCCCATACCATCAAAGGTTACGGCATGGGTGATACCGCAGAAGGTAAAAACATCGCTCACCAGGTTAAGAAAATGAACATGGACGGCGTGCGTTATATCCGCGACCGTTTCAACGTTCCAGTGACCGATGAGCAGGTAGAAAACCTGTCTTACATCACCTTCCCGGAAGGTTCTGAAGAGCACAAGTACCTGCACGAACGTCGTCAGGCGCTGAAAGGCTACCTGCCAGCTCGTCAGCCTAACTTCACCGAGAAACTGGAACTGCCAGCGCTGGAAGACTTCTCTCAGTTGCTCGAAGAGCAGAACAAAGAGATCTCTACCACTATCGCTTTCGTTCGTGCCCTGAACGTGATGCTGAAGAACAAGTCGATCAAAGATCGTCTGGTGCCAATCATCGCCGACGAAGCGCGTACTTTCGGTATGGAAGGTCTGTTCCGTCAGATCGGTATCTACAGCCCGAACGGCCAGCAGTACACCCCGCAGGACCGTGAGCAGGTTGCTTACTATAAAGAAGACGAGAAAGGTCAGATCCTGCAGGAAGGTATCAACGAGCTGGGTGCAGGCGCATCCTGGCTGGCTGCTGCGACCTCTTACAGCACCAACAACCTGCCGATGATCCCGTTCTACATTTACTACTCCATGTTCGGGTTCCAGCGTATCGGTGACCTGTGCTGGCAGGCAGGCGACCAGCAGGCTCGCGGCTTCCTGATCGGTGGTACTTCTGGTCGTACGACCCTGAACGGTGAAGGTCTGCAGCACGAAGATGGTCACAGCCACATTCAGTCTCTGACTATCCCTAACTGTATCTCTTACGACCCGTCTTACGCGTACGAAGTGGCAGTCATCATGCATGACGGTCTGCAGCGCATGTACGGTGAAGCGCAAGAGAACATTTACTACTACATCACCACCCTGAACGAAAACTACCACATGCCGGCAATGCCAGCAGGTGCCGAGGAAGGTATCCGTAAAGGTATCTATAAACTCGAAACTGTTGAAGGTAGCAAAGGTAAAGTTCAGCTGCTGGGCTCCGGCTCTATCCTGCGTCACGTGCGTGAAGCCGCACAGATCCTGGCGAAGGACTACGGTGTCGGTTCCGACGTGTACAGCGTGACCTCCTTCACTGAACTGGCTCGTGATGGCCAGGATTGTGAGCGCTGGAACATGCTGCACCCAATGGAAACTCCACGCGTTCCGTACATCGCTCAGGTGATGAACGACGCGCCAGCGGTGGCGTCTACTGACTATATGAAACTGTTCGCTGAGCAGGTTCGTACTTACGTTCCAGCTGATGATTATCGCGTACTGGGTACTGACGGCTTCGGTCGTTCAGACAGCCGCGAAAACCTGCGTCACCACTTCGAAGTTGATGCTTCTTACGTGGTTGTAGCAGCACTGGGCGAATTGGCTAAACGTGGCGAAATCGATAAGAAAGTGGTTGCGGACGCAATTACCAAATTCAACATCGATGCAGATAAAGTTAACCCGCGTCTGGCGTAAGAGGTAAAAGAATAATGGCTATCGAAATCAATGTACCGGACATCGGGGCTGATGAAGTTGAAATCACCGAGATCCTGGTCAAAGTGGGCGACAAAGTTGAAGCTGAACAGTCGCTGATCACCGTAGAAGGCGATAAAGCCTCTATGGAAGTCCCGTCTCCTCAGGCTGGCATCGTTAAAGAGATTAAAGTCTCTGTTGGCGATAAAACCGAGACCGGCAAACTGATCATGATTTTCGATTCCGCCGACGGTGCAGCAGCTGCTGCACCTGCGCAGGAAGAGAAGAAAGAAGCCGCTCCGGCTGCTGCTCCAGCAGCTGCCGCCGCAGCAAAAGAAGTGAACGTGCCTGACATCGGCGGTGACGAAGTTGAAGTCACCGAAATCCTGGTGAAAGTGGGCGACACCGTTGCGGCTGAGCAGTCACTGATCACCGTAGAAGGTGACAAAGCCTCTATGGAAGTCCCTGCGCCGTTCGCGGGTACCGTTAAAGAGATCAAGATCAACACCGGTGACAAAGTGTCTACAGGCTCCCTGATCATGGTCTTCGAAGTGGCGGGTGCTGCACCTGCTTCCGCGCCTGCTCAGGCTGCTGCTCCGGCTCCGGCCGCTGCACCGGCTGCTGCTGGCGGCGCGAAAGACGTTAACGTACCGGACATCGGCGGTGACGAAGTTGAAGTGACGGAAGTGATGGTGAAAGTGGGCGACAAAGTTGCCGCTGAACAGTCACTGATCACCGTTGAAGGCGATAAAGCTTCCATGGAAGTTCCTGCGCCGTTCGCGGGTACCGTTAAAGAGATCAAAATCAGCACTGGCGACAAAGTGTCTACCGGCTCTCTGATCATGGTCTTCGAAGTGGAAGGCGCTGCGCCTGCCGCCGCTCCGGCAGCCGCTGCTGCTCCAGCACCGGCTCCTGCACCGGCTCAGGCTGCTAAACCTGCTGCTGCCCCTGCTGCGAAAGCAGAAAAATCTGAGTTCGCTGAAAACGACGCGTATGTCCACGCCACCCCGCTGATTCGTCGCCTGGCGCGCGAGTTCGGTGTGAACCTGGCGAAAGTGAAAGGGACTGGCCGTAAGGGTCGTATCCTGCGCGAAGACGTTCAGACCTACGTGAAAGACGCGGTGAAACGTGCCGAAGCTGCACCTGCTGCAGCCGCTGGCGGCGGTATCCCGGGCATGCTGCCATGGCCGAAAGTGGACTTCAGCAAGTTCGGCGAAATCGAAGAAGTGGAACTGGGCCGTATCCAGAAAATCTCTGGTGCTAACCTGAGCCGTAACTGGGTGATGATCCCGCACGTTACGCACTTCGACAAAACCGATATCACCGATCTGGAAGCGTTCCGTAAACAGCAGAACGCCGAAGCTGAGAAGCGTAAACTGGACGTGAAATTCACCCCAGTGGTCTTCATCATGAAAGCCGTTGCCGCTGCACTTGAGCAGATGCCACGCTTCAACAGCTCCCTGTCTGAAGACGGCCAGAAGCTGACGCTGAAGAAATACATCAACATCGGTGTTGCGGTTGATACGCCAAATGGTCTGGTTGTTCCGGTCTTCAAGGACGTGAACAAGAAGAGCATCACTGAGCTGTCCCGTGAACTGACCACCATCTCCAAAAAAGCGCGTGATGGTAAGCTGACTGCCGGCGAAATGCAGGGCGGCTGCTTCACTATCTCCAGCATCGGCGGCCTGGGCACTACCCACTTCGCGCCGATTGTGAACGCGCCGGAAGTGGCTATCCTCGGTGTGTCCAAGTCCGCGATGGAGCCGGTGTGGAATGGTAAAGAGTTTGTGCCGCGTCTGATGATGCCAATCTCTCTGTCCTTCGACCACCGCGTGATCGACGGTGCTGATGGTGCGCGTTTCATCACCATCATCAACAACATGCTGAGCGACATTCGCCGCCTGGTGATGTAATCGAAAAGCCGGCCAGTCGGCCGGCTTTTTTCTGGTAATCTCATGCTGTTTTTGAGGTTACTGGCGTAAGCAAAAATTCATGAGCCGTTTGTTGTTTCAAAATTGTTAACAATTTTGTAAAATGCGGGCGGATAGAACGACCCGGTGGACGACGGGTATAAATTAAGAGGTCATGATGAGCACAGAAATCAAAACTCAGGTCGTAGTACTTGGGGCAGGCCCGGCAGGTTATTCCGCAGCATTCCGCGCCGCGGATTTAGGTCTGGAAACCGTCATCGTAGAACGTTACAGCACCCTCGGTGGTGTTTGTCTGAACGTCGGCTGTATCCCTTCTAAAGCGCTGCTGCACGTCGCGAAAGTGATCGAAGAAGCCAAAGCGCTGGCTGAACACGGTATCGTCTTCGGCGAGCCGAAAACCGATATCGACAAAATTCGTACCTGGAAAGAGAAAGTTATCACTCAGCTGACCGGCGGTCTGGCGGGTATGGCCAAAGGCCGTAAAGTGAAAGTGGTAAACGGTCTGGGTAAATTCACCGGTGCGAACACCCTGGAAGTGGAAGGCGAAAACGGCAAAACCGTGATCAACTTCGACAACGCGATCATCGCGGCAGGTTCTCGCCCAATCGAACTGCCATTCATTCCACATGAAGATCCGCGCGTGTGGGATTCCACCGATGCACTGGAGCTGAAAACTGTTCCTAAGCGCCTTCTGGTTATGGGCGGCGGTATCATCGGTCTGGAAATGGGTACCGTGTACCATGCGCTGGGTTCAGACATTGACGTGGTTGAAATGTTCGACCAGGTTATCCCGGCTGCAGACAAAGACATCGTTAAAGTCTTCACCAAACGTATCAGCAAGAAATTCAACCTGATGCTGGAAACCAAAGTAACTGCCGTTGAAGCCAAAGAAGACGGTATTTACGTTTCCATGGAAGGCAAAAAAGCCCCATCCGAACCACAGCGTTACGACGCCGTGCTGGTGGCTATCGGCCGTGTGCCGAACGGTAAAAACCTCGACGCGGGCAAAGCTGGCGTGGAAGTGGACGACCGTGGTTTTATCCGCGTTGACAAACAGCTGCGCACTAACGTGCCGCACATCTTTGCTATCGGCGATATCGTCGGTCAGCCAATGCTGGCGCACAAAGGTGTTCACGAAGGTCACGTTGCCGCTGAAGTTATCGCCGGCATGAAACACTACTTCGATCCGAAAGTGATCCCATCTATCGCGTACACCGAGCCAGAAGTGGCATGGGTGGGTCTGACTGAGAAAGAAGCGAAAGAGAAAGGCATCAGCTACGAAACCGCCACCTTCCCGTGGGCTGCTTCTGGCCGTGCTATCGCTTCCGACTGCGCAGACGGTATGACCAAACTGATCTTCGACAAAGAGACTCACCGCGTGATCGGTGGTGCGATTGTCGGGACCAACGGCGGCGAGCTGCTGGGTGAAATCGGTCTGGCGATCGAAATGGGTTGCGACGCGGAAGACATCGCGCTGACCATCCACGCTCACCCGACTCTGCACGAGTCCGTGGGCCTGGCGGCAGAAGTGTTTGAAGGTAGCATCACCGACCTGCCAAACGCGAAAGCGAAGAAGAAATAAGTTTCTTTTGATTGCTAAACGCCTCTCCGGAGGCGTTTTTTTTGCCCTGAAACTACCCAAATTGGTAGTCATCTCGTTGATATTTCCGCTAAAAATTCCTCTTCATCTGCCGATACTTTTTTCACCGTTGTGTGGCTACTGGCTGCGCTGTTCAGGGGTTCTGGACTTTTAATTACACGAAAAAAGGAAAACGCATGTCTTTAAAGAAAGTTGTGGGAATTGGCTTACTGGCGTCAGTCATGACGCTGACCGGATGTGGCGCGATGACGACAGCCGTGAAAAAACGCAACCTGGAAGTGAAAACCCAGATGAGTGAGACCATCTGGCTTGAGCCTTCCAGTGAAAAAACGGTCTACATCCAGGTTAAAAACACCTCCGATAAAGACATGAGCAACCTCCAGACGCTGCTGGCAAACGATCTGAGCGCTAAAGGGTATAAGGTAACGTCCTCACCTGACAGCGCATACTACTGGGTGCAGGCTAACGTCCTTAAAGCAGACAAAATGGACCTGCGCGAGTCTCAGGGCTACCTGAAAACCGGCTATGAAGGCGCCGCCGTGGGGGCCGCTCTGGGTGCCGGTATTACCGCCTACAACAGCAACTCCTCTGGCGCCGCGCTGGGCGTGGGTCTGGCGGCTGGGCTAATTGGCATGGCGGCAGATGCGATGGTAGAAGATGTGAACTACACCATGGTTACCGACCTGCAGATCTCTGAGCGTAGCAAAGCGAAAGTCACCACCGATAACATTGCGGCGCTGCGTCAGGGTACGTCCGGCGTGAAGCTGCAAACCAGCAGCGAGCAGGGCGATCGCGCGAAGTATCAGACCCGCGTGGTATCGAATGCTAACAAGGTCAATTTGAAATTCGAAGAAGCGAAACCAGTTCTGGAAGCGCAGTTGGCGAAATCGGTGGCAAATATTCTGTAAGTAAAACAGCCGGGTGGCGGCTTCGCCTTACCCGGCCTACAAAACGTGGTCCGTTGACGTTACTCAGGGTTCGACAGGCTGCCAGGTTTTATCCGGGCTATACGCGGTCATCGCCCGGACTTTCTGCTCAGAATCGCGGCCGAGATCGGACTGGTAAACCTTGTCGCTCTGGTTTATCACGAAGCTCATCACGCCGGTTTGACCATAGCTGACCGGCCAGGCCGCCATCGCGAAACCGTTATTATCCGGCAGGATGCGGAAGCGATAGCCGTGGTATCCCGCCCCAGGCTCTTTCGGACTGAACGCCGGACCAAGTGGGCTTGGCGTTTCGCCTGGCGAGACGGGCCAGTACAAACCATCCTTTTTCCCGTCCGCGCTGACAATTTTCTGCGCGTATTTCTGGTTCAGCGCAAAATAGCTCTGCTGGGCATCCACATAGGCATGTAAGGCTTCAATGGCGGCAAGCTCGTTACGCCCAATCTCGCGGGTCAGGATCTCCTCGGCCCCTTCTTTCATGTCAAATTGCCAGCCGGAAGCGGTTTTAACCACCGGGATGGGAAGCTGCCAGCCGCTGTCTCCGACAGCAAGATGTGCTGTGTTACCCTCGACGACCGTGTTGTGCCGGACTTTCCAGTCACGCAGGAAGCGAGCAACGGCATCAGGATCTACCCCTTCAGGCGGCAGAAAGTCGCGCCAGTTTTCGCCGAGCAGATTGCTCATCGCACTTTCGTTTTGCTCGCTGATGGCGCTGGCCAGCGCATCTGTTGCCTGTTCTGGCGTGCTGAAAGATTGCTGCGCCATCGCGGACGCCGACATCATGAACACCACCATTCCACAGAGAAGTTTATTTTTCATGTTTGCTCCCTTAACGATGACGGAATTCACGGTGTTCAACACGTCCGGCGGATGCCTGACGCGGCGGCTGATGACGGGCAGCCAGTTGTCTGCTTTGCGAACCACGCTGCTGCTGGGCTTGCCAGTTGGCGGAGCGACTGTCGTTACCGCTCAGCGCATTCGCCCGGGGCTGACTGGTTCGCTGCTGTAGCGCGTGTTGCTGCGCAGGTTGTGAGATTCGTTTCTCCTGTCGCTGCGTTGCGGTCTGGCGGTTTTCGCGCTGCTGTGTGGTTGTCCGCTTCGCCGTCTGAGGTTTGGTGTCATAGCCACGGTAGTTACTGCGCTGAGAAATCTGCTTCAGCTGTTCGCTTGAGGCCTGCCGCTGTGCATCTTTAATCCCCGGGTGCGCTGTCTGTGGGAAGGTTTTGCCTGTCGATTTCTCCATCTGGCTGAGGGCGGCCTGACGCTGGCTATCGCGGTTAACCGGTTTTTGCTGTGTTGCGCTGAGCCCCGTAGCCGTGTTGGTGGAGTGGAAGCGCGTGTTGAGCTGGTTTGTCGGGTAGGGCACACCTTCCCGATAGGCCGGGTTGTGCTGCCAGGTGCGGCTGGCGTCCGTCAGACGCTGACCACTGATTTTATTAAAGTTCTGAACGTTAATATTGATGTTGTTATCACCGTTGCGATTATAGCCGCCGTGATCCCAGTCATCGTCATGATGGTGATGATCCCAGTCATCATCGTCATCCCAGTCGATATTGCTGAAAATGGCGTAGGTTGTCGCCACGCCCAGGCTAAAGCCTAAGCCTTTCACCAGGCTGTCGGTAAATTGCTCGCCAGGCGAGGGCGGGAGATAGGTTGGCGGATACGCGGTGTTTGGCCAGGTACCGTAAACCGTATTGGGGTTATAGGTGGGGACGTAAACGACCTGCGGGTCAGCGGATTCAATTTTAATGACCGTGGGGGCGGGCGCGGTAGATGTGGTTGACTCGCTGGAGGTAGTTTTCGCTGGCGCCGGTTTTGTCACGGTGGTGACCGTCTGCTGAGGCGTGGATTGTAAAGCGCCGGTCTTCTGCGCCAGCGCGCGCAGGCGCTGAACGGAATCCATCACGTCCTTCGGCTGCGCGAGAAACGCATCGCCGAGGTTTTGTACCCACGGTGGATTTCCGCCCATCAGCGACATTAACTGAGGAAACGCCACCAGCGATTTCACGCTGGGATCCCACGGCTGGCTCGCCACCGCCTGAATCGCGGCATCGCCCTGCATGTTGGGGTTATCTTTTGACCACTGCGCGGCCTGGATAACGTTGGCCGGATAGGTCGATGCCATTAAAATTTGAGACAGCAGCGCGTCCGGGTAGAGCGCAATCGGGGCGACCCACTGATCGATTTGCGCGGCCGTGTAAGCTGGTGCGACAACGGGAGCGGGTTGGGCCGCAGGTGTTGCCACCTGTTGTTGGGCGACAGGCGCGGGAGCGACAGGCTCTGATGCACGGCTTTTGACAAACATCACGCCAGAGGCGGCAAACAGCCCGGTACTGCACAGAAGGACGAGCAGATGTGGCTTAAAGGGCAACTTCATATAGTGACTCCAACGAGACAAGCGCTGTGCCGTGAGGCGTTACGGTTGGCGTGAGTATTATTCACCCGTCTTTTACGGTTTTGACTTTTCTTGGGAAGCGTCGATTTTGTCCGGACAAAGAGTGTGAATATTTATTACGCAATTATATGTGATGCGGAAAAAACCGCCGGGGATTTAGAAACCCTTTCCTGTGATCGACCGGGAGTAACAGGAGGGGGGGCGCTTTATTTCGTCTCGTTTCCCCGCTACACCATGCTTAACGATTCAGCAAATATTTTAATGTTGCTTTTTTGTAAACAGATTAACACTGTGCAGAAATCCTGCTATGCTGCCCGACGCGGTATCGGGCATTTACCCTACAAACTGCTGTCTCACAGGAGCGTGAAGAGAACGCCCGCCGCATATGACAATGAGAGCGAGGAGAACCGTCGTGCTAGAAGAATACCGTAAGCACGTAGCAGAACGTGCCGCCGAGGGAATTGTACCCAAACCGTTAGATGCAACCCAAATGGCCGCGCTCGTCGAGCTGCTGAAGAACCCGCCTAAGGGCGAAGAAGAATTCCTGTTAGATCTGCTGATCAACCGCGTACCGCCTGGCGTAGATGAAGCTGCCTACGTAAAAGCCGGATTCCTTGCTGCTATCGCCAAAGGCGAAGCCACCTCCCCACTGGTTACTCCTGAAAAAGCCATTGAACTGCTCGGCACTATGCAGGGTGGTTACAACATTCATCCGCTGATTGACGCGCTGGATAACGACACGCTGGCACCGATTGCCGCGAAAGCGCTCTCTTCAACGCTGCTGATGTTCGATAACTTCTACGATGTCGAAGAAAAAGCCAAAGCGGGCAATGTCTATGCGAAGCAGGTGATGCAGTCCTGGGCGGATGCCGAATGGTTCCTCAACCGTCCGGCCCTGGCTGAAAAAATTACCGTGACCGTCTTCAAAGTGACCGGTGAAACCAACACCGATGACCTCTCTCCGGCGCCGGATGCGTGGTCTCGTCCTGATATCCCTCTGCACGCCCTGGCGATGCTGAAGAATGCCCGTGAAGGCATTGAGCCGGATCAGCCGGGTAGCGTCGGCCCGATCAAACAGATCGAAGCGCTTCAGGAGAAAGGTTTCCCGCTGGCCTATGTGGGTGATGTTGTGGGTACCGGTTCTTCCCGTAAGTCCGCGACCAACTCCGTGCTGTGGTTCATGGGTGACGACATTCCGCACGTGCCTAACAAGCGCGGCGGCGGCCTGTGCCTCGGCGGCAAAATTGCCCCTATCTTCTTTAACACCATGGAAGATGCAGGTGCGCTGCCGATTGAAGTGGATGTCAGTAACCTGAACATGGGCGACGTGATTGACGTTTACCCGTATAAAGGCGAAGTGCGTAACCACGACACTAACGAACTACTGGCAAGCTTCGAGCTGAAAACCGACGTGCTGATCGACGAAGTGCGTGCCGGTGGCCGTATCCCGCTGATCATTGGTCGTGGCCTGACCACCAAAGCGCGTGAAGCGCTGGGCCTGCCGCACTCAGACGTGTTCCGTCACGCGAAAGATGTTGCGGAAAGCAACCGTGGTTATTCGCTGGCGCAGAAAATGGTGGGTCGCGCATGCGGCGTTGCGGGTATTCGCCCTGGCGCATACTGCGAGCCGAAAATGACTTCCGTGGGGTCTCAGGACACCACCGGCCCAATGACCCGTGACGAACTGAAAGACCTGGCGTGCCTGGGCTTCTCTTCTGATCTGGTGATGCAGTCCTTCTGTCACACAGCGGCGTATCCGAAGCCGGTTGACGTGACCACGCACCACACGCTGCCAGACTTCATCATGAACCGTGGCGGTGTCTCCCTGCGTCCGGGTGACGGTGTTATCCACTCCTGGCTGAACCGCATGCTGCTGCCGGATACCGTGGGTACCGGTGGTGACTCCCACACCCGTTTCCCTATCGGTATCTCCTTCCCGGCGGGCTCCGGTCTGGTGGCATTTGCGGCTGCGACCGGCGTGATGCCGCTGGATATGCCGGAATCAGTGCTGGTGCGCTTCAAAGGTAAAATGCAGCCGGGTATCACTCTGCGCGACCTGGTTCACGCGATCCCGCTGTATGCGATTAAACAGGGCCTGCTGACCGTTGAGAAGAAAGGGAAGAAAAACATCTTCTCTGGCCGCATTCTGGAAATCGAAGGTCTGCCGGATCTGAAAGTGGAGCAGGCGTTCGAGCTGACCGATGCCTCCGCTGAGCGTTCTGCGGCGGGCTGTACCATCAAGCTGAACAAAGAGCCGATTATTGAGTATCTGACCTCCAACATCGTGCTGCTGAAGTGGATGATTGCAGAAGGCTACGGCGACCGTCGTACGCTGGAGCGTCGTATCCAGGGCATGGAGAAATGGCTGGCGGATCCGCAGCTGCTGGAAGCGGACGCTGACGCAGAGTATGCGGCAGTGATCGACATCGATCTGGCGGATATCAAAGAGCCAATCCTATGTGCGCCGAACGATCCTGACGATGCGCGTCTGCTCTCTGATGTGCAGGGCGATAAGATCGACGAAGTGTTCATCGGCTCCTGCATGACCAACATCGGTCACTTCCGTGCTGCCGGTAAGCTGCTGGATACCCATAAAGGCCAGCTGCCGACCCGCCTGTGGGTGGCACCGCCAACCCGTATGGATGCCGCACAGCTGACGGAAGAAGGTTACTACAGCGTGTTTGGTAAGAGTGGTGCGCGTATCGAAATCCCTGGTTGTTCCCTGTGTATGGGTAACCAGGCGCGCGTGGCGGACGGTGCGACGGTGGTCTCCACCTCTACCCGTAACTTCCCGAACCGTTTAGGTACCGGTGCGAACGTTTACCTGGCTTCTGCGGAGCTGGCTGCGGTTGCGGCGCTGATTGGCAAGCTGCCAACGCCGGAAGAGTACCAGACCTTTGTGGCTCAGGTAGATAAGACGGCGGTGGACACCTATCGCTATCTGAACTTCGACCAGCTCTCTCAGTACACCGAGAAGGCTGACGGGGTTATCTTCCAGACCGCGGTATAAACGGCAAAACCGTCTCTGTTGAGACGGTTTTTAGTGTTTGCACCCTCTCCCGTGGGAGAGGGGCAGGGTGAGGGCATCAGGCCGCAGGGTCTTGCTCTCACTTTTTATTTTCATTCCTCCCGCCTCCCCCGCTTTTTTTCTTCCTCTCTGCTGCGATAATTACCCTAATGGCTTTGCAGAGGAAAATACTATGGATTACGAATTTCTGCGCGACATCACCGGAGTGGTGAAAGTGCGTATGTCGATGGGGCACGAAGCCGTTGGCCACTGGTTTAACGAAGAGGTGAAAGAGGATCTCGCGCTGCTGGATGAAGTTGAACAGGCGGCGAAGACGGTAAAAGGCAGTGAACGCTCCTGGCAACGTGCCGGACATGAATACACGCTGTGGATGGATGGCGAAGAGGTGATGGTGCGCGCCAACCAGCTGGAGTTTTCGGGTGATGAGATGGAAGAGGGGATGAGCTACTACGATGAAGAGAGCCTGTCGCTGTGCGGCGTCGAGGACTTTCTGCAGGTGGTAGCTGCGTACCGGGCGTTTATGAAACAGAAGTAACGGAAATTCCCTCCGGAGAGTACCGGAGGGAATCTGCGGGTTTCACGCTACATTAAAAATCTCACAAAATTAGCGGTAGGGTTGGTCGCTGCAACCGGCGTTGCCCTCCCGGCGCTGAATGACCACGCCTGGCATTGGGAGGCGACTGGCATACCGTCGTTACGTACAAGGAATTTCACCCCACCCGGGTTTTGCGGCGGATCGCTGACCGGCATTCCGCAGGCGATCAGAAAATCAATGTCGCTGTTTTTGCTCTGCAGCTCCGCTATCCGTTGCTCCCAGCCCGCCGGGCGAACATTCCCCTGCGTGAAGTAATCCAGACAGATATCAATGCTGAACGGCTTATCGCCCGCATAAGTATTGGTGAAGTAATCGGTGACAACGATCCCATGCAATGATTCTGCCGACACTTCGCTGCTGTCGCCGATATGAATGATCTGACCATCCGGCAATTGGGCAGAAATATGCCCCGGGATCGCGTGGCTGTCCGTCTGAGGAAAGAAATCAATCGTGGAAACGTAGCGTTTCGGCCACATCGTCAGGGATTTATCGCTACGGGTATTTTGCCCGCACAGCAGCCAGTTCACGGCGTGAAAAACGGCGTCGTGGCAGGGCGTCTTCTCACTCTCGTCATCGTCTCGATACAGGATGGCACAGGTTCCCGCCAGAAAGGTGATGGCAGAGGAGGGATCCCCGGAACGGGCAGGGAAGGCATCAATCAGTCTGTTAACGTAGTCGCTGACATTGCTCATGTAGAAATCACCGAGCTTCATGATGTCATCTTCACTGTGCACATTACTCCAGCGGGTATTCCAGAAGAATTCTGGAAGCGTGACAAAGGTATGATCCCAGCTGCCGGTGTCGGTTTCCAGTACCGTTTTGAGCTGAGCACTGACCTGACTCAGGCGGAATTCCATCCGCTCTTTGGCGTGTGCCAGCAGATCTTCATCCGCCCCTCGCAGGTCGTCTGCCTCGTGCGTAAAGGAGTCAGCACACCAGGAAAGAATTCGAATTATCATGTTACACCTCGTGATTGATCAGGATAAAAACAGGTTTTTTTCAGCGTTCCGACGTGCAGTCAGGCCCGCCAGAACCTGGCCACCGGCATGGTTCCATTTCGGAAATTCTTCAGCTGCGCCGTTGAAGTCTCCGCTGTTCACTTTGCGCAACAGGGTTGAACTCTTTAGATTGGCTGGCCCCAGGTTAAAGGCGAAGCTCACCAGGGCATCGAACTGGTTCTGGGTGACTTCCACCGTCAGCATGTTGTTGACGTCATGCTCAAAACGCTGCAAGTCCTCACGTAGGATCTGCTCCGCGTCTTCAGCGGTGATGGTTCGCGTGCCGCCTGGTGGGATCGGGTTTTCGACATGGCCATAACCGATGGTTGGAATGCCGACGGCATCTTTGTAGGTGGTTAAACGCAGGCCTTCATACTGTTTGATAAGGGCAATGCCGCCATTGCCCGTTGTTTTCAAAGCATCACTCATGGTTTTTCTCCTTTACGGGGACGGGAGTCATACGGTGGATGAATTCATCAAGCAGGCGCAGCACCGCTTCTGGCGGCTCCTGAGCGACAAAATCAATTTCAATATCAATGTTTTGGGTGTCCGTTTTACCTTCATGGGGCTGGGGCGCCATGGTGACGAGGAAGTGGCCACGCTCTCCCTGTCCCGTTAGCGTGCTTATGGATTCGGTCGCATCACCGCGAACGGTCAGGCGCATCTTCATTCTCTCCATCGAGAGATTGCGCGGTGGTGCAAGCGTTACCAGCGGCACGTTCAAACGATGCTCATCATCCAGCTGAAGCTCGGCGTAGTCGGGTTTGTAGCTACCGTCCGGAGCCTGCTCAAACAACTGGGAGAGCACGGCGATGTACTGATGGGTCATATACTGGTTGGCACTGAAAGCCGCGTGCTGGAGCCCTTGTACCAGGGTATCTAAGCCCATAGCGTGGTTGCCCTTGTTGCCGGCAGGAGGCGGCGGCGTACCGTTATCGCCTCCACCGGCACCGCCGTTATTTCCCCCGTCATTGCCTCCGGTGTTGCCGTTTTCGCCGGAGGGAGCATGGGACGGCGTTATGTCCGGTGGATCTTCTGATGACAGCGTTGTCGGTTTATCCGTCGGGATTTCGGGACTGGTTTCAGGCGTTACAGCGTCGGGCGATTTACGGCTGAACCAGAATCGACGTGAATCAGGCATGCTTTTTCTCCTTCAGGCAGGTGTCCGTAAGCCGGGCACCTGCCAGGGGTATTAAATGCGTTTGAATGTGTGGTGTGGGTTAACCATTACCCCCTTGAGGCGGCGCGACCGGGGCAGGGGCCGGTGCTGGGGTAATCAGACCTGAACTGTTGGTGGCAGGCAGTGTGGCAGGCTGATCTTCTGCGCGTTGTGCCGGTTTGGTGGCAGCATTTGTCAGATAATCGACCACGCGGCTGAGCGCCTCCGGCATCGGCTGACGTTTTACAGAGGTGTGGATGGAGTATTTGGCTCGGGTATCGGTCGAGCGGGTCTGTTCTGACTTATGGCTAACACTCCCCTTCACGCTGACGGAGAATGGACCCCAGCCGATTTTGCCCTCCAGGGAGCCTTCCTGGCTGCTGCTTTCGTTGCTGGCTGCGCTCTGGTGGATCTCAAGCTCGAAGTCGATAGTCCCTTCTTCGATACAGATGATGGGATGCACGACTGCCGCGAGCAGAGGAATACGCATGACTTTGGTCTGCGTACCGGTCGTCACGCCTTTCTCATCGACGAGCGTTTCCTCATAATCAAACTGTACCGAAACGGCCTTGCCGTCCTTAATACAGACACTTAATAAGAAATCGGTATAACTTTTTGCTGCCTGGGTTTGGGCTTTAATCATTGCCTGTAGTGGCGCAGAAATCATACTGTCTAGCGGCAATGAACTAATAACTGAACCTATAAATCCGGCATCAACATTTGCATCTGGCATAATTCATTCCTCGATATTTTGGTGGTTGCAGAATATGTCTGCCCCTTAATCATGGATATCGATGAATAAAGCATCTATGAGCGTAAAGTTATGTTCTCAGAAATCATTCCGTCTGTATGGGGTGGTCTGTATCGAAAGTTACATGGCGAAATGTGACGGGCTGTGCTTAATAAATTAAACCGGCATTACTCCTGCAATTGAAAATTTCATCTGGTGTTATTGCTTTTCATCGCACAGCAGCTCTCGCGTTGAGGTCTGTATGAGGTTTTTAAGTGCCGCTAACAAGATAACGATTATTTAAGTGGGACGACAATGAATATACTTATTTATGATGAATTGCCGCTGTTCATTCATGGCATCCGATGCCGTTGGGCTGAACTTGCGCCCGCACTACATATCACAGCAGCACATAGCGAAGATGAGGTCTGGAAAGGTTTAATAAAAAACCGGGCTGATATTATTATTCTGGATGCTGATTACGAGATTGAGAAAAAAATAGCATTATTAACGCAGTTAACATCACAGGCGGATCATGTTTTCGTGTTGATGAACTTTTCACGGCTGGATAATGTAAACCCGATTTATTTTTTGGAGAATGGCGCTGCCGGGATTTTGACAAAGAAAATGGAGTCGGAAGAGTTATTGCAGGCGATCGAATGGGTGCGGCAAGGGAGAATATATTTACCGGATAGTTGCCTGCGTGAGCATAAATTAATACGAATGCATAATTCCCCGCCCCCTTTGCGCACACTCTCACCCCGGCAGCGCGAGATCCTGCATCTTGTTGTGCAGGGACACAGTAATAAACAAATTTGTCGTGTGCTGGGGATTGCGGAAGGAACGGTTAAGAATCATCTCCATGCCTTGTTTCGTCAACTGGGTGTCAGAAATCGTACGGAAGCGGCGATGATACTGGCACAAACGCCGGTTTAAGAAACAAACAAAATAATAAAGAAGGAAAAATCATCGCTTTTCCTTCTTTATCCGTTTGCATGCGTGTTACACGGCAGGAATATTGCGGCCGTAGTAGATTTCCCGCATCTCTTTCCAGAGCAGGTCGGTAATGGCCTTGCGCTCGTCTTCGCTCAAATCTTCTGGACGGGTGTGGAACATGTAGTGCTTAAGGTCAAACTCCTTAAGTAACATCTTGGTATGGAAGATGTTTTCCTGATACACGTTCACATCCATCATGTCATACAGCGACTTCATGTCGTCAGACATAAAGTTCTGGATGGAGTTGATCTCATGGTCGATGAAGTGCTTCATCCCGTTGATATCGCGGGTAAAGCCGCGCACGCGATAATCAATGGTCACGATGTCCGATTCCAGCTGGTGGATTAAATAGTTCAGCGCGTTCAGCGGGGAAATCACGCCACAGGTCGACACTTCTATGTCAGCCCGGAAAGTACACAACCCACCTTCCGGGTGGCTCTCCGGATAGGTGTGCACGCAGATATGGCTTTTATCGAGGTGCGCGACGACCACTTCCGGCAGCGGGCCCGGATGCTCCGTTTTGTCGATAAGCTTAGGGTCGACCGGCTCTTCGCTGACCAGAATGGTCACGCTGGCACCCTGGGGTTCGTAATCCTGACGCGCGATGTTCAGGATGTTGGCGCCAATGATTGAACAGGTTTCTGTCAGGATCTCGGTCAGACGGTTGGCGTTGTAGAGTTCGTCGATATAGGCGATGTAACCATCGCGTTCTTCCGCTGTTTTGGCATAGCAGATATCGTAAATACAAAAACTCAGGCTTTTGGTCAGGTTGTTAAAGCCATGCAGTTTAAGCTTTTTCAATTAGCTCACCCCCTTAGTGGATAATGCGTCTTGCAGGTACTGCGGCAGCGCAAACGCGGCGGTATGAATTGCCGGGTTGTAGTAGCGGCATGTGAGCCCAGCCTGATGGAAGCGGGCCTGAATAATTTCAGTCGAGAGGTGGCGCAGCACGTCGTTATCCGTCGCCCAGGCAAAGGTCATGATCCCGCCGTAATAGGTAGGAATGGCCGCCTGATAGAAGCTGACGTCAGAAAAATAGGTGCTGAGCTTGCGATGGCTGTCGAGCGCTTCATCCTGCTGCAGGAAGCAGACGCCGTTTTGTGCGACAAAGATCCCGCCAGGGTTCAGGCAGCGCTTACAGCCTTCGTAGAACGAGGAGGTAAACAGCGATGCACCCGGGCCGATAGGGTCGGTGCAGTCGGAGATAATGACGTCAAAGGTCTGCGAGGTCTGGTTAACGAAGTTAACGCCGTCGTCAATCACCAGGTTAAACCGCGGATCGTCATAGCTACCGGCATTGTGGTTGGGCAGGTACTGACGGCAGAAAGAGACCACACCCGCGTCGATCTCGACCATCGTAATGGTTTCAATCGATTGATGACGGGACACTTCACGCAGCATTGCGCCGTCGCCACCGCCGATAATCAGAACGTGTTTCGCGTGCCCGTGCGCCAGCAGCGGAACGTGGGTCATCATCTCGTGATAGATAAACTCGTCACGCTCGGTCGTTTGTACGACGCCATCCAGTGCCATGACGCGGCCAAAAGCGGCATTCTCAAAGATGATGAGATCCTGGTGATCGGTTTTCTCATAATAGAGCACGTTATCAACGGCAAAATACTGACCAAACTGGTCATGCAGTGTTTCATGCCACAACGTGTGGTCGGCCATACGCGGACTCCTCCTTTGTTAACATCCGTAACACTCATAAAAAATGAGCGAAACATGATAGCTAACTATAACCATGGTTGCACGGTTATAGGGTGAACAGGGGGCGTCGGGAAGATTATTTCACGTAGGCGAGCAGGCTAAGTGAATCACGAGCCAGCGCTTTGCATTTTTTAGCCGTGGGAATGCCAATACCGCTCAAGTCACGGTAACTGTCTTCACCGAGCGCCTTCATGTCAAAGCTGTCGTAGTTGCTGAGATCCCATTGGTTCTGCTGGGCGAAAAAGACCAGCGCACGGCGAATTTGCCCGTTGGGTAAATTCTGGTAGCCACAATCATTTTTCAGGAATACAAAAACCGCCGTCAGGTCGGCCATATCTTCCGCTTCATTTTCACTGAGCGCATAGCTGTTCGCACACATTGCCATCAGGCTACCGAACAAAATTGTCCTGAAAAACGTCTTCATTGCTTCTACCACTTCTTCACGGAAAATTAACGTTAGCATACTTGATGCCAGTGCGACGATCTTTATTATTGCCGCCCGACTTGACCTTCCGGTAAGGGGAGGGTTTATGCTCAAAAGATCGCCTGCTGGAAATAAGGAAATGAACATGCAACGTCGTGATTTTTTAAAATATTCCGTTGCGCTGGGGGCTGCCAGCGCACTACCACTCTGGAGCCGCGCCGTTTTCGCGGCTGAAAGACCTGCCTTACCCATCCCTGATTTACTGACCGCTGACGCCCGTAGCCGTATCCAGCTCGTTGTTCAGTCCGGTCAAACATCCTTTGGCGGGCACAACGCCACGACGTGGGGCTATAACGGCAATTTGCTCGGTCCGGCGCTTCAGCTACGTAAAGGGAAAGCGGTGACGGTGGATATCCACAACACGCTCGCAGAAGAGACGACGCTCCACTGGCACGGGCTGGAAGTGCCGGGTGAAGTCGACGGTGGACCACAGGGCATTATCAAGGCCGGTGGTAAACGTAGCGTGACTTTTACGCCCGAGCAGCGTGCGGCGACCTGCTGGTTCCATCCGCATCAGCATGGCAAAACCGGCCATCAGGTTGCGATGGGGTTGGCCGGGCTGGTGCTGATTGAAGACGATGAAAGCCGCCTGCTGCGTCTGCCGAAACAGTGGGGCATCGATGATGTGCCGGTGATTGTGCAGGACAAAAAATTCACCGCAGACGGGCAGATTGACTACCGGCTGGACGTCATGAGCGCGGCGGTCGGCTGGTTCGGGGATACGCTGCTGACCAACGGTGCGATTTACCCTCAGCACGCCGCGCCAAAAGGCTGGCTGCGTTTACGTCTGCTTAACGGCTGTAACGCGCGTTCCCTTAATTTTGCGACCAGTGATAAACGCCCTTTGTACGTGGTCGCCAGCGACGGGGGGCTTCTGCCCGAGCCAGTTAAAGTGGATGCGCTGCCGATGCTCATGGGGGAGCGCTTTGAGGTGCTGGTGGATATCAGCGACGGCAAGGCGTTTGACCTGGTGACCCTCCCGGTCAGCCAGATGGGGATGGCGGTTGCGCCATTTGATAAGCCGCATCCAGTGTTACGCATTCAGCCGTTACTGGTTACCGCGTCGGGCACGCTGCCGGATACGTTAACCACGCTGCCTGCACTCCCGTCGCTTGACGGGCTCACGCAACGCAAGCTTCAGCTCTCCATGGATCCGATGCTCGACATGATGGGCATGCAGGCGCTGATGAAGAAGTATGGCAATCAGGCAATGGCGGGAATGCATCACGGTCAGATGATGGGCCATATGAATATGGACCACGGCAAAATGGGCGGCATGGATCATGGCGGTCATGGCTTTGATTTCCACAACGCCAATAAGATCAACGGTAAAGCGTTTGATATGAACACGCCGATGTTTGCCGCTACAAAAGGGCAGTTTGAGCGCTGGGTGATTTCAGGCGAAGGCGACATGATGCTGCACCCGTTCCACATCCACGGCACGCAGTTCCGCATTCTTTCTGAGAACGGCAACGCGCCGGATGCGCATCGCGCAGGCTGGAAGGACACCGTGAGAGTGGAGGGCGGCGTGAGCGAGGTGCTGGTGAAGTTTGACCACGACGCGCCGAAGGAGTTTGCCTACATGGCGCATTGCCATCTGCTGGAGCATGAAGATACGGGGATGATGCTCGGTTTTACCGTATAAAAAAAGCCGGGTGGCGGCTTCGCCTTACCCGGCCTACTTTTCGCTGGTGCGGCCTGATGCCCTCACCCTGACCCTCTCCCACGGGGAGAGGGAACACACACTAAAAACGGCAACTTTCGTTGCCGTTTTGCTTTTACCTTGCGTCGTCAGGCAGCGCATACGCGACGATATAGTCGCCCATCTTCGTGCCAAACGAACCGTGACCACCCGCAGAGATGACAACGTACTGCTTGCCATTCACTTCATAGGTCATCGGCGTTGCCTGTCCACCCGCAGGCAGACGGCCTTGCCACAGTTTCTCACCATTGGTCATGTTGTACGCGCGCAGGTAGTTATCTGCGGTTGCCGCGATGAACAGCACGTTACCGGCGGTAGAGATTGGGCCACCCAGCATTGGCATACCCATATTGAACGGCACCGGAACCGGCATCGGGAACGGCATGCTGTCCTGTGGCGTACCAATACGTTTTTTCCACACAATCTGGTTGGTTTTCAGATCCAGACCGGAGATGTAACCCCAGGCAGGCTGTTTACACGGCAGACCAAACGGTGACAGGAACGGGTTCAGGGTCACGCCATACGGTACGCCATACTGCGGCTGGATACCGGCTTCGGTACCGCTACCTTTCGCATCTTTCGGCTGCTCCATTGGGTTGCCCGGACCGCGTGGGATCAGGCGGGAAACGAACGGCAGCGCCATTGGGTTGGCGATAGCAACCTGACGGTTCGGGTCGACGGAAATACCGCCCCATTCGAACATCCCCAGGTTACCCGGGAAGACCAGCGTGCCCTGCTCAGAAGGTGGTGTGAAGATGCCTTCATAGCGCAGCTGATGGAACATCACGCGGCATACCAGCTGGTCAAACATGGTGGCACCCCACATGTCTGCCCCGCTCAGGTCTTTCTTCGGACGGAAGCTCAGGTCAGAGAACGGCTGCGTTTTAGAGACGTAATCGCCTTTCGCCGCGCCCTGCGGAACCGGTTTTTCCGGCGCAGGCACAACCAGCTTGCCGTTGCTGCGATCCAGCACGAAGATGTTGCCGGTTTTCGCCGGGGCGTAAATCACCGGCACGGTTTTGCCGTTAACGGTAATGTCGGCCAGCGTCGGCTGGGACGGCATATCCATATCCCACAGATCGTGGTGAACGGTCTGGTAGCTCCATGCCAGCTTACCGGTCGTCGCGTTCAGCGCCACGATGGCGCTCGCATAGCGCTCCTGCTCCGGCGTACGGTTACCGCCCCAGATATCTGGCGTGGTCACACCCATCGGCAGGTACACCAGGTCCAGCTTCGCGTCATACGCGGCAGGCGCCCAGGAGTTTGGCGAGTTGAAGGTAAACGTGTGTTCGTCTGACGGGATCGCGTTAGGATCTTTCGCGCCCGGATCGAAGGCCCACAGCAGTTTACCGGTATTCACGTCGAAGCCGCGGATCACGCCCGAGGTTTCACGCGTGGAGAAGTTATCCGTCACTGAACCGGCAATCACGATGGTTTTATCGGTGATGATTGGCGGAGAAGTCGGTTCATACAGACCCGGCGTGGTGTCCGGCATGTTGGTCTGCAGATTCAGGATACCTTTGTTGGCGAAGGTTTCGCACAGCTTGCCGGTTTCTGCGTTGATGGCAAACAGACGGCCATCGTTCACAGGCAGCATAATACGGCGAGGACAGTCGGCAACCACTTCCGGGCTCGCATTATCCGCACGCGCTTCGTGGTAAGAGACGCCACGGCAGGTCACGTGCTGGAATGACGGGTTGGAATTCAGCTGTGGATCGAAGTGCCATTTTTCTTTACCGGTGGCCGCGTCGAGCGCGAACAGACGCTGGTGCGCCGTACACAGATAAAGCATGTTGCCGACTTTAATTGGCGTCACTTCGTTGGTCAGTTCGCCCGGATCGTTCGGCATCTTCAGGTCGCCGGTGCGGAATACCCAGGCTTCTTTCAGGTTTTTAACGTTGTCCGCGTTGATCTGCTTAAGCGGGGAGTAACGCTGACCTTCCTGGTTACGGCCATAGGCCGGCCAGTCACCGTCAGCAACCTGCGAGATAGCCGCCGCAGGGGTAGACTCCGCATTCAGCGTCCCGTTGATCTCCTGCGGATCGTTAAAACCGGCCCAGGTGAGCATACCGCCGCTGATGAGCAACGCCACCAGCAGTGCCGCCACGGCACCGCGGGAAGGCACAATCAGGCGACGCCAGACGAACGGCAGGATCAGCCAGATACCGAAGAAGACCAGGATGTCGCTGCGCGGCGTCAGTGCCCAGAAGTCGAAGCCGACTTCCCAGACGCCCCAGATCATGGTTGCGAGGAGTAAAACTGCATACAGCCACAGTGCAGATTGTTTTCTACGCCAGAGCAGGACGGTTACGCCAAGCATAACCAGGCCCGCGATTGGGTAGTACCAGGAGCCGCCGATCGCGACCAGCCAGACGCCACCGATTAACAGGTACAGGCCGCAGAAGGCGGCGAATAACGCTGTTAGTGTCACCAGTAGACGCGGCTGTTTAGAGTGTGTTTCAGCCATAGAAAGTGTACTCGTCAGTTTTTGTTAATAATTTGCTAGCAACTAATTATAGGTATTAACAAGTGTGATCGGAATCACAATATTTGCTTTTTATAACTCATACGCCAGGCTTATCCATTTGCTGATATAATGGCTGGCTTGCGTATCAATGCCTGAAGTGAGTTCATCTGCATTGAGAGATTTTCATTAAAATCATATGGTTAGTAATATGAAACATACTGTTGAAGTGATGATCCCGGAAGCCGAGATCAAAGCGCGTATCGCCGAACTGGGTCGTCAAATCACCGAACATTACAAGGACAGCGGCAGCGAAATGGTGCTGGTTGGTCTGTTGCGTGGCTCTTTCATGTTCATGGCGGACCTGTGCCGTGAAGTGCAGGTGCCTCACGAGGTCGATTTTATGACCGCCTCCAGCTACGGCAGCGGCATGTCCACAACCCGTGATGTGAAAATCCTGAAAGATCTGGATGAAGATATTCGTGGCAAAGACGTGTTGATCGTGGAGGATATTATCGACTCCGGTAACACGCTCTCTAAAGTGCGCGAGATCCTGAGCCTGCGCGAGCCGAAATCACTGGCAATTTGTACGCTGCTGGATAAACCTGACCGTCGCGAAGTGCAGGTCCCGGTAGAGTTTGTCGGTTTCTCCATTCCGGACGAATTCGTGGTGGGTTACGGCATCGACTACGCACAGCGTTATCGTCATCTGCCGTATGTGGGAAAAGTGGTATTACTGGACGAGTAAACGAGTTGGGTGCGGCCTGATGCCCTCACCCCGGCCCTCTCCCACAGGGAGAGGGAGCAAACCCAAAAAACGGCAACCTGGTTGCCGTTTTGCTTTTACCTCGGCGCCACCCGGCTTTTTAACGTGCACTTATTTGTGGTTCACATGCTTAAGCTTGAGGTTGGCAATCCCTGAGCGGTAACGCTGTTCCAGCGTTTCGCGGTTGGTGGCGGTGACTTCCAGATTGCGCAGCAGACCATCGTGAATACCGTACGCCCAGCCGTGGATAGAGACCTTCTGCCCGCGTTTCCACGCTGACTGCATGATGGTCGAATGCCCAAGGTTATACACCTGCTCCATCACGTTGAGTTCGCACAGAGTGTCCATGCGACGCTCCTGCGGCATTTCGCCCAGCAGTGAGCTATGTTTGAACCAGATATCGCGGATGTGCAGCAGCCAGTTATCAATCAATCCCAGTTCCGGGTTTTCAACCGCCGCCTGCACGCCGCCGCAGCCGTAGTGGCCACAAATAATGATGTGCTCGACTTCCAGAACGTCAACGGCATACTGAACCACAGACAGGCAGTTGAGATCGGTGTGAATCACCAGGTTGGCGACATTACGGTGAACAAACAGTTCTCCTGGCTCAAGGCCAGTCAGACGTTCCGCCGGCACGCGGCTGTCGGAACAGCCAATCCAGAGAAAGCGCGGGTTCTGGGCTTGTGCGAGTTTTCCAAAAAATCCGGGGTCTTCCTCCACCAGCATTTTTGACCATAGTGCATTGTTGCTAATGAGTGTATCTATGTCGTTCATGGAGGTTAGCGACCTGTAACCAAGTAATTGCGTTGCGCTACTATAGGGTAACCCGACTTTTAATGAAACCACACAACGTGTGTAAGAACTGAAGGTAAGTTAAATTCATGGCAATTGCACTGGAGCTTGAGCAGCTTAAAAAAACCTATTCGGGTGGCGTTCAGGCGCTACGCGGGATAGATCTTAAAGTAGAGGCCGGGGATTTTTACGCGCTTCTGGGGCCGAATGGGGCAGGGAAATCTACCACCATCGGGATCATCAGCTCGCTGGTGAACAAAACCTCCGGCCGCGTTAGCGTGTTCGGATACGATCTGCAAAAAGATGTGGTTAACGCCAAACGCCAGCTGGGGCTGGTACCGCAGGAGTTCAACTTCAACCCGTTCGAGACGGTGCAGCAGATCGTCGTTAACCAGGCGGGTTATTACGGCGTTGAGCGCAAAGAGGCGCTGGAGCGCAGCGAAAAGTACTTGAAGCAGCTCGACCTGTGGGAAAAACGTAACGAACGTGCGCGGATGTTGTCCGGCGGGATGAAACGTCGCCTGATGATTGCCCGTGCGCTGATGCATGAGCCAAAACTGCTGATCCTCGATGAACCGACCGCGGGTGTGGATATCGAACTGCGCCGCTCGATGTGGGGCTTCCTGAAGGATCTGAACGATAAAGGCACCACCATTATTCTGACTACCCACTATCTGGAAGAGGCTGAAATGCTGTGCCGCAACATCGGCATCATTCAGCACGGCGAGCTGGTGGAAAACACTTCGATGAAAAACCTGCTTTCCAAGCTGAAATCAGAAACCTTTATCCTCGACCTGGCGGCAAAAAGCCCGCTGCCGAAGCTGGAAGGGTACCAGTATCGTCTGGTGGATACCTCGACGCTGGAAGTGGAAGTGCTGCGCGAGCAGGGGATCAACAGCGTGTTCTCTCAGCTGAGCGCGCAGGGGATTCAGGTTTTAAGTATGCGTAACAAAGCGAACCGACTGGAAGAGCTGTTTGTCTCTCTGGTGCAGGATAAACAAGGAGACAAGGCATGACGCATCTTTATTGGGTCGCGCTGAAAAGCATCTGGGCGAAAGAGATTAACCGCTTTATGCGTATCTGGGTGCAAACCCTGGTGCCACCGGTGATCACCATGACGCTCTATTTCATCATCTTCGGTAATCTGATTGGTTCCCGGATTGGTGAGATGCACGGTTTTACCTATATGCAATTTATCGTGCCGGGTCTGATCATGATGGCGGTGATCACCAACGCCTACGCGAACGTGGCGTCGTCGTTCTTTAGCGCCAAATTCCAGCGCAATATTGAAGAGCTGCTGGTGGCACCCGTGCCGACGCATGTGATTATCGCCGGGTACGTGGGCGGCGGCGTGGCGCGCGGTTTGTGCGTGGGGATCCTGGTGACGGCGATTTCACTGTTCTTCGTCCCGTTCCAGGTCCACTCCTGGCTATTTGTCGCGCTGACGCTGCTTCTGACGGCAATCCTGTTCTCGCTGGCCGGTCTGCTGAACGCGGTATTTGCCAAAACGTTTGACGACATCAGCCTGATCCCGACCTTCGTGCTGACGCCGCTCACCTACCTCGGCGGGGTTTTCTACTCCCTGACGCTGCTGCCGCCCTTCTGGCAGGCGCTGTCGCACCTGAACCCGATCGTCTACATGATCAGCGGCTTCCGCTTTGGCTTCCTCGGTATTACCGATGTACCGCTGTTTACGACGGTGGCGGTGCTGGGGGTATTCATTGTCGCGTTCTACCTGCTGTGCTGGTATCTGATTCAGCGCGGTCGCGGTCTTCGCAGCTAACCTTTTGCCCGGCGACGCTCTGTTTGCCGGGCGCTTTCTTTGACAGTTATCACCGTAAGCTAACCTTCACTCCGCTAAACTACTTGCCTGCTAAGGAGAGAGTTATGCTGGGATGGGTTATCACCTGCCACGATGAACAGGCGCAGGAAATGCTGGACAAGCTTGAGGCCAGATTGGGTCCGCTGGTGCAATGCCGGGCGGTTAATTACTGGCGTGGGTTAAGCACCAACATGCTCAGCCGGATGATGTGCGATGCGCTGCATGAAACAGACACCGGCGACGGGGTAATTTTTCTGACGGATAAATCAGGCGCTGCACCTTATCGGGCCGCCGCGTTGCTGAGCCACAAGCACGATAATTGTGAAGTGATCTCCGGTATCAGTCTGCCTTTACTCGAAGCCATGTATCCCCTTCGCGCCTCATTAAGCAGCGCGGAGTTTCGTCACGCCATTGTGGGGGAGGGAATGCCTGGAGTGAGCAGCTTGTGGCACCAGCAGCAGAAGAATCCGCCTTTCGTTCTGCTTCACGATCTGTATAAACATTAAACATTGGTATTGATGTCGCTTTTGCTACAATGGCGACTGATTTTCCGTGTCGATTTATATCCTATGTTCATGCGCGTTATCTTTATCCTTTTGCTGCTGGTGTCCGGTGGGGCGTCTGCCAGCCTGGTGAGTCAGCAAGGTCTCCCTGCTCACTATATGCAAACCACTGAGGATGCAGCCATCTGGGCCCAGGTGGGTAACGACGTGGTTAACGTGGGCAATGTGCGCGCCGGGCAGATCCTCGCGGTCTTTCCCGCCGCGGCGGATTATTATGAATTTCGCTTCGGGTTCGGCACGGGGTTTATTGATAAAGCGCACCTTGAAAACGTGCAGGGAAAGCAGCGTGTAGAGGACAGTCTGGGGGATCTGAATAAGCCGCTCAGTAACCAAAACCTCATCACCTGGAAAGATACGCCCGTCTATAACGCGCCCAGTAGCGGAAGTGCGCCCTTTGGCACCCTTAGTGCCAACCTGCGTTACCCCATTCTGAATAAGCTCAAAGACCGTCTGAATCAGACGTGGTATCAAATCCGCATTGGCAATCGCCTGGCGTGGATCAGCAGCCTGGATGCGCAGGAAGATAACGGCATCCCGGTTCTCACCTACCACCATATTCTGCGCGACGAAGAAAACACCCGTTTTCGCCATACCTCCACGACCACCAGCGTACGTGCGTTCAGCAACCAGATGACCTGGCTTCGCGATCAGGGATACGCGACGCTGACGATGTACCAGCTGGAAGGCTACGTGCGTAACAAGATGAACCTGCCCGCGAAGGCGGTGGTGATTACGTTTGACGATGGGCTGAAGTCGGTGAGCCGTTACGCTTACCCGGTTTTGAAAGAATATGGCTTCAACGCGACCGCGTTTATCATTTCGTCACGCATCAAAGGTCATCCGCAGAAGTGGGACCCAAAATCGCTGCAGTTTATGAGCGTTCAGGAAATTAAGGGCATACAGGACGTGTTCGACATTCAGTCTCACACTCACTTCCTGCATCGCGTGGATGGGTATAAACACCCGATTTTATTGAGCCGCAGCTATCACGTGATCCTGTTCGATTTTGAACGTTCCCGCCGTGCGCTGTCGCAGTTCAACCCGCGCGTGCTGTACCTTTCTTACCCGTTTGGCGGCTATGACAATAAAGCGATCAAGGCAGCGAACGACGCCGGTTTTCATCTGGCGGTAACGACGGTGAAAGGGAAGGTCAAGCCGGGGGATAATCCGTTCCTACTGAAACGCCTCTATATCTTAAGAACGGATTCGCTGGAGACGATGTCGCGGCTGATCAGCAATCAGCCGCAGGGGTAGGATTAATTGTAGGAGATGGTGAACACGCCGGAGGCGCTAAACGCGCCGGGGGTGATCATGCTGCCATCTGCGATCAGTTGGGCCACGAAGTTTATCTGCGTCGACGTGGGGACGCCTGTTTCCGTCATAACATATGACGAGTTCGCATCATTGGGAATAAGCTGCGAGTTTCCGTTGTTATACAAGATCTTCACGCCCGCACCTTGCGCCCCTGTTGAAAGCGTATTGCCGAGAAGGTCATGGTCTATACCCGTCAGTTTGGTTGTCGTGAGCTTAGTGGTATATTGCGCCACGCTGGTGCAGTCGTTGAAATTTATGCTAAAAGGCACGTCCTTGACGCGCTTGTATCTGATGTCGGAAACAAAATAATCTCCCAGATCCACCGTGTGCGTGCCGTTACCCAGCATGACGATATCACAGGTAGGCAATACGATAGGTACCTGGAATGAGTTCTCGTCCACTGTGAACGTCCAGGGCTTGTTATTGCTGTCCGCGGGATCGCCTATCGACATTTTCCCCAGAGTACCCGGTTTCGGTTTTATGACGGTTTCCCTGTTCGGGTTACCTTGGTAGTCATAACCGACGTAGAGGTATACGAAAGTGTTAATCCATCTGTCCTGTATAGGGGTATTTTGCCCCCATGCTGCAGTGGTATACCAGCCGGAAGTATTCGTTCCAAATAGGCCGCCGATTCCAGTGTCGGAGGTTTTTACCTTCACGCTGTAATAGATGCCGGGGATATTGGTCGCAAACATGCCCTCGTTGTACTTGCTGCCTGCCAGTAGTTCAGGGCTGGTTTGCGCCATCAGATTGTAACCGTCATTCCCGGGGCCACAATGTATCTGGATGCCCGGCGTGATGTTAACGGTAAAGATTTCATTGATATACGCCCCCTGATCGGGTAAGCGAATTGTTGCCCCCGAGTATTCAGAGTTGACCAGTTTTGTTGTACCGCCATAGCCATCACCCATTCGGCATTCTGCTGCCCAACCTGACTGGCAAAAAGAGAAAAGCAGGCCGGTTAAGGCAACCTTCGCAGCACCGCTAATAATGGGGCTGTGTGTGAATTCTTTGAACATTCTCATCCATTTCCTGTTCTGGTTATTATTCATAAGTGACGTCAACGCGTATTTTGCTGGTCACCGTCCCGCCAGTAACAACGCCTGTGTTTTGATATCTGACGTAGAATTCATAATCCGTTATATATGCAGAACCCTCACCACTCACGTCGTAAACGACTTTTGACGTTCCGTCGTTATTTAATACGTTGGCTTTATTTTTTCCGGAAAAAATCACCACGCCGACGTTTCTCGCCGTTCCTGCAGCAGTATCATCGCTTTTAAATACCTGGTTTTGTCCCGGCCAGAATCCTGATTGAGGAGAGAAGCTGAAATTCAGCTTTGCAGGGTTGCCGCTTTCACCATAGCAGTCATCGACATGAATCTTAAAAGGTGTGCCGCCTGCATCATCTCCAGGAACATAGCGATCGCTACCATCAGCGTTATAAAACCAACTACGTATAACCGTGGGGAGATAGATTTCTCCTCCATTATCAACGGTTACCTTACAACTGCTATTAACAATGTTGGCGGTAATGTTCGTATCCAGGCCTGAATTTGCCCGGCCTACGTCAGGTAAAAGCCCACCAGCCAGGCCGACAAGCAACACAAGACCGGGCTGGCGAAAGAGAATCGGTAATTGTTGCATGACAATTCCTGTATTACTGATAGGTTACGGTGAAGGTCACAGGCGCAGTTACCGAGCCTGTACCCACATCAGCGATGGTCTTATCCTTCGCGATCACGATACGGGAGTTCATCGGGAACTCACCCACGCCGCTGGTGATGGTAACCGCCTGCGCTGCGGGGGGTGTTTTACAGTTCAGTTGAAGGCCGGAATCCACCGCGCCAGACCAGAGCTCAAAGGCGGTGTTCTGGCCGGCGGCATAAGCGTCACCGTCCAGGTTATTACCTGAGCATGAGCCGCCTGTACCGGACGCCGCAGACACCATGGCTTTTTTCACGCCTGCACAGCCAGTAAATGAGATCTTCAGCGGTTCTACGCGACTTTTGTTTTCCAGGTCAGCTTTATACACATCACCAAAGTTCACCTCAGTGGCATCCGCGCCCGCGCTGTTGGTCATTTTCGCCGTACAGGTGCCAGCGGTGATGGTTGACTGGACGGTTAGCTTTGCGCTGGGGGTGCCTGTAATCGCTGCATTTGCCGTGCCGGTAGCGAAAAGGGCAGCAACGGACAGGGCGAGTAAAGTTGAGTTAAATTTCATTTGAGTGCTCCGTTATCTGCACAAATCATTCGTAGCTGAATTCAAACGTCACTATGGCTTCGAAATCGCCTGTGGTCATTTTGCCGGTTTGGGTTTCTTTCAGAGTCGCCACCAGGGGGATTTCCTTGCTGGTGATTTCCGCCGCGGACCAGACCAGACGCTGAGCATCGTTGGTCGAGTTAATGGTGAACGGTGCGTCCGGGTCGGATGCACGGGCAATGGTGACGGCTGCATAATCTGCACCGCCGCTGGCGGTCGTTTTCGAGTTACTTACACCCGTTAACAGATCGGTGTTCTGCGTACCCTTCACCGTGGTTTTCAGGTCGCTCAGCGAGGACGGACATTCAACGATGGCCAGCTTGAATTCAGCTGTCGCTGTACCGGCCTGCACCTGGTCGAGACGGATTTTGCCCTGTGAGTCTCCGATTTTAAGCGTCTGCTCGGTATTGGAACCTGAGCCGCCAACCAGCTTCATATCACAGGTCGTTTCACGAAGGTTGGCGGTAAAGTTAACCGTAAGATCGGTACTGTGTGCCGTCCCTGAAAGCGTCAGCGCTGTCATGACAATGACAGACAGGCTGAGAAGCATCTTTTTCATATGATTTCTCTTAATTTCCCGGATTACATTTCACATGTTTGGTTATTGAGGAGGGTAATGAGCCCGGCTTTCTCTAAATCGGGTTTCAGCTGATAGCGCACTGTGCAGGAGCCGTCCTTGTCACCGCTCCAGACCACGCGGAGCACGCCGCTGTTCTCGATACCGCGAACATAGGCCTGACCGGCCTGGCCCACGGAACCCACCGATTCATTTTTTTCATTCAGCACGTCAGCGCCCAGTGGAATAAAGCCGTTATCGTTACGCTTAAGCTCAAGAACGACCGAACGTCCTTCGTCGGTTTCAAAATTCACCAGCACGACAGAACCGCTGCGCGGTACGGTGGTGGTGGTGGTATTTTTCACTTCAACGTCGTTTTCGAGGGTCCTGATATCCAGCGAAACCCGGTTTTCCCGATACGCGGACATATACGGCAGAATGCCGTAGCCGGAGTCGTCAATTGTGCCTGCGCCGTAGCCCACACCCGCGCCCTTCGCACCGCTGGCCTTGACTACCGCGATGGCATCGTTATCGCCAATGCTGCCCGGTGCGAAGGCGATGCCGCCCGCGTGTGCGACCATCCCGCCGCTGTAAGAGGCGGAGAACTGCTTGCTATTGTCGTCACCAAACGAGGCGGAAACGCCGAGCGGACCATAGCTGCTATTTAGCGAGCTATAACCACTGATTTGGTTCAGGTTGCCGTAGTTACCGCTGCTGGACGACGTACTGACGGAGTAGCTGACCTTGTTATCCTGAGTGTTGCCACTCGCGGAGCTGTTGAAGTTAGTACCGCCTTTAAGATCGGAACGCAGGCCCATGTTGACGTTCGAGAACCCAGCTAAACGCGAGTTGTCCTGCGAGAAGACGCTCAGCGGCACGCTCAGGCTGAGGTAAACGCTGTCATCCTGTTGACCGCGCTGGTCGTAAGTCCGCTGTAACGACAGGCTATAGCTACCGTAGGCGAAGCTGTTGTTGTAGCCCACGTTGTAGTTAGAGTTAGAGCCTTCCCCGTTCCAGTAATCTTGCCAGGTTCCGCTGACGTACAGCGAACCGTAATCCTTTTCAGCCGCCCTCAGAGGCTGGTTGAGGCTGATTTGGATCTGGTTTTTAGTACGCTGGTAGTCATCGTAAAGAGCCGTATTTGACTCATAGCTACGGTTGGCATAGTTCTGCTGTTTGATGCTGTTACGCAGTTGCGCGGCATCGTTCAGGCTCAGATAGTCTTCGGTAGAGAAGCGATAGGCCGCCACGTTGAACGAGGTGTTCGTGGCTTCAATGCGCTTACTGTATGTCAGACGATAACTCTGCCCACTGCGCGTGCCCAGGTCTTCGATATCCGCGTGCGACTGGGTGATGTCCAGCGCGAAAGCACCGATGGGGGTGTTCATGGCCAGGCCGAGGATGCCTGCATAGAAGTCCATGTCGGTGTACTGGGCGCCAGCATAACCCGTGAAGGTATTGTTGAGGCCGTAGTAGAGCGTACCGTAGCCTACCTGGGGCTTGTCGATCAGCGAGTCGTCATTCAGTTCACCCATGCCAACGTCCCAGCGTGAGGATCCAGGGCGTAGCATCTGGGTCACGGACGAGAACGGCACCGTGAACGTGCGCTTGCTTCCGTCCGCCTCTTCAATGGTGACCAGCAGATCGTTACCGTAGCCCGTGGTGCTCAAATCGTTGATCTCAAACGCGCCCGGCGGCACTGAGGTCTCATAAATTTTATTGCCGCTCTGCGTGACGCTGACTTTGGCATTGCTGTTTGCCACGCCGCGAATCACCGGTGCATACCCCGTCGAACCGTTTGGCAGCATACGTTCGTCGCTATACAGACGTGTTCCGCGCAGGCTCAAGGAGTCGAAGGCTTCTCCGTTGGTAAAGGAGTCACCGAGTACCCATTGCGCGTCAAGAGAGGTGATGTCACGCTGAAGATAAATATCCTGGCTGCTGTAGTGCGTGCCGTTGTCTTTATCCCAGTTCAGACTGCCGCGCGATCGCAGGCGCCATGGTCCCATGTTGAGACCATAGCGCAGGCCCGCATAGGCGCTTTCAGAGGTTGAACCGCTGTTTTCGCTGTGCCAGCCGTTGAGATCGTAAGACAGAAGCGCCGCCGGAATGCCGTTATCCCAAAGGGACGGGTCGACATAGCCTAACGGGCGCTTAACCACGTAAATTTGCGGGAAGTTGAGGTTCAACACCTGCTTAGCACTGTCGTAGTTGACCGACGCTTCAGGATAGAATTTTTTTACATCGATGCAGGTCTCGTTGTCGTCGTCGTCCAGCTCGTCTCCGAGTGCGCGGGTATCCACACCGGACTGAGAGAGCAAAAGCCTCGTAATACAAGGTGTCGCGCGCGGCGTCCCGTTATCTTTAAAGATAATGTCAACCGTCGATTTTAACGTGCCGTTTAAATTGACCCTGGTACGGTACGTACCCGGCGCCACCGGGTTACCATGCGCAAAGCGGCTTACGTCAATATTTGCGCTTCTTGAGAGAAGAAACTGTTCGTTAAATTCGACCGCATCTTCGTTTTCCTGCGCGGTGTCATTAGCTGCGTGACTGTCTGCACAAACATGTAAGGGGAATGCCGTGCCGATCGCAAGGCATAAAAGAGAACGTCGGAACACCATGGCACATCCATTTATCAGTGCGGATAAACATATCCGCAGAGCTCATGCTATCTATTGTTATGTTGTCGGGTGGCAAATTACTTCAACGTAGTTTCGTGGTTGTCGACCCCACCGTTATCGTTAATTGTTTCGTATGCCACTTTGCCGGTTGTGGTGGTGGTTAATCCTTTGACCAGCATGGCTTTCTCGCTGAAAGGCAGAACAGACTGGTGGGCTACCTCATAGGTCTTTTGGCCCGACTTAAGTTTGACCATTGAAATCGCTACGTTGTACGGGGACTCGTTATGGGCGACGAGGCTGACGCCGTTGCCGTCTTTCTTCATGGTCCAGGTGACATGGTCGGCGGCTTCCAGCGCTGAGCCTTTCAGTCCGTCTGGACGGAAGAAGAATTTAATGCGGGTGCGGAACGCCAGCTGAAGCTGGTTTGTATTTTCGGCGTTGGCATTTTTAGGTTTTGGCGGAATTTCTAATACGTTAAACCAGAACAACGATTCGCGGTCTTTTGGCAGCGAATGACCCATGTAGGTAATACGCAGAGACTGACCTTGCTTAGGGTCGATACGTGAAACTGGCGGGGTGATCACGAACGGGAGCTTAAGTTCTTCCGGGCTTTTTTCGTCGCGACCGTCGTCCAGCCAGGACTGAACCAGCAAAGGTTTTGCACCACGGTTATCCAGGTTAACGATGACGTCTTTTGATGACTCAGGGTAAACAATGCGGGTGCCAGAAATAACAATATCGGCACTGGCGTGTGATGCTGAAAATAAAACAGCAGTAAACAGCGCGGTCTTTAATCCTTTAATTACGGATGCGTTAAACATAATTTTTCCACTTCCTGTTGGAATGATAAGAATAATCCCCCAGAAGCGGGGGATTATTTAAAACCTGCAAAACAAAGAGGTTTATTCGTAGTTCATGGTGAAGGCAACTTGTGCCTGCACGGTACCGGCGGATACTGGGTTAGTGGTTTGATCCCAACCCTGGCCCTGGGTATAAGCTACTTTGTAGTACAGCTTAGCCGCGCCGCTTGTATCAACAGTGGCCTGCTGAGTGTTGTTAGTCTGGTCGATTTTCACCAGATCGGTTTTGGTGTTGCCATCGTTGCTCAGTACGAGGTTAACGTTCTTCGCAGAACCCTGAGCGTTTGCTGGTGGAACCAGCAGGCCGCCTTCGGTAGAAGTAGAACCCGCCCAGGAGTTGAACTGTGCAGATGCTTTAGCCACGGTAGCAGTATCACAACCGGTCAGCGCCAGGTTGAATTTTTTCTGGCCCAGGGTGCTGGTAGTACCCAGTGCAGTGGTGCCAAAATCAGCAACAGATACGGTGTCCAGGGTGACATCGAAATCGTTACCACTCTGGTCAATTTTCTGATCCAGGGAAACTTTACAAGTGGTGTTAGACACCATGCCGTGGAAAGTTATCGTACCTGTGTCACCTGGAACAGCTGCAATTGCGGAACCTGCGCTCAGAGCCAGTGCAATTGCCATACCCATGCTAACTTTTTTAAAAGACATACCAATATCCATATTTTGAAGTTAAAACATTTAAATCAATAATTTTTTTTTGGAACTATTGATTTAAAATCTGAAATGTTATTTCGTGGCGGATTCTAGAGATTTATTTAGGATAAGACTAGTCAACGGGGGTGATTAAAACTGCAGGTTGGTTTAAGTTTTTCTTAATGGGTGGGAGTTATGATTTGAGAATTATATAATATAATTCTCTGAGATTTCTTTGGTTATTTATTTAAATCCTATTAAATGCGCTATAATTGATCGTGGCTTGCACAAAAAAGACTGGACTCATTTTGATAGTGAATGGGATAAAAATGAGTCCAGGGAAAAGAAATCAGGCGACCTGAACAGGAATAGCTTTTGCCGTGCGCTTCATTTCGTTATCGCCTTCAAAATAGGCTACTCTGGGCTGCCAGCGACGCGCTTCTTCGTCAGACATCATCACGAAGCTGGCGATGATCACGATATCGCCCACCTCTGCGCAGTGTGCTGCCGCGCCGTTGACGGAGATGATTTTGGACCCGCGTTCGGCGGCAATTGCATAGGTAGAGAAGCGTTTGCCGTTATTGACGTTCCAGATATCGATCGCTTCGTTCTCAAGAATACCCGCCGCGTCGAGGAAATCCTGGTCAATGGCGCAGGAGCCTTCATAGTGCAGGTCTGCCTGAGTCACTTTCACACGGTGAAGCTTACCTTGCAGCATTTTGCGAATCATTACGTTTACCTTTCATCTTCCGGGTAGAAAAACTACGCCAGCTCAACCACTTTGTTGTCAATCAGGCGAGCCTGGCCAAGCCATGCCGCCACCAGAATTACCGCACGTTTGCTTGTCTCTGCAAGTTCGAGCAGCGTATCAGCATCGCGGATTTGTACATCGTCAGCCCGGAGACCTTTGTCGTTCAGCGCCTGTTCCGCAAGAGCAATAATCTCTTCTGCGGTTAATGCTTTCGCCAGAAGCTGATCTGCCATGCTGTTCATGACCTTGCTTAACGCCGGGGCGATTTTACGCTGCTCGGCGGTCAAATAGCCATTGCGGGAGCTGAGCGCCAGCCCGTCTTTAGCGCGCACGATCGGCACGCCCACAATCTCAATATCATATCCCATGTCCGCCACCATTTTGCGGATCAGCGCCAGCTGCTGGAAATCTTTCTCGCCGAAGCAGGCGATATCCGGCTGCACCAGGTTAAACAATTTGCTGACGATGGTGGAGACGCCGCGGAAATGGCCCGGACGGCTGGCGCCTTCCAGCATGGTCGAAATTCCCGGAACGTCCACGTAGGTTGCTTCGCCGGTTCCCTGAGGATAAACGTCTGCCGGAGACGGCGCGAAAACAATGTCCGCCTGACGCTTTTTGAGCTTCTCGCAGTCTTCCTGCAGGGTTCGCGGGTAGCGCGCCAGGTCGTCTGCGCGGTCAAACTGCATGGGGTTTACGAAGATACTGACCACCACGATATCTGCACGGGCTCTTGCTTCGTCGACAAGCTTCATATGGCCGTCATGCAGGTTGCCCATGGTCGGGACCAGTGCAATACGTTTACCTTCCTGACGCGCGCGACGGATGTGCTGGCGAAGCAGCGGCAGGGTTTCAATGATTAGCACAACGAGACTCCTTAATGGAAACTGTGTTCTTCACCCGGGTAAACACCGGATTCAACGTCGGCAATATACTGCCTGACCGCGGCGCGCATGTCGCCCGCTTCGGTAAGGAAATTTTTCGCAAATTTCGGGATATGCCCGCCGGTAATACCAAAGGCGTCGTGCATCACTAAAATTTGCCCGTCGGTCACGTTGCCAGCACCAATACCAATCACCGGAATCGACAGCGCTTCAGTGATACGTTTCGCCAGTTCAACAGGCACGCACTCCAGCACCAGCAATTGCGCGCCTGCAGCTTCCAGCGCCAGGGCATCATCAAACAGCGTCTGTGCCGCATCGCCACGGCCCTGCACCTTGTAGCCGCCAAAGATGTTGACGGACTGCGGCGTCAGGCCCAGATGGCCGCACACCGGCACGGCGCGTTCGGTGAGCATCTTCACCGTATCCACCAGCCAGGCTCCGCCTTCAATTTTGACCATATTGGCCCCGGCCCGCATGACCGCCGCCGCGTTTTCGAATGCCTGCTCCGGTGTGGCATAGGCCATAAACGGCAGATCGGAAAGCAGGAGGCAGGCTGGCGCACCGCGGCGCACGGCGCGGGTATGGTAAGCAATATCCTCAACCGTGACCGGCAGGGTGGAATCATGTCCTTGTACCGTCATCCCTAACGAATCTCCGACCAGCATGACGTTGATACCCTCTTCGGCAAACAGTTTGGCGAAGCTGTAGTCATACGCGGTGATGGTGGCGAAGCGTTTTTTTTCCTGTTTGCATTTCTGCAGTAAGGAGATGGTGGTTGGTTTCATACTGTTTCCTGATAGCCCAAAGCGAATCTTTGCGCATTCTAACAGTAACATTCCGGGGAACAATGATTTTAGGCAACCGATTAACCACAATTATTTAGCGGCCAACCGGTGGGGGAGAGGTTTACCAGCGAGCGGGTTTTTCCGCGTTCAGGTTGTCCAGAACGGTCTTTAACGAGGTACCGTCCGGGAAGGTGATATCGGGGGCGACTTCAAAGAGCGGCCAGAGCATAAATCCGCGATTTTTCATATCATAATGCGGTACGGTGAGGCGATCGGTATGAATCACCTCCTGGCCAAACAGCATGATGTCGAGATCGAGGGTGCGCGGTCCCCAGCGTTCGGCTTTGCGCACGCGGCCCTGCTGGAGCTCAATGCGCTGGGTATTATCCAGCAGCGCTTCTGCATCAAGGGCTGTTTCCAGCAACACGGCAGCGTTCAGATAATCAGGCTGATCCTGTGGGCCGAGCGGCGGGGTACGATAAAACGACGAGACGGCGACGATCCGGCTTTGCGGAATCTCGCCCAGCGCCTTTACGGCAGCGTTAACCTGCTCCAGCGGAGAGGCTAAGTTACTGCCGATGGCGATACAGGCGAGTGTCATGCTGAACCTTCACGACGCGGCGCACGTTTGCGCGGACGACGATGACGGCGACGCGGTGCGGGCTCTTCATCCAGCCCGGTCAGCATATCCTTCTGTTCCGGCGGAGCGGAAACCTGGAATTCAGCCCACCACTGCGCCAGACGCTGCAGCTCCTGATTGCGTTCAATTTCCGCACGCAGGGACAGCAGATCGAACGCGGCGCGGAACTTTGGATGTTCCATCAGTTTCCAGGCGCGTTTGCCCTGGCGACGGGACATGCGCAGCTGAAGCTGCCAGATGTCGCGCACCAGCGTGGTAATACGTTTCGGGATCGCCAGCGTACGGCACCCTTCGTCCAGCACGTCGTTTGCGGCCAGCGCGAAGGCATCGTAATAGGCCAGGCCGCTCTCCTGAGTAATTCTTTGCGCGGTTTCCAGCAGGGGATACCAGAACATCGCCGCAAACAGGAATGCCGGGTTCACGCGCATGTCATTCTGGATGCGGGTGTCGGTATTTTTCAGCACCTGCGCAATCATGCGCTCCATCGGGCTGTCACCGTTTTCGGTAAAGTAGCGCGTAATGGTCGGGAACAGCGGCTGGAACAGGTTGTATTCGCGCAGCAGCTTGTAGGTTTCAAACCCGTAGCCAGCCTGCAATAGCTTCAGCGCTTCTTCAAACAGACGGGCAGGCGGCACGTCGTTGATCAGCGTCGCCAGACGCGGGATCGGCTCTGCCGTCTCCGGGCTGATGCGCATGTTGAGCTTGGCGGCGAAACGCACGGCACGCAACATACGCACAGGATCTTCGCGATAACGCGTTTCTGGCGTGCCGATCAGGCGGATCAGGCCCTCTTTCAGGTCCTGCATACCGCCCACGTAATCACGCACGGTGAAATCCGCCACGCTGTAATAGAGGCTGTTGATGGTGAAGTCGCGGCGCTGGGCATCTTCTTCGATAGAACCGAAAATATTGTCACGCAGCAACATACCGTTCTGGCCGCGCTGGGAGGTCGTGCGATCGGATGCGCCCGCTTCGTGGTGGCCGCGGAAGGTCGCCACTTCGATAATTTCTGGCCCAAACATGACGTGAGCAAGACGGAAACGGCGGCCAACAAGACGACAGTTACGGAATAACTTGCGCACCTGCTCAGGCGTGGCGCTGGTCGTCACGTCGAAATCTTTTGGTTTTTTGCCCAGCAGTAAATCACGCACCCCACCGCCAACGAGATAGGCCTCGTAGCCCGCTTTATTCAGACGATAGAGCACCTTGAGGGCATTTTCACTGATATCTTTGCGGGAAATAGTGTGCTGCTCACGCGGAATAACCGACATGTGTGGCTGTGCAATAGCATCGTTCGCCATGCTCTCTTCGCGGCTTAGCACTTTACGGCAAAAATTAGCGACTCGGGTAAAAATGGTACACCTCGTAGTGTGTTTTGTTATGAAAAAAGCGGCTAATCATAGCTCAGCGCAACGCATTTGAGAATGCTGGATTTTTGGCACCGCCGTGAGCGTCCATTGCGCGATGGCCATTTTCAGCAGTTCGTCAATACGCAGATCCTGCCATTCGTGGGTTACATTTTGGTTGAGAAATCGCAGCGCGTCGATCAAAACAGGACGCGGATCGCCGTCTGGCAGGGCTGGGGCGTGGTTTTGCTTGGACAGTTTAATGCCCTGCGCATTGACCGCCAGCGGCAGATGAAGATAACCCGGTACCTTCCAGCCAAACTGCTGATACAGCGATATTTGCCGCACGGTAGGTTCGACCAGGTCTGCCCCACGCACAATTTCCGTGACGCCCTGGAAATGGTCGTCGACGACCACGGCCAGGTTATAAGCAAACAGACCATCACGACGGTGAATAATAAAATCTTCGCGCGCCAGACGTTCATCGGCACGGATCTCTCCGGAGAGCAGATCGTGGAAACGGATGACGGGCGCACGTTGCAGCAGGCGCACGGCGGCGTTCTCCGGGGGATGATTGAGCGTACGGCAGTGCCCGTCATAGACGCCGCCAACGCTCTGGATACGCGCGCGGGTGCAGGTGCAGTTGTAGGAAAGCCCTTGCTCAGCGAGCCAGGCCAGACGCTCCCGATACGCCTCGTGGCGTTTTGATTGCCAGAGAACCTCGCCGTCCCAGTGCAGGCCGTAATGTTCCAGCTGACGCAGTATGGTCTCTGCAGCACCGGGAACTTCACGCGGCGGGTCAATATCTTCTATGCGGACGAGCCATTTGCCCTGGCTGGCGCGAGCCTGCAGGTAGCTGCCGAGCGCGGCAATTAATGAGCCGAAGTGTAATTCACCGGAGGGAGATGGCGCGAAGCGCCCGATATAGTGTGATTCAGACATATCAACGTTAACAAGGCGGGAGAGACTCCCGCCTTTGGAGTGGGTAAACAGCGCTGGTATTAACCGGCCATCTGTTTTTCGCGGATTTCGGCCAGCGTTTTACAGTCGATGCACAGATCGGCGGTTGGACGCGCTTCCAGGCGACGAATACCGATTTCAACACCGCACGATTCGCAGTAGCCAAAATCTTCGTCTTCGACTTTTTTCAGCGTTTTCTCGATCTTTTTGATCAGTTTGCGTTCGCGGTCACGGTTACGCAGTTCGAGGCTGAACTCTTCTTCCTGAGCGGCACGGTCTACCGGATCCGGGAAGTTTGCAGCTTCATCCTGCATATGCGTAACGGTGCGATCGACTTCATCCCTGAGTTGATTACGCCATGCTTCAAGAATACGCTTGAAGTGCGACAGCTGGGCTTCGTTCATATACTCTTCGCCCGGTTTCTCTTGATACGGCTCCACCCCAGCGATGGCGAGAATACTCAGGGACGATGTTTTACGGTTTTGCCCTTCTTGCATGTTGCTTCTCCTTAACACGCACTATCGATCCCCGTGTTGGGGGAAAAATCAGGTCGCTATAAATAGCAGATGCTTTTCCGTATGGCAATTATCTAAACGTAACACTTGACAAGCCTGTGAGGAAAAGCGTATTTGCGCACGCGGCCAGAACACATAATCATCAATCGTCTAATCCCTTATAAGACAATGGGAAGAGAGGATCTCAGAGTCATATTATCGGCAGAAAGTTCCGCCTTATAAGCGAAAACCTCTACCCCCTGCTTTTGTGCCTCATTCAACAATTGCGCGTATTTAGGGTCAATATGGCGGGCAGGTGAGAACCGTTCAATGGCTGAATGCAGTACCGCAAACAGCAGTACGGCGCGTTTGCCCGCCGCCGCAACACTCATTAGCTCCCGCAGGTGCTTCTGTCCACGTAGCGTAACCGCATCCGGGAAGTAGCCATTTTCCTGTTCCGCTAACGTCACTGATTTTACTTCAATATAGCACTCCGGCCTGTCTTCCGCCTGTAACATGAAGTCAATTCTGCTGCTTTCATCGCCATATTTCACTTCACTTTTATGCGTACCATAACCCACCAGTTCGGGAATAGTGCCATGGGTCAGCGCTTCCTTAACCAGTTGATTGGCGCGCAGGGTATTAACGCAAATAAATGCCCCACTTTGTGTCTCAGTTATTTCCCAGGTATGGGGATATTTGCGTTTAGTATTTTCTGAAGTGGAATACCAGACCGTGTCACCCGGCGTGGCGCAACCGGTCATGGCTCCGGTGTTGGGGCAGTGCAGAGTGAGCGTTTCCCCCTCAGGTGTCACCACGTCGGCGAGGAAGCGTTTGTAGCGTTGGATCAGCGTGGCGGGCTGGAGTGCAGGGCTAAACTTCATCAGGATTCCTTCATCGTGTCGCCCAGCGTCCAGCGCTGTAGCGGCGCGTAGCGTGTGCGTCCTTGAGCAAAGACAGATTCATAAAGCGCGAATGCATTGACCGGGAAAGCCCAGTGAAAACCCGGGGCCGGGAGGGCAACGGCCTGACCGGCATCGCGCAGCAGCGTGATATGCGGATGAAATGGCTGCGGGCTCTGATAACAGCCGCTGCGCGCCGCCTGCGCACGTAGCATATTTGCCAGCTGCAATAATCCGCGCGGTGGCTGGCGCGTGCCCAGCCAGACCACGCGCGAACGTAGCCATTGTCCTGCATCGTCGAGGTGCAGCGTAAACGGCGGCTGAGAAATCCGCCCGGCCATGGCGGCTAACGCCCGCTGTTTCCCGGCACTTACGTCGCCCAGGAATGCCAGCGTCAGATGCAGGTTCGCGGCTGCAACGGGCCGACCTGCTTCCGGTGGAAAATGTTCAGCGCGCCAGCGAACGATTTGCCGCTGAACAGGGGCGGGCAGCTCAATGGCAAAAAACAGTCGTTTTGACTCAGACATACGGGGGACTCGGTAATGATATGCGCCGATGCTACAATGTACGCCGACTAATGTTAACCCTCTGGAGCTGTTAGTGTCCTCATTGCCGGTCGCCGTCGTCCTTCCCGAGCTTCTTGCTGCCTTACACCACGCCCCGCAGGTTTTGCTTAACGCGCCTACGGGGGCGGGCAAATCCACCTGGCTGCCGCTACAGATCCTCAAAGAAGGGAAGATTGCCGGAAAAATCATCCTGCTGGAGCCGCGCAGGCTCGCCGCACGCAACGTGGCGCAGCGACTGGCGGAACTGCTGAACGAAAAACCAGGCGAAACGGTAGGTTATCGGATGCGTGCCGAAACCTGCGTTGGCCCGTCCACGCGCCTTGAAGTGGTTACCGAGGGCATTCTCACCCGCATGCTGCAAAACGATCCGGAACTGACCGGCGTGGGGCTGGTGATCCTGGATGAATTCCACGAACGCAGCCTGCAGGCGGATCTGGCCCTGGCGCTGTTGCTGGACGTCCAGCAGGGGCTGCGCGACGACCTCCGGCTGCTCATTATGTCGGCGACGCTGGATAACGCGCGGCTGCAGCAGACGCTGCCTGATGCCCCAGTGATTGCCTCCGAAGGTCGTGCATTCCCGGTGGAGCGGCGCTATCAGCCGCTACCTGCCCATCAGCGTTTTGACGAAGCGGTGGCTGTCGCCACGGCTGAACTGCTTCGTCAGGAGCCGGGGTCGCTGCTGCTATTTTTACCCGGTGTGGGAGAAATCCAGCGCGTACAGGAGCAACTGGCATCACGGGTGAGTAGCGACATTATTCTGTGTCCGCTCTATGGCGCGTTGTCGCTGGCCGATCAGCGTAAAGCGATCCTTCCCGCCCCGGCGGGGCAGCGCAAAGTGGTGCTGGCGACCAATATCGCGGAAACCAGTTTGACCATCGAAGGCATTCGCCTGGTGGTGGATAGCGCCCAGGAGAGGGTGGCCAGTTTTGACCCGCGCACCGGGCTGACTAAGCTGCTCACGCAGCGCCTCAGCCAGGCGTCGATGATCCAGCGTGCGGGCCGTGCCGGGCGTCTTGCGCCGGGCATTTGTCTGCATTTGACCAGCGCGGAGCAAGCTGAGCGTGCCGCACAGCAAAGCACGCCAGAAATTTTACAAAGTGATTTGTCTGGCCTGGTGATGGATCTCCTGCAATGGGGCTGTCCTGATCCTGCCCAGCTCACATGGCTCAACCCTCCGCCAGCGGTTAACCTCACGGCGGCGCGCAGCCTGCTGACTCAGCTTGGCGCGCTGGAAGGCGAGCGTCTGACGGCGCGCGGGCAGAAAATGGCGGCGCTGGGTAACGATCCGCGTCTGGCTGCTATGCTGGTGGCCGCGCAGGGGAACGATGAAATTGCCACGGCGGCAAGGCTGGCGGCTATCCTTGAGGAGCCGCCGCGCGGTGGCACTAGCGATCTGGGACAGGCATTTTCGCGTAATCAGGGGAACTGGCAGCAGCGGGCGCAGCAGCTGGCCAAACGCCTGAATAGCCGGGGCGGTTCACCTGACAGCGATAAAATTGCCTCCCTGCTGTCAGAGGCCTTCCCGGACAGAATTGCCCGCCGCCGCGGGCTGGACGGGCGCTATCAGCTGGCAAACGGCATGGGGGCGATGCTGGACAGCGATGATGCATTAACGCGTCACGAATGGCTGATTGCCCCGCTTTTGCTTCAGGGGAGCCACTCTCCTGACGCACGTATTTTACAGGCGTTTGCCGTAGACATTGATGCGCTGACCCGCGCTTGTCCGCAGCTGCTGCAGCAGTCCGATATCGTGGAATGGGATGAGACTCAGGGCACGCTAAAGGCGTTTCGCCGCAGTCAGATTGGCAAACTGACGCTCGGGACGAAACCGCTGGCGAAGCCGTCAGAAGAAGAGTTACACCAGGCGATGCTGAACGGCATCCGGGAAAAAGGGCTGAGCGTACTGAACTGGACGCCGGAAGCTGAACAGTATCGTATACGCCTGCACTGCGCCGCGAAGTGGCTGCCGGAACACGGCTGGCCAGCGGTGGATGATGAGACGCTGCTGGCTACGCTTGAGCACTGGCTACTGCCGCAAATGAGCGGCGTACACTCCTTGCGTGCGCTCAAGGCGCTTGATGTTAAGACCGCGTTACAGAATTTACTGGACTGGTCATTACGTCAACGTCTGGATAGTGAGCTGCCTGGGCATTACACTGTGCCCACCGGGAGCCGGATTGCCATTCGTTATCATGAGGATAATCCTCCGGCGCTGGCGGTACGGATGCAGGAGATGTTTGGTGAAGCCACCACACCGTCTATCGCAGAAGGGCGTGTGCCGTTGGTGCTTGAGCTGCTGTCGCCTGCGCAGCGTCCGCTGCAGATCACCCGCGATCTGGGCGCGTTCTGGGCGGGAAGTTACCGGGACGTGCAGAAAGAGATGAAAGGGCGCTATCCCAAACACGTCTGGCCGGACGATCCGGCGAACACGGCGCCGACACGGCGGACGAAGAAGTATTCGTGAATCAGGGGAAGAGGGGAGTGCGGCCTGGATTGTGCGGGCTGGATTGTGCGGCCTGATGCCCTCACCCCGGCCCTCTCCCATGGGGAGAGGGAGAAAACACTAAAGACTTTCCTGCAAGGAAAGTCTTGCTGTTTATTTTGAGAGATTTCTTCTTTCACAGGTCAGTGGAAGAAATGAGAATCGGGCCTTTGCGCCTGAACGTTGCGGAGAAAAAGCATGGCGGGGAATGACCGCGAGCCAATAGGACGTAAGGGAAAACCCACGCGTCCGGCGAAAGAAAAGGTAAGCCGTCGTCGCCTCAGAGATGAGGACTATGACGATGACTATGAAGACGATTATGAGGATGAAGAACCGATGCCGCGTAAAGGAAAAGGCAAAGGGCGCAAGCCTCGGGGCAAACGCGGCTGGTTCTGGCTGCTGCTGAAGCTGTTCATTGTTTTTGTTGTGCTGATGGCGATTTACGGCGTTTATCTGGATCAGAAGATCCGCAGCCGTATCGACGGTAAAGTCTGGCAGTTACCTGCGGCAGTGTATGGCCGTATGGTGAACCTTGAGCCAGATATGTCTATCAGTAAGAACGAGATGGTGAAACTGCTGGAAGCGACCCAGTATCGTCAGGTGTCGAAGATGACGCGCCCTGGCGAATTTACCGTTCAGGCGAAAAGCATTGAGATGATCCGCCGTCCGTTCGACTTCCCGGACAGCAAAGAGGGGCAGGTGCGCGCGCGTCTGACCTTTGACGGCGATCGTCTGGATACCATCGAGAACATGGATAACAACCGTCAGTTCGGTTTCTTCCGTCTCGATCCGCGTCTGATCACCATGCTCTCGTCGGCTAACGGCGAGCAGCGCCTGTTTGTAGCGCGTAACGGCTTCCCGGATCTGCTGGTGGATACGCTGCTGGCAACCGAGGACCGTCACTTCTACGAGCACGACGGCATCAGCCTTTACTCTATCGGCCGTGCGGTACTGGCGAACCTGACCGCGGGTCGTACCGTGCAGGGGGCGAGTACGCTGACTCAGCAGCTGGTGAAGAACCTGTTCCTCTCCAGCGAACGCTCCTACTGGCGTAAAGCCAACGAAGCGTACATGGCCGTGCTGATGGATGCGCGTTACAGCAAGGATCGTATTCTTGAGCTGTACATGAACGAGGTTTACCTCGGTCAGAGCGGCGATAACGAAATCCGCGGCTTCCCGCTGGCAAGCCTGTACTATTTTGGCCGCCCGGTGGAAGAGCTGAGCCTTGACCAGCAGGCATTGCTGGTGGGCATGGTGAAAGGGGCGTCCATCTACAACCCGTGGCGTAACCCGAAACTGGCGCTGGAGCGTCGTAACCTGGTCCTGCGTCTGCTGCAACAACAGCAGGTGATCGATCAGGAACTGTACGACATGCTGAGCGCGCGTCCGCTTGGCGTGCAGCCGCGCGGTGGGGTGATCTCTCCTCAGCCTGCGTTTATGCAAATGGTGCGTCAGGAGCTGCAAAGCAAGCTCGGTGATAAGGTCAAAGATCTCTCCGGCGTGAAGATCTTCACCACCTTTGACTCCGTGGCCCAGGATGCAGCAGAAAAAGCCGCGGTGGAAGGTATTCCGGCACTGAAGAAACAGCGCAAGCTGAGCGATCTGGAAACCGCCATGGTGGTGGTTGACCGCAACACTGGCGAAGTACGCGCGATGGTGGGCGGTGCCGAGCCGCAGTATGCGGGCTATAACCGTGCCATGCAGGCGCGTCGTTCGATTGGTTCTCTGGCAAAACCGGCGACCTATCTCACCGCCCTGAGTCAGCCGAATCTGTATCGTCTGAACACCTGGATTGCCGATGCGCCAATCTCACTGCGTCAGCCTAACGGTCAGGTCTGGTCCCCGCAGAACGATGATAAACAGTTCAGCGGCCAGGTTATGCTGGTGGATGCGTTGACCCGTTCCATGAACGTCCCCACGGTTAACCTCGGTATGGCGCTGGGCCTGCCTGCGATTGTCGACACCTGGCAGAAACTGGGCGTGTCGAAAGATCAGCTGCATCCGGTTCCGGCGATGATTCTGGGGGCACTTAACCTGACGCCGATCGAAGTGGCACAGGCGTTCCAGACCATTGCCAGCGGCGGTAACCGTGCGCCGCTTTCGGCCCTGCGCTCGGTGATTGCCGAGGATGGCTCCGTGCTGTATCAGAGCTTCCCACAGGCAGAACGTGCGGTGCCTGCGCAGGCGGCCTATATGACGCTGTGGACCATGCAGCAGGTTGTGCAGCGCGGTACTGGCCGTCAGCTGGGGGCGAAATATCCGGGTCTGCATCTGGCGGGTAAAACCGGGACCACCAACAACAACGTCGATACCTGGTTTGCCGGTATTGATGGCCGTGAAGTGGTGATCACCTGGGTAGGCCGTGATAACAACCAGCCAACCAAGCTGTACGGTGCAAGCGGGGCGATGTCGATTTACCAGCGCTATCTGGCGAATCAGTCTCCGGTGCCGCTGAACCTGGTTGCGCCGGAAGATATCGTCGATATGGGCGTGGACGGTTCCGGTAACTTTGTTTGCGGCGGTGGGATGCGTACCCTGCCGGTCTGGACCACCAATCCGGACTCCCTCTGCCAGCAGAGCCAGCCTGAACAGCCAACGGGCAACCCGTTCGATCAATCTTCTCAGCCTCAGCAGCCGCAGCAACAACAGCCGCAGCAGCAGAATGAGAAGAAAGACAGCGATGGCGTAGCCGGCTGGATTAAGGACATGTTTGGCGGGAATTAATTAATTCCCTGAATAAAAGGCCGCTTTATTTTTAAAGCGGCCTTTTTTATTGTTTACAGTCCGCAATCCTTTAAAAAAAGTTAATTCAAAATTAAGAATTCCTAAGATTCATTATTTTTTATTTAAAACATAGTCTTGTGCGCCATTATGTGCAGGAGGTTTTTAGGCTATCTGGACACTGGTAAGAATGATCTGATTTAATCGCCTCAAGGAATCACAGGCTTTCCTGAAACATGGCTGGGTTAATTACCCCTGTATGAGTGATATGAGCGCTTAAATAACATTCTGACGCACAGTATTGGGGCGGGAATGGATGACTGCATCGATATATATAAGGATATGATTATGAGTAAGTATGTTCTTTCTTCATTTTTGGCTGCAAGCATAATGGCAGCGCTGTCTCTGCCAGCATTTGCCGGAAACGATTCTGGCACGGTGAACTTTGCCGGGAAAGTGGTGGCCGACACCTGTGAAATTAATGTTGATGGCTCCGGTACGACCTCGTCAACCGTCACGTTCCCCGATACCTATGCGTCGGACTTTGGCACTGATGGCGCAGTGGGCACCAGCAAAACGTTTAATATTGAAGTGAAAAAATGTGACCCGCTGGTTGCCAAACTCAACCTCAAATTCAGCGGAACGACAACGGATGCCGCGCATAAACGTCTGAAGAACGACCTCAGCGGCGCCGGTAATGCCACCAACGTTGGCATCATCGTCAGCAATGAAAACGGCACGAAAGACGATGTGGTATTTGATGGCTCCCTACCTTCGACGGGAACGGATGTGGCTAACGATGCGACGGGAACAAATGCGTCAGTCTTTAACTACATCGCGAAGGTGATTCAGATTGGTGATACTGCACCCACCGCAGGCCGCTATTCTTCTTCGGCAACTTTCGAGGTTGTCTATCGCTAAGTCATTACTGGCAGCCTTTATGGCTGCCTTTTGGAACGTTGTATGAAGACTTTATTTAAATTGTTATGTGGTTGTTTAATTATTTCTTGTCTGTCAGCGCAGGCCAGCGTGGTTCTGGGTGGTACGCGTATTATTTATCCATCAAATAAAGCTGAAGTACAAATAGCCCTTAAAAATAAAGATCCCCATACGCGTTATCTGGTACAAAGCTGGGTCAGCTACGCCAATAATGCAAAAGCGCCTTTCGTTATTACGCCTCCTGTTTATAAGCTGCAGGAAAACCGTCAAACCCTTTTACACGTTATTTTTACTGGCGATAAAAAAAGCCTGCCATCAGACCGTGAATCGCTGTTCCTGGCGAATGTGAAATCGGTCTCCGCGCTGTCGCCTGAGCTGAAAGAGAAAAATACCCTGCAGTTCGCGATGAAAACGCGGCTGAAGCTTTTCTGGCGCCCGTCTCAGTTAAAAGAGGCCGATGCGCTGGTGGCGGATGAAAAAATCACGTTCCGTCGTCAGGGCGACACGCTTATTGCTAAAAACCCCACGCCGTTTTACGTCTCCTTTGGCGAGCTGGCCGTGGGCGGGAAAAGCGTACCGGTGAAAGAGACCGAAACCACGCCGGGGGCTATTTCGATGATGGTTGCACCGTTTAGCGAGCAGCATTTTGCGTTGCCAAAAGGGGCGACGGGTGCGGTGACCTGGACGGCAATCAATGATTTTGGGGCGCAAACCCCTCAGCGCAAGCAGGCCCTTTAACGGGATCGTGTTGGAATGCTATGTCCTCTCCCTCTCGCCAAAAACAGGTATGGTCCGGGATCGTGCTCGCACTGTTCGTCGCGATCCCACCTGCGTGGGCTGATGACGAATTCAACCTGCGGATCCTTGAGCTGGATACGCCGCTGGAAAATACCGCTACGCTCAAAAACTTCATTAATGATAACGGCTTGCTGGCAGGGCGCTATCTGACCACCATCATGTGGGATCGGGACGTCGTGGATAAACGCGAGGTCACCTATGTGCTTTCTGACGATAAGCAGCAGCTTCTGCCGGAGCTGACCAAAGCGGATCTGCGTGAATTTGGCGTTAACGTCGACGCGGTGCCGGATCTCAAAGATATGGACGATGCGGCCTGCATTCGGGATATCTCCCATTTCATCGAACATACTCGCTACGATTACAATCAGGATAACCAGACCCTGACGCTGGTCATTCCCCAGGCCTACCGCAACCGCGCGGCTGCGGGCGCCATTAACCCGAAATTCTGGGATGACGGTGCTCCGGCGGCCTGGACAAGCTATCAGCTCAGCGGTTCTCAGCAGCACTACAGCACGGGCCAAACCTCATCAACCTGGCTTGGCCTGACATCGGGTCTTAATCTGGGCGCGTGGCGGCTGCGCAACAACAGTACCTGGAGTGACTCTTCGGGCTGGGAAGCCATCGCCACCACCCTGCAGCGCGATATCAAAGCGCTGAAAAGCCAGCTTGAACTGGGCCAGACGTACACTAACAGCGAGCTGTTCGACAGCGTGCAGATGACCGGCCTGACGCTGGAAACGGATACGGCGATGCTACCGGTCAGCCAGCAGGGGTTTGCGCCTGTCGTGCGGGGGATTGCCAACAGCGATGCAAAAGTCACCATTAAGCAAAACGGCTACACCCTTTATCAAACCAACGTCTCGCCGGGGCCATTTGAGATCCGTGATTTAAGCCAGGTCGCCTCCGGCGCGGATCTGGAAGTCACCGTTGAAGAGGCGGATGGCTCGGAGCATAGCTTCATACAGGCCAGCGCGTCGGTGCCGGTCCTCCAGCGTGAGGGCGGGTTTAAGTATTCGCTGGCGGCCGGGCGTTATCGCGGCAATGAAGGGGAAGATGAGCCCACCTTTGTGCAAGGTACGGCTATTTATGGTCTGCCGTATGGCGTGACGGCCTACACCGGCGCTCAGGGTGCGTCGATGTATCATGCACTATTGCTGGGGGTTGGCGCGGATTTGGGTCACCTGGGCTCAGCCTCGGTGGATATCACCACCGCGAGAACCGCCTTTGATGACGGACGTGATGACGCAAATGGACTCTCATGGCGAGCGCAGTATTCAAAAGATATTCCCGACACAGATACCACCGTCACGCTTGCCAGCTACCGCTATTCCACCTCCGGGTTTTATACCTTTCAGGAGGCTATCGATCAGCGCGACAGCGAGATTGATGACGGCATTTATACCTATCGCAGAACCAACAACCGCCGAAGCCGCATGCAGGTAAACCTTTCCCAGCGGCTTTCTGACTGGGGCTCGGCGTATCTTAACGGCTATCAGCAGGATTACTGGGATATGGACGGCCACGAGCGCAGCGTCAGCGCCGGGCTGAGCTCCAGCTGGCGGGATATTACCTGGTCGATAAGCTACAACCTGACCCGCACGCCAGATGCCGATTCCGATCGGCAACTGGCGCTGAACGTCAATATCCCGTTATCGCACTGGCTCTCTAACGCGTGGGCAAACTACAGCGTAAATACCGCAAGCGGCGGGTATGTCTCGCATCAGGTGGGGATCGGGGGGACCGCGCTTGAGGATAACAAGCTGAGCTATAACCTCCAGCAGACCTACGCCAACAAAGATACGGGCTATGGCGGCAGCGTATCCGGGCGCTATCGCGGCTCGTCCGGCGAAGTTGGCATGGGGTACAGCTACGGCGGGGATAACCGCCAGTGGAACTATAACGCTCAGGGATCCATCGTGGCTCACGGTCAGGGCGTTACGCTGGGGCAGCCCGTGCGGGACGCTTTCGCGATTGTACACATCAACGACGGAGAGGATGTCAACGTTCAGAGCGGCCGCGGCATTTATACCGATGCGTTTGGTAATGCCATCGTGCCGTCGCTTACCGCTTACCGACACAACACCCTCACGGTAAACACGCAGGAACGCAGCGATATTGATATTGACGCGGCAACGTTAGATCTCGTGCCGACAAAAGGCGCGGTGATACTGGCGAACTTCGAGGCCCGCGTTGGGCGCCGCGCGCTGGTCACGCTGCGTCATCAGGGTAAACCAGTGCCGTTTGGTGCCATCGTGGCGCTTGATAACACCACCGCGATTGTCGGGGATGATGGCGAGGTCTACCTCTCAGGGCTTAATGGACACACATCGTTCAGCGCGCAGTGGGGAGAGGCGGGCGACGAACAGTGTCATGGCGTCATCGATTTACCCGATGACAATGGCGAGGGAATCATTAATACCGCGGTCAATTGCCAATGAGGCTGGAGAGAAAATGCGCGTGACTATTCTGGTGAGAACCGTTATCTCTGCCGTACTGCTGGTCGCCGCCGCGCGGGTACATCCGGCATTTGCTCAATGTACTTTCAGCGGCGGGGATGGATCTGGCGGCATTGTTACCTTTCAGCTTCCAGCGGTCTTTATGCTCGATCCCGATACCCCTGTGGGGACCGTAATTTATGACAATGCCGTCGAATCCAATGAAATTACGGTGCACTGTGGCGGAGCTGACGCGCAAATCCGGCGCGGCTATTTGACCCTGACGGATGCCGACGCGCGTGAGGACGTTCTGCCGGGAGTCTATAAAACCAACGTGCCGGGGATTGGCATCCGTGCGGCGGCGTCAAGCGAACGGTTGCCCGACTATATAGAGGAGGACCTCATTCGTCCCTGGCAGTATTATGGCTACAAACATGGCGGGTCTGATGGCACCCACGTCTTTCGGGCCGCCGCTCAACTGGTGGTCATCGGCCAGGTCCAGGACGGGATGCTGGATACCTCGCGCCTGACCTCGCAGGATACGCTCGGCGGTGTCGTGGTCGGTGAAATGCGTTTTTCGCCCACCAGCGTCCATATTACGACCAATTCCTGTAATCTGGTTGACCGTAACATTTTTGTTCCTCTCAAAACGGTCAATTCTCAGGATTTTGACGGGCAATACTCAGAGATACTGACTGATGGTAGCTTTAAGATCGCAATAAACGACTGCGCGGCGGGAACAAAGATTGACTATCAGTTCACCCGCACGGGGTCGACGGGGGTGACCAACGGCTCGGTTTTGGGCATTGCATCCGGTGATGCTGCCGCACAAGGGTTGGGGATTCAAATTCTCGACAGCAACGATACCGTCCTTCAGTTTGACCAGACCTATACTGCGATATCCGCTACGCAGGACAAGGTGCCCGCAGAGATCCCCCTGAAGGCCCGCTACGTAAAAACGGGGGAGGTCAAACCCGGAAAAGTCGAGGCGGTCGCCACGTTCGAGCTGTTTTACCGCTAATGCTTCCCGCCCGCTCCGGCGGGTTTTGGCGATCCTTTCGCTAACATCATTAACCCCCTGTTTTCATCTGGTTAATTCTTAATCCCTCAATTCTCGTAGGGCCGCTTATTGCTTGCTATGCAACCGGCGTTTCGCCTATTATTCTTGCGCTCATAATAATAATTCTCGTTTACGTTATCATTAACCTTTCCATCAGAGATACAACATGGCGCTTTCCAATACTGCTCAGCCAATCAACACGTCGCTGCGAAAAGTCGCGGTCGTCGTAGCCACAGCGGTTGCCGGCATGTCGGCTTATGCACATGCTGCCGAAACCCCGAAAAAAGAAGAAACCATTACGGTAACCGCAGCGCCTGCGGCACAGGAAAGTGCCTGGGGACCGGCACCCACGATTGCGGCCAAGCGCACCGCCACGGCGACCAAGACCGATACGCCAATTGAGAAAACCCCGCAGTCTATTTCCGTAGTCACTCGTGAAGAGATGGACATGAAGCAGCCGGGGACGGTGAAGCAAGCGCTGGCCTATACGCCGAGCGTTTTTGCTACTCGCGGTGCATCAACAACATATGATGTAGTTTCTATCCGTGGTTTCACCACTTCCACTACCGTGAATACTAACCAGTACCTGGACGGGATGAAGCTACAGGGTGATAACTATTCTGAAGCGTCAATGGATCCCTATTTCCTTGAGCGTGTCGAACTGCTGCGTGGCCCAACATCCGTTCTGTACGGTAAAAGCCACCCGGGCGGCGTGGTCAGCATGGTCAGCAAGCGCCCAACCACCGAGCCACTGAAAGAAATCCAGTTCAAAATGGGTACCGATAACCTGTGGCAAACCGGGTTTGATTTTAGCGATGCGATTGATGATGACGGCGTGTGGTCATACCGCCTCACCGGTCTGGGGCGCAGCGAAAATGCACAGCAGGAAATGGTTAAGTCCACCCGCTACGCCATTGCACCCGCTTTCAGCTGGCGTCCTGACGATAAAACGGATTTCACCTTCCTGAGTAATTTCCAGAGCGATCCGGATGCAGGCTATTACGGCTGGCTGCCGCGGGAAGGCACCGTTGTGCCGTACTATGATGCCAATGGCAATGCGCACAAGCTGCCGACAGACTTCAATGAAGGTGACGAAGACAACAAGATCTCCCGTCGCCAGAAGATGGTGGGCTACAGCTTCTCACATGAGTTTGACGATACCTTTACCGTACGTCAAAACCTGCGCTATACCAAAGTTAATACACTCTACCGTTCTGTTTACGGCAACGGCTATATCGCGCCGGGGAAAATCAGCCGGGCCTATGTACGTTCTGATGAAAACCTGAATTCGTTTACAGTTGATACTCAGCTGCAATCCAAATTTGCGACCGGTGCAGTGGATCATACCCTGTTAACGGGTGTCGATTACTTGCGCATGCGTAACGATATCGATGCTGATTACGGCACCGCTGACCCTATCAGCATGAGTAATCCGCAGCATAACAATGCCAATATCAACGTGAACTTCCCATATGCCGTGCTCAATCGTCAGGAACAAACGGGCCTGTACGCGCAAGATCAGGTTGAATGGGATAAGTGGGTCATGACCCTTGGCGGACGCTATGATTTCGCCAAAACGTCCACGTTGACGCGTTCCTCTGACACGACGGCTGAAATCAACGATCGGGCGTTCACCTGGCGCGGCGGGATCAACTACCTGTTTGATAACGGTATTACGCCGTACTTCAGCTACAGCGAATCCTTCGAGCCTATTTCCGGTGCAACCCAGGGCGGTAAACCGTTCGATCCGGCTCGTGGCAAACAGTATGAAGCGGGCGTGAAGTATGTACCGAAAGATCTGCCAGTGGTTGTGACTGCAGCGGTATACCAGCTGACTAAAAACAACAACCTGACGGCCGATCCGGCGAACCCGACCAGCGGCTTTAGCGTACAGGGCGGTGAAATTCGTTCCCGCGGGTTCGAACTGGAAGCTAAAGCGGCAGTAACGGCAAACGTTAATGTGACGGCATCCTATAGCTTTACTGATGCAGAATACACGCACGATACCTGGTATGAAGGCCGCCGTCCGGCGGAAGTGCCGCGTAATATGGCGTCTCTGTGGGCAGATTACACCTTCCACGAGACGGCGTTGAGCGGTCTGACGGTAGGGGCGGGAACCCGATACATCGGTAATACCGTTTCTTACTACTCTGCCTCGTCGCCAAAAGCCTACCAGTCGTTCAACGTCGCGGGCTATGCGCTGGCGGATGCGACCGTGAAGTACGACCTGGCTCGCTTTGGGCTGCCGGGCTCTTCTGTCGGTGTCAACGTAAACAACATCTTCGACCGCGAATACGTCTCCAGTTGCTACAGCGAATATGCGTGTTACTGGGGAGCAGGACGTCAGGTTGTCGCCACCGCGACCTTCCGCTTCTAATCTCTCTTTGGGCACGGTTCGCCGTGCCCTTTTTATTTAAGTTGGCTGATATGCAGGATAATCAAACGCAATCCGACACCACCTTCACGCTCAATCATCTCTCCTTTCGCGTACCCGGACGCACGTTGCTGCATCCGCTCTCTCTGACGTTCCCGGCCGGTAAAGTGACGGGCCTGATTGGTCACAACGGTTCCGGTAAATCCACGCTCCTTAAGATGCTGGGACGCCATCAGCCGCCGTCTGAAGGGGATATCCTGCTGGACGGACAGCAACTGGAGAGCTGGAGCAGCAAAGCCTTTGCGCGCAAAGTGGCCTATCTGCCGCAGCAGTTGCCGCAGGCGGAAGGGATGACGGTGCGTGAGCTGGTGGCGATTGGGCGTTATCCGTGGCACGGGGCGCTTGGGCGCTTCGGCGCGGCTGACCGGGAGAAAGTGGAAGAGGCGATTGCGCTGGTTGGGCTAAAACCGCTGGCGCACCGTCTGGTGGATAGCCTGTCTGGCGGTGAGCGTCAGCGGGCGTGGATTGCAATGCTGGTGGCTCAGGACAGCCGTTGCCTGCTACTGGATGAGCCTACCTCTGCGCTGGATATTGCCCATCAGGTCGACGTGCTGGCGCTGGTACACCGGTTAAGCCAGCAGCGTGGCCTGACGGTGATTGCGGTCCTGCACGATATCAACATGGCGGCTCGCTACTGCGATTATCTTGTCGCGTTACGCGGCGGCGAAATGATTGCGCAGGGAACACCGTCAGAATTGATGCGCAGCGAAACGCTGGAACACATTTACGGTATTCCAATGGGTATCTTGCCTCACCCGGCTGGGGCTGCACCGGTGAGCTTCGTGTACTGATGCTGGACAACACATTTATCAGCCGTCGTCGCCTGTTGACGGCAATGGCGCTCTCACCCCTGCTGTTTAACATGACGACGGCGCGTGCTGCCGCAGTCGATCCTCACCGCATTGTGGCGCTGGAGTGGCTGCCGGTAGAGCTGATGATGGCGCTGGGCGTCACGCCCTATGGCGTGGCGGACATCCCTAACTATAACCTCTGGGTGAACGAGCCGAAGCTGCCGGACTCGGTGATTGACATCGGCCTGCGTACGGAGCCAAACCTCGAACTGCTTACCCAAATGAAACCGTCATTCCTGTTCTGGTCTGCGGGCTATGGCCCGTCAGAAGAGACCATGGCACGTATTGCGCCAGGGCGCGGTTTTTCCTTTAGCGACGGTAAAAAACCGCTGACCGTGGCGAAAAACTCGATCAACGAGATGGCGCATTTCCTCAACCGTGAAACGGAAGCCAAAAAGCATCTCGATGAATTCGATGCCCTGATTGACGCCCTGAAGCCGCGCTTTGCCGGGCGGGGCGATCGCCCGCTGCTGATGGTGACGCTGCTGGATGCCCGCCATATGCTGGTATTCGGTAAAAACTGTCTGTTCCAGGAGGTGCTGGACAGCTTTGGCATTCGCAATGCGTGGGAAGGGGAGATGACCTTCTGGGGCAGTACCGCCGTCGGTATCGATCGTCTGGCGGCGTTTCGTGATGTGGATGTGCTGTGTTTCGACCACGGCAACGAGCGCGAAATGCAAACGCTGATGGCGACGCCGCTCTGGCAGGCGATGCCGTTTGTGCGCGAGAAGCGCTTCCAGCGTGCGCCCGCTGTGTGGTTCTACGGCGCGACGCTATCGGCCATGCATTTTGCCCGCGTACTGGATAACGCGCTGGGAGGTAAAGCATGAGTACCCGTATCGCGCGTTTCCCGGTTTTACTGCTGTCCGTGCTTTTTCTGGCTGCACTGTCATTCACCGGGTTCAATCTCTCGACGGCGTTACCGCGTGCGCAGTGGGGAGCCGCGCTGGTCTCGCCGGATATCGACAATATTCAGCAGATGCTGTTCCACTACAGCCTGCTGCCGCGTCTGGCGATCTCCCTTTTGGTCGGGGCCGGTTTAGGCCTGGTAGGCGTCTTATTCCAACAGGTATTACGTAACCCGCTGGCGGAGCCAACCACGTTGGGCGTCGCTACCGGGGCGCAGCTTGGGATCACGATCACCACGCTGTGGGCATTGCCCGGCGCGTTAACCTCGCAGTTTGCGGCCCTCGCGGGGGCGTGTGTCGTAGGGGCGCTGGTCTTTGGTGTGGCCTGGGGAAAACGCCTTTCTCCGGTAACGCTGATTCTGGCCGGGCTGGTTGTCAGCCTCTATTGCGGTGCGATTAACCAGCTGCTGGTGCTGTTCCATCACGATCAGCTGCAAAGTATGTTCCTGTGGAGCACCGGCACGCTCACCCAGACCGACTGGAGCATTGTGCAGCGTCTGTGGCCGCAGCTGGCGGGCGGGGTCGTGCTGACGCTGCTGCTCCTGCGTCCGCTGACGCTCATCGGGCTGGATGATGGCGTGGCGCGCAACCTGGGGCTGGCACTGTCGCTGGCACGCCTGGCGGCGCTCACGCTGGCGATTGTGCTGAGCGCTCTGCTGGTTAACGCGGTGGGCATTATCGGCTTTATCGGTCTCTTTGCGCCGCTGCTGGCAAAAATGCTCGGGGCGCGTCGGCTGCTGGCGCGTCTGCTGCTCGCACCGTTGATCGGGGCGCTGATCCTCTGGCTTTCCGATCAGATCATTCTCTGGCTGGCCCGCGTCTGGATGGAAGTGTCTACCGGGTCAGCAACGGCGCTTATCGGTGCGCCGCTGCTGCTGTGGTTGCTCCCGCGTTTGCGCAGCATCAGCGCGCCTGCGATGGACGCGGGCGATAAGGTCTACGCGGAACGTCAGTCGGTACTGTGGTTTAGCCTTGCCGGTCTGGGAGTCTTGCTTCTCGCCTCGTTTGCCGCACTCGCGTTTGGGCGCGATGCCGCAGGCTGGCACTGGGCAACGGGTGATTTACTCAACGAATTACTGCAATGGCGCTGGCCGCGGATCCTCTCCGCGCTTATTGCCGGTGTGATGCTGGCGGTTGCGGGCTGTATTATTCAGCGTCTGACCGGTAACCCGATGGCGAGCCCGGAAGTGCTGGGGATCAGCTCCGGTGCCGCCTTTGGCGTGGTGCTGATGCTGTTCCTGGTGCCAGGGAACGCGTTTGGCTGGTTGATGCCTGCCGGGAGTATCGGTGCGGCGGTGACGCTGATGATTATTCTGATTGCCTCTGGCCGCGGCGGATTTTCCCCGCACCGGATGTTGCTGGCCGGGATGGCGCTCAGCACGGCCTTTACGATGCTGTTGATGATGCTGCAGGCGAGTGGCGATCCGCGAATGGCGAAGATCCTGACCTGGATTTCTGGCTCAACCTACAACGCGACCGCCAGCCAGGTTGTGCATTCCGGGATCGTAATGATTGTGCTGCTGGCGATTGTGCCGCTGTGTCGTCGCTGGATGACCATTCTGCCGCTCGGCGGCGAAACGGCGCGGGCTGTGGGCATGGCGCTGACGCCTACGCGTGTCGCACTTCTCCTGCTGGCAGCGTGCCTCACGGCAACGGCAACCATGACTATTGGCCCGCTGAGCTTCGTCGGGTTGATGGCACCGCATATCGCCAGAATGATGGGGTTCCGCCGGACAATGCCGCACATTGTGATGTCAGCCCTGACGGGCGGAGTCATTCTGGTATTTGCGGACTGGTGTGGAAGGATGGTGCTGTTCCCTTACCAGATCCCGGCGGGACTGCTGTCGACCTTTATCGGCGCGCCGTATTTTATTTATCTGTTGAGAAAGCAGAGTCGGTAATAAAAGTAAACGGCAATCCTTAGATTGCCGTTTTAGGGTTTGCTCCCTCTCCCTGTGGGAGAGGGTTGGGGTGAGGGCATCACCTCGCACGGACCTTAAAGCTTCGCAAACACCTTACGCGCCGCGTCGATGGTGTTATTGATATCTTCTTCGCTGTGCGCCACGGACATAAAGCCCGCTTCAAACGCCGACGGCGCCAGGTACACACCTTCTTCCAGCATCAGGTGGAAGAAGCGCTTGAAGCGTTCAACATCGCACTTCACGACGTCCTGATAGCAGGTCACGGTTGGCGCATCGGTGAAGAAAATCCCGAACATGCCGCCGACGTGATTGACCACCAGTGGGATACCCGCCTCTTCTGCGGCTTCCAGCAGACCGTTAGCCAGTTGAGTCGTCAGGTCGGTCAGGGTTTCGTGAATACCTGGTTGCGCCACTTCGGTCAGGCAGGCGAAGCCTGCGGCCATCGCAATCGGGTTGCCGGAAAGGGTACCTGCCTGGTAGACCGGGCCCGTTGGCGCCAGCGCTTCCATCACATCCTTACGGCCGCCGAATGCGCCAACAGGCATGCCGCCGCCGATGATTTTGCCGAGGCAGGTCAGGTCCGGCTCAACGCCATAATAAGACTGGGCACCCGCCAGCGCTACGCGGAAGCCGGTCATCACTTCGTCGATGATCAGCAGGGCACCAAACTCATCGCACAGGGCGCGCAGGCCCGGCAGGAAGTCCGGCTGCGGTGGAATGCAGTTCATGTTGCCCGCTACCGGTTCAACGATGATGCAGGCGATCTCCTGCGGATACTGCTCGAACGCCGCGCGAACGGTGTTCAGATCGTTATAGGTACAGGTCAGGGTATGCTTAGCGAAATCCGCCGGCACGCCAGGCGAGTTTGGCTGGCCGAGGGTCAGCGCGCCGGAGCCTGCTTTCACCAGTAAACAGTCTGCGTGACCGTGGTAGCAGCCTTCGAATTTAATGATTTTATCGCGACCGGTAAAACCGCGCGCCAGGCGGATCGCGCTCATGGTCGCTTCTGTACCGGAGTTCACCATACGTACCATGTCCATGGTCGGCACCAGTTCGGTCACCAGCTCCGCCATCTTCACTTCCATTTCGGTTGGCGCACCGAAGCTCAGGCCACGCTGAGCGGCTTCAATGACCGCGTTACGAATGGCTGGGTGGTTGTGCCCGAGCACCATCGGTCCCCAGGAACCGACATAATCGATATAGGCTTTGCCATCGACATCATACAGATACGCGCCGTCAGCACGTTCAATAAACAGCGGCGTACCGCCCACGCCGGTAAAGGCGCGAACAGGCGAGTTCACACCACCTGGAATAAGCTCCCGGGCTGCACTGTAGAGGTTTTCAGACTTGCTCATGGCGTCGTTCCTGGTTCGTATAAAATGATTAAGCACACTATTCTAAGTGATTCGCAGTATGTTATGAAATTTTTAGCCAGATAATGCTTTAAGATTTGTTAAGTATTTTTAAGGGGACGGAGGGAAGGTCTCTGGTAAAATCTCCTCGGCTTTTTGTATGACGAATAAGAACAGGACATGAAATCAGATTCTCCGTCTTTTGAAGAACAACAGTTTACGCGCGCTCAGCACCGGATCAGTATTCGGCGGCTGCTCAATCGCGATAAAACGCCGCTGGCGATCCTGCTGGCTGCAGCCGTGGTGGGGACTCTCGCCGGTCTGGTTGGCGTGGCGTTTGAAAAAGCGGTCAATGCCGTACTCAACTGGCGAGTGGGCACCGTCGCGGGTTTTGCCGATAGCCGGTGGCTGGTCTGGGTCGGGGCATTTGGACTGTCGGCGCTGTTTGCCATGGTGGGGTATGTTCTGGTGCGTAAATTCGCCCAGGAGGCCGGCGGGTCTGGCATCCCGGAAATTGAAGGTGCACTGGAAGAGTTGCGCCCGGTGCGCTGGTGGCGCGTGATCCCGGTTAAATTCATCGGCGGTATGGGGACGTTGGGCGCGGGGATGGTGCTGGGCCGGGAAGGGCCAACGGTACAACTGGGGGGCAACGTCGGACGCATGGTGGGCGATCTGTTCCGGATGCGAAGCGCCGAAGCGCGCCATACGCTGCTCGCCACCGGTGCGGCGGCGGGCCTTTCAGCGGCGTTTAACGCACCGCTGGCGGGCATATTGTTCATCATCGAAGAGATGCGCGCGCAGTTCCGCTACAACCTGATCTCCATTAAAGCCGTGTTTACCGGCGTTATTATGTCGAGCATTGTTTTCCGTCTCTTCAATGGCGAAGGGGCGGTAATTGAGGTGGGTAAACTGACCAACGCGCCGGTCAACACCCTGTGGCTTTACCTGATCCTCGGCATGATTTTTGGCGTGGTGGGGCCGCTGTTTAACACCTGCATCTTACGTGCTCAGGATATGTTCCAGCGTATTCATGGCGGCAATACGACGAAATGGGTGCTGATGGGCGGCCTGCTGGGCGGGATGTGCGGCGTGCTCGGCTTTATTGAGCCGAATGCCGCAGGCGGCGGCTTCGGGCTGATCCCCATCGCCGCAGCGGGAAATTTCAGCGTCGGTCTGCTGCTGTTTATGTTTATCTCCCGGGTTATCACAACGGTTCTGTGCTTTTCCTCCGGTGCACCCGGCGGGATTTTCGCCCCGATGCTGGCGCTTGGTACGCTGCTGGGCACCGCGTTTGGTATGGCAGCCAAAGTGGGCTTCCCGGCGTATCATCTTGATGCTGGCACCTTCGCGGTGGCCGGTATGGGGGCACTGCTGGCAGCGTCTCTGCGTGCACCGTTGACCGGTATCGTGCTGGTGCTGGAGATGACAGATAATTACCAGCTCATTTTGCCAATGATCATTACCTGTCTCGGGGCGACACTATTAGCCCAATTCCTGGGCGGGAAACCGCTATACTCCACCATCCTCGCGCGTACCCTGGCAAAGCAAGAGGCGGAGCGGGCCGCCGCGCAGAATACTTGAATGAATTACCAGGGTATTAGATAATGACGAAAAGAATTGGGTGAATTTTACCCAATAGCAGTATTCATGGGAGCATAAGATGAGTGATGACGTAGCTGTGCCGCTGGAATTTACCGAAGCAGCAGCCAACAAAGTGAAAACCCTGATTGCCGACGAAGACAATCCGGATCTGAAACTGCGTGTCTATATTACCGGTGGCGGCTGCAGCGGCTTCCAGTACGGTTTTACTTTTGACGATCAGGTGAACGATGGTGATATGACCATCGAGAAGCAGGGCGTTGCGCTGGTGGTTGACCCGATGAGCCTGCAGTATCTCGTCGGCGGTTCAGTGGATTACACCGAAGGTCTGGAAGGGTCACGCTTTGTGGTGACTAACCCGAACGCAACCAGCACCTGCGGGTGTGGTTCTTCGTTCAGTATTTAAGCCTGAATGCGGATTTGTAGGCCCGGTAAGCGAAGCGCCACCGGGCTTATAAACGACGCCTATCTTGAATTTTCATCCAGCGCAAACGTCGGCAGCTTCAGGTGCCAGCGTATTGCCGCCAGACGAATCACCAGCGTCACGACCATCCCCAGCATCGCAGCATTTTCCAGCGGCACCGCAAAGGTGTAATACGCCGTGGCGTGCACAATCCCGCCAATAATACAGGCAGTAGCATAGATCTCGGTACGCAGGATCATCGGTACTTCACGCGCCAGAATGTCGCGAATAATGCCGCCGCCCACGCCGGTTAATACGCCCATGCAGATCGCGACCATCGGGCCGGTTCCGGCATTGAAGGCTTTATTGACGCCAATACCGACAAACACGGCCAGACCCACGGCATCCAGCACCGGGAGTATCCATTTCGGTAATCTGCGGGGCTGGCGAACCAGCACAATGGTTAACAGACAGGTCACCATGGCTACCACCAGATCGGTCGGATCTTTCACCCAAAACACCGGGCCATTCGCCAGCGCCATATCACGGATAGTCCCGCCGCCAACGGCAGTGACTACGCCAAGCACCAGCACGCCAAACGGATCCATGCGTAGTTTTCCGGCGAGCAGAACGCCGGAGATAGCAAAAACGGCTGTGCCAAGAATATCCAGCCAATAAACGAGCATCGTTAAATCCTCGAAAAAGGTCTTCTGTTAGTGACTCTCTGCCAGTGCGGCACAGAGCTGTTTTGCGGCGAGGATAATACGCGGGCTGGCGCGTTCAAACCAGTCACTGTTGAGTGGGATCACCGGAATTTTTAGCTGGCTTTGCCAGAATTGTTTAATTTTAGGAATCTCGCTCGCATTTCCGACCACGACGATGGCCTGCGGCTGGCGCGCCAGAACCTGCTCACGGCTAACCTGCGGCCACGGTACCCGGCTGGCAGCAAAGATATTTTCACCGCCACACACTTCCAGGACCTGGTTCTGAATTGACCCTTTACCTGTGGTAAACAGCGGCTGACTGCCAAACTGCAGGAAGATGCGCTTTTTAACGGACGTATCGTATTGAGCTTTCAGCGCAGCATAGTCATTGAGCATCTGGCTCGCCGCATGCCTGGCTTTTTCAGGCGCAGGGCTATAAGGGGCAAGGGCTCGCAGTGCCTGAGCGACTTGCTCAATACTTACGGCGTCAACCCACATGACCTTGATGCCAAGCGAGGTAAGCTGATTGACCTGCCGTTCGGCGTTACCGCCACGCCAGGCCAGCACGAGATCGGGTCTCAGCGCCACGATGCGCTCAAGGTTCATCCCTTGCCAGGTCGCAACGTGTTCAATGTTGGCCGCCTGGGGGGGGTAATCCGAAAAGCTACTCACGCCAACGGGGGTGATGCCAGCGGCAAAGGCCAGCTCGGTGTTAGCGGGAGAGAGCGTAATTACGCGAGGCGCGGCACAGAGCCACGCTGAAGCAAGCAGAAGCAGGGCGGCGAGCGCCCTGAGGGATGGTTTAGCCACGTGCCAGGTTCTGCACCAGGCGTTCCACCATCACGGTGGACTGTTTTGCCGCAACGGTCAGGAACTCGTCGAAGCTGATGTGAGACTGCTGGTCTGCGACGTCAGAGATGGCGCGAACCACCACGAACGGTACGCTGAAGTTGTGGCAAACGTGCGCAATCGCGGTCGCTTCCATCTCAACGGCAACCGCCTGCGGGAAGTTATGACGGATTTTTGCCAGACCGACGGAGCCATTGATGAACGCATCACCGCTGACAATCAGGCCGCGTACCGCGTTAAGATTGAGCTCAGCAATACAGGTTTCAGCCGCCGCAATCAGTTTGTCGTCAGCTTTAAACCCTGCCGGGCAGCCCGGGAGTTGACCGTATTCGTAGCCAAACGCGGTGACGTCGGCATCGTGATAACGCGCTTCGTCGGAGACAACGATATCGCCCACTTTCAGCGTCGGCGCCAGGCCGCCAGCCGAACCGGTGTTCACGATCACGTCCGGCTTGCAGCGCTCAAGCAGCAGGGTCGCACCCAGCGCAGCAGCCACTTTACCGATGCCTGATTTCAGCAGAGCCACGTCAACACCGTTAAGCTGACCGGTGTAGATCTCACACCCCCCCAGAGAGAGGGTCTGACGGTTCTCAATTTTGTCACGCAGGAGCGTAACTTCTTCTTCCATTGCACCAATAATGCCGATTTTCATAGATTTACTCGCGATGTGCCTTGTTAAGATGCATAGTCTATCATGCGGTTAAGGGGAAACGCATTCTCACGCGGGGGAGCACATGTCACCAATCGATTTTCGTACCAAAATTAACTGGCACCGACGTTTCCGCTCGCCACAGGGCGAGAAGAGCGAACATGAGATCCTGCGTATCTTCGAAAGCGATCGAGGAAGGATTATTAACTCGCCCGCCATCCGGCGTTTGCAGCAAAAAACGCAGGTGTTTCCGCTGGAGCGTAATGCCGCTGTACGCACGCGCTTAACCCACTCAATGGAAGTGCAGCAGGTCGGGCGGTATATTGCCAAAGAGATTTTAAGCCGTCTCAAAGAGCTACGTTTACTGGAAACCTATGGTCTGGACGAGCTGACGGGGCCCTTCGAGAGCATCGTTGAGATGGCCTGCCTGATGCATGACATCGGCAATCCGCCTTTTGGTCACTTTGGCGAGGCGGCAATTAATGACTGGTTTAAACAACGCCTTCATCCGTCGGATGCGGCAAGCCAGCCGCTCAGCGATGACCGCTGCATCGTGCGGGATTTACGTCTGCGTGAAGGTGAAGAAGGGCTTAACGATCTGCGTCGCAAAGTGCGTCAGGATCTCTGTCACTTCGAGGGCAATGCCCAGGGTATCCGACTGGTACATTCTCTGATGCGCATGAACCTGACCTGGGCGCAGGTCGGCTGTATCCTGAAATATACGCGTCCCGCGTGGTGGACGGGAGAGACGCCTGCATCCCACAGCTATTTAATGAAGAAACCGGGCTACTACCTTTCCGAAGAGGCCTATATTGAACGGCTGCGTAAAGAACTTTCATTGACGCCAAACGGTCGCTTTCCATTAACCTGGATTATGGAAGCCGCGGATGATATTTCCTATTGCGTCGCTGACCTGGAAGATGCCGTTGAGAAAAGAATATTCAGCGTCGAGGAGCTTTACCAGCACCTTTATGCCGCCTGGGGAAACCACGAAAAAGGTTCACTGTTTGCTCAGGTTGTCGAAAATGCCTGGGAAAAGTCGCGCTCAAATACATTAAGCCGCAGCACGGAAGACCAGTTCTTTATGTATTTGCGCGTCAATACATTAAATAAACTGGTGCCCTACGCAGCCTCGCGCTTTATCGATAATCTGCCGCAGATTTTCAGCGGGGAATTCAATCACGCGCTGCTGGAAGATGACAGCAGTTTCAGTCAACTCCTTGAGCTCTATAAACATGTGGCGATGCGGCATGTGTTCAGCCATCCGGATGTCGAGCAGCTCGAACTGCAGGGCTACCGGGTAATCAGTGGGTTACTGGAAATTTATTCTCCGTTGCTTCAGCTGTCGGTCGACGAATTCAGTGAGCTGGTGGAAAAAGAACGCGTGCGACGAATTCCCATCGAATCCCGGCTTTATCAAAAACTTTCAACCCGTCATCGGCTGGCCTATGTCGAAGCGATAAGTAAGCTGGATCGTCACGCTACGCAGTGGCCGGTAATGGAATATTATTATCGCTGCCGTCTTATCCAGGACTATATCAGCGGCATGACGGATTTGTATGCCTGGGATGAATACCGCAAGCTAATGGCTGTGGAATAAACGCTGAGTTTTGTAAAGACAGCCAATAAATTTTTACCTTTTCCATAAACTTATGGCCGGAACTAAGCGGTATAAAATGAATCTGAGTTACACAGCAATTTTGCGTTACCTGTAAATCGAGATTGAGAAACATGAAAAAAACCACATTAGCAATGAGTGCACTGGCTCTGAGTTTAGGTTTAGCGCTGTCTCCTCTGACTGCTACCGCAGCCGAGACCGCGTCATCGGCAGCAACCGCGCAGCAGATGCCAAGCCTGGCACCGATGCTCGAAAAAGTGATGCCATCGGTGGTGAGTATTAACGTTGAGGGGAGTACGACCGTCAATACGCCGCGTATGCCGCGTAACTTCCAGCAGTTCTTTGGTGACAACTCACCGTTCTGCCAGGACGGTTCGCCATTCCAGAGTTCCCCGTTCTGTCAGGGCGGTGGTGCAGGGGATGACAGCCAGGGCGGCGGCCAGCAACAGAAATTCATGGCGCTTGGCTCGGGGGTCATTATCGATGCAGCGAAAGGCTACGTCGTGACCAACAACCACGTGGTTGATAACGCGAACAGCATTAAGGTTCAGCTGAGCGATGGCCGTAAGTTCGACGCAAAAGTGGTCGGCAAAGACCCGCGTTCCGATATTGCGCTGATCCAGATTCAGGATCCGAAAAACCTGACGGCGATTAAAATTGCCGACTCTGATGCGCTGCGCGTAGGTGACTACACAGTGGCTATCGGTAACCCGTTCGGTCTGGGCGAAACCGTGACCTCAGGTATCGTCTCTGCGCTGGGCCGTAGCGGCCTGAACGCAGAGAACTATGAAAACTTTATTCAGACGGATGCGGCCATCAACCGCGGTAACTCCGGCGGTGCGCTGGTGAACCTGAACGGCGAGCTGATCGGTATTAACACCGCGATCCTGGCGCCGGACGGCGGCAACATCGGGATCGGCTTTGCTATCCCGAGCAACATGGTGAAAAACCTGACCGCGCAGATGGTGCAGTACGGCCAGGTGAAACGCGGCGAGCTGGGCATTTTGGGCACCGAGCTGAACTCTGAGCTGGCAAAAGCGATGAAAGTGGATGCCCAGCGCGGCGCGTTCGTCAGCCAGGTGATGCCGAACTCCTCTGCGGCGAAAGCAGGGATTAAAGCGGGTGACGTGATCACCTCCCTGAACGGTAAGCCGATCAGCAGCTTTGCAGCCCTGCGTGCGGAAGTCGGCTCTATGCCGATTGGCAGCAAAGTGACCCTCGGTCTGCTGCGTGACGGTAAGCCGGTCAACGTGAGCCTGGAGCTGCAGCAGAGCAGCCAGAATCAGGTTGATTCCAGCACCATCTTCAGCGGTATTGAAGGTGCTGAGATGAGCAATAAGGGCGCAGACAAAGGTGTGGTAGTGAATAACGTGAAGGCGAATTCACCTGCTGCCCGTATCGGCCTGAAAAAAGGGGATGTGATCATGGGCGCTAACCAGCAGCCGGTGAAAAACATCGCTGAACTGCGCAAAATTCTCGACAGCAAACCGTCCGTGCTGGCGTTGAATATTCAGCGTGGTGATACCTCTATCTACCTGCTGATGCAGTAATCCTCTTAAGCCCCTGTACGCAGGGGCTTTCTTGTTTCTGTGACTTTTCCCACAACTCCATACTTCTTCCGCTCTCTTTGTGCATTCGCACAATGCAGCCGTCACTGAACTTCCCTATGCTTGAGCTCTGCTCAGAGGAGGGTGACATGGCTGGCTGGCATCTTGATACCAAAATGGCGCAGGATATTGTGGCGCGCACGATGCGCATCATTGATACCAACATCAATGTAATGGATGCCCGTGGGCGCATTATTGGTAGTGGCGATCGTGAGCGCATTGGTGAATTGCACGAAGGCGCGCTTTTGGTGCTCTCTCAGGGGCGTGTGGTTGATATCGACGATGCGGTTGCGAAACACCTGCACGGCGTGCGCCAGGGCATCAATTTACCGCTGCGCCTTGAAGGCGAGATTGTGGGGGTTATCGGCCTGACCGGCGAGCCGGAGTCCCTGCGTAAATATGGCGAGCTGGTCTGTATGACGGCGGAAATGATGCTGGAGCAGTCGCGCCTGATGCATCTGCTCGCCCAGGACAGCCGCCTGCGCGAAGAGCTGGTGATGAACCTTATTCAGGCGGAAGAGCTTACGCCTGCACTCAGCGAATGGGCGCAGCGCCTGGGGATCGACCTCAATCAGCCGCGCGTGGTGGCGGTGATCGAGGTCGATAGCGGTCAGCTTGGCGTAGACAGCGCGATGGCCGAACTGCAGCAGCTGCAAAATGCGCTGACGACCCCGGAACGCGATAACCTGGTGGCGATAGTCTCGCTGACGGAAATGGTGGTGCTCAAACCCGCGCTCAATCCGTTTGGCCGCTGGGATGCCGAAGATCATCGTCGTCGCGTGGAACTGCTGATTTCCCGGATGCAGGAGAACGGTCAGCTGCGTTTTCGCGTTGCGCTCGGCAATTACTTTTCCGGGCCGGGCAGTATTGCCCGCTCCTGGCGCACCGCGCGCACCACCATGATGGTGGGTAAGCAGCGGATGCCGGAGAGCCGCAGTTATTTCTATCAGGACCTGATGCTGCCGGTGCTGCTCGACAGCCTGCGCGGTGGCTGGCAGGCCAACGAGCTGGCGCGGCCCTTAGCGCGCCTGAAAGCGATGGACAACAACGGCCTGCTGCGCCGGACGCTGCAGGCGTGGTTCCGCCATAACGTGCAGCCGCTGGCGACGTCGAAGGCGTTGTTTATTCATCGCAATACGCTGGAGTACCGGCTTAACCGGATTTCGGAGCTAACGGGGCTGGATCTGGGGAATTTTGACGACAGGCTGCTGCTGTATGTGGCGTTGCAGCTGGATGAGCAGAGATGACTGAGTGCGGGCTGGTGCCCTCACCCCATCCCTCTCCCACGGGGAGAGGGCGCAAACATTAAAAACGGCAATCAGGGACTGCCGTTTTGCTTTTATTTCCGAGTTAACTTCTCAAGATCCGCTTCAATCTCGCTGATCTTATTGGTAACAACGCTTTCAAGGTGACGCAGATCGTCAAGGATCTTACGCTTGAGATCGACTTCAGTGCGGTCGCGCTGACAAATCTGATCGAGTTCATCGATCACATAGCGCAGGTTAGGGCTGATTTCCTGAACTTCTTTGTACCCCTGGCCTACGCCGTCCGCGACGACGGTCTTACGCTGGCGTGGATATTTAAACTTCACGCTTTTGGCGAAAAACTCGCCTTTATCCTTGTGAAAATAAATTTTTAAGATGTCGTTGTTGGCTTCCTGGCGGAGGCTGTAACGATCAATTTCATCAGGATTGGTAATGCCCAGACTTTTCAGATTATCGTACATAGCGGTACCCTTATCTCAACATAACCTTTGAATAATTAATGAAAAAATTCCTTTTTGCCACCCTCGGGTTCAAAAAAAGCGGGGTCGATCCTGATTACCTTTCACTGACATTACCGAGCAGGGAAAATAAATGCTCCCACTCGTTTATTGTTGTTTTTAACGACCACGTCAAGCGGAAATCAATGTAATAAGGTAATCATTTCTCTCAACGTTAATGCAGCATCGTGAGAGTCATGAGAAAAGGCGAGCGAGACGGTATTCAAAGCCGGGGAATTCAGGCAAAGTTATCGCACGAAAGCGTAGGCTGCGGGGATAATGACATGTCAGGACGCATTGATTATCAAATTGAAAAATATAGCTTTGGTGCCGTAGAAGAGAACCAAAGACTCACGCATCAGTGGGCAGAAGTCGCCGCTGAATGCCGCCAGCTTCAGGCGGGGGCGGAGGAGCGTTTACGCATTGCCTTGCTCAACGTGGATTATGTCACCAGCTTCGAACTGCCATTTCGGCTGATACTGACCCGCGCCCCGCAGCTAATCGCCGGGCTGCGCGATGAGTTTCAGCTAAACCAGAAGAACGTCATCTTCAACGGCAAGCGCTTTGGCTGCGTTTACAGCCTGAAGGGCGATCTGGATGCGATCCCCGACGCTTTTCAATACCGCATGACCACCCGCATTCGACGGGTCGATCCCACCGGGCTTACGGCGGAGCCATTCCGGCAGATTGCCAGAGAGGTCAAAGCGCCGCGTGAGCGACTGACGCTGGCGCTGGAATCGGGTCTGGCTGTGACTGCGCTTGACGGGCTTTTCTGGTTGGGGAGCCAGCGTATGGCGGCGGATATTGCAGGGTTGAGAAGAAAGGGAATGGCAATCGTGACTGCGGAAACGGACGTCTTTGATGATTACACCGGGACGCACAGGCGGGTCCCGGTGTATCAACGGGTCAGCGATTAGTCGATGGTGCGCAGCAGTTCGTTGATACCGACTTTACCGCGGGTTTTCGCATCCACTTTCTTCACGATAACGGCACAGTACAGGCTGTATTTGCCATCTTTCGACGGCAGGTTACCGGAAACGACCACGGAGCCCGCCGGAACGCGGCCGTAGTGAACTTCGCCGGTTTCGCGATCGTAAATACGGGTGCTCTGGCCGATGTAAACGCCCATGGAGATCACGGAACCCTCTTCCACGATCACGCCTTCAACCACTTCTGAACGCGCGCCGATGAAGCAGTTGTCTTCGATGATGGTTGGGTTAGCCTGCAGTGGCTCCAGAACACCACCGATGCCCACGCCGCCGGACAGGTGAACGTTTTTACCGATTTGGGCACAGGAACCGACGGTAGCCCAGGTATCCACCATGGTACCTTCGTCAACGTAGGCACCGATGTTCACGTAGGATGGCATCAGCACGGTGTTGCGTGCGATGAACGCGCCCTGACGCACTGCAGCAGGCGGCACCACGCGGAAGCCTTCTTTCTGGAAACGCGCTTCGTCGTAATCCGCGAATTTCATTGGGACTTTATCGAAGTAGCGGCTTTCTGCTCCGTCGATAACCTGGTTATCGTTGATACGGAAAGAGAGCAGCACCGCTTTCTTCAGCCATTGATGAGTAACCCACTGACCGTCGATTTTTTCTGCCACGCGCAGCGCGCCGGAATCCAGCAGGGAAATCACCTGGTTTACCGCTTCACGGGTTACGGTATCCACATTTGCCGGGGTAATCTCGGCGCGACGCTCAAAAGCGGACTCAATAACGTTCTGTAACTGCTGCATTGTTTACTCTTTCCATTTCACTAAAAAACACGTCACCCTTTATCGTTTGGATTGAGGGCTGCTGTCAACCGTTGTTGCACTTCAAGTTGCAGGTCATTATTAAGGGCACGCCGGTCGGCGGTGGCGATTATAAATAAATCTTCTACTCGCTCGCCAATAGTTGTAATTCGGGCGCCATGAAGCGAAATTCCCAGATCGGCAAAAACCTGGCCGACGCGGGCGAGCAGCCCTGGCTGGTCGAGCGCGATCAGCTCCAGGAACGATTTACGGTCGGTGTGGGTCGGCAGGAAATTGACCTCGGTATCGACGGTAAAGTGGCGCAATTTCGCCGGCTGGCGACGCGGCTGCGGTGGCTGCCAGCTGCGCTGAGTGATCGCCTGTTCCAGACCGAAGCGTATCCCTTCATGTCTGTCCGACGAGAGCGGACTGCCGTCCGGCTCCAGTACGATAAAGGTATCCATCGCCATGCCGTCGCGGGTGGTAAAAATCTGCGCGTCGTGAACGCTCAGGTTACGCCTGTCCAGCTCGGCGCAGACCGCAGCAAACAGATAAGGCCGATCCGGGCTCCAGATGAAGATCTCCGTCCCGCCGCGCGTCGCCTGTGGGCTAAGCAGGATCATCGGCTGCGACAGATCGTGCTTCAGCAGATGTCGCGCGTGCCAGGCAAGCTGGTTTGGGCTGTGGCGGACAAAATAGTTGGCACGGCAGCGGGCCCAAATCTGATGCAGTGCTTCTTCATCAATGTTATCCATCCGCAGCAGCGCCAGGGCCTGCAGCTGGTGATGTCGCACGCGCTCGCGCATGTCCGGGGTGTTTTGCATTCCGCGACGCAGCTGTTTTTCGGTGGCGAAATAGAGCTCGCGCAGCAGGCTTTGCTTCCAGCTGTTCCACAGGGTTTCATTGGTGGCACAAATATCCGCGACCGTCAGGCACACCAGATAGCGCAGACGGTTCTCCGTCTGGACCTCTTCGGCGAATTGCTTAATTACCTCTGGATCCTGAATATCACGACGCTGGGCAGTGACTGACATCAGCAGGTGATGGCGTACTAGCCAGGCGACCAGCTGCGTTTCGCGCGAGTTGAGCCCATGCAGCTCGGCAAATTTCAGCACGTCCTGCGCACCCAGCACCGAGTGGTCTCCACCGCGGCCTTTGGCGATGTCGTGGAACAGGGCGGCAATCAGGATCAGTTCCGGATGGGTGAGGCGCGGCCACAGCTCCACGCAAAGCGGGTGGCGGGATCGCGTCTCTTCTTTCGCAAAGCTTTCCAGCTTGAGCATGACGCGGATCGTGTGCTCATCCACCGTGTAGGCGTGGAAGAGATCGAACTGCATCTGTCCGACGATGTGCGACCACTGCGGCATATAGGCCCACAGCACGCTATGACGGTGCATTGGCAGCAGACCACGGCTGACGGCGCCAGGATGACGGAGCATACTCAAAAACAGCGAGCGCGCTTCCGGGATATAGCACAGCGGCTGCGTCAGATGACGGCGCGCATGGCGCAGATGGCGCAGGGTGGTGGAGTAGATCCCGGTAATTGTGCTGTTGCGCACCATCGTGTAGAACATTCGCAGGATCGCTTCCGGCTCGCGGATAAACAGCGTTTCGTCCCGCAGGTCGATAAGCGTGCCGCGCAGCTGGAATTCGTCATCAATTGGGCGCGGCTTTTCGTCCGCCGTCAGGGCCAGAATGGCCTCGTCGAACAGCTGCAACAGCATCTGGTTCAGCTCGGTCACCCGGCGGGTGACGCGGAAGAAATCCTTCATCATCTGCTCAACCGGTTCGTTACCTTCGCCCTGATAATTCAATCGCTGCGCCACGCTGAGCTGGCGGTCAAACAGCAGGCGGTTATCGTAGCGGGTCACTTCCAGATGCAGGGCAAAACGGATGCGCCACAGCAGATGCAGGCACTCGTTCAGTTCGTTACGTTCGGCCTCGGTTAAAAAGCCAAAGCCGACCATCTCGTCCATTGAGGTGGCGCCAAAGTGGCGGCGGGCCACCCACTGTAGCGTGTGGATGTCGCGCAGGCCGCCGGGGCTGCTTTTAATATCGGGTTCAAGATTGTAACTGGTGCCGTGGTAGCGCTGATGGCGCTGATTTTGCTCCTCGACCTTCGCGGCGAAGAATTTTTCTGACGGCCAAAAGCCGTCGCTGAAGATGTGCTTTTGCAGCTCCAGGAACAGCGCCACGTCACCGATCAGCAGACGAGTTTCAATCAGGTTGGTGGCGACGGTCAGGTCAGATAAGCCCTCCAGCAGGCACTCTTCCAGGGTTCTCACGCTGTGTCCCACTTCCAGCTTCACGTCCCAGAGCAGGGTCAGCAGCTCGCCAATCTTCTGCGCCTGTTCGTCCGGTAGCTTTTTACGGCTTAAGATCAGGAGATCGATATCGGAAAGTGGATGAAGTTCACCGCGGCCATAGCCCCCGACGGCAACCAGCGCGATGTCGCTCACCTGCCCGAAACCGTAGTCGATCCACAGACGTTGCAGGAGCTGGTCGATAAATTCGGTGCGCGCTTCAATAAGTTGCTCGGCTGAGACCCCTGCGTCGAACGCGCTGCCCAGCCAGCGATGGAAAACATCCATATGGGCTTTGATATGCGCGCAGGTCAGCTCGTGCGACGGCCAGACGCCCGGGTTATCGGGCTGGTCGGGAAGGGTGGGAAGTGCTGTGTTAGCATACTGTTCGGGTAAGAGATTACTCATCGTGCGCCACCCATAAGAAAAAGCTATCGCCATTAAAAAAGCCGGCATTTGCCGGCTTCTTATCACTCAATGTTCGTCAGTATCGCCGGGATGGTGTCATCCTTGCGCAACGTCATAATTTCGCAGCCGTTGTCTGTTACCACAATAGTATGCTCGTACTGAGCAGACAAGCTTCTGTCTTTGGTTTTCACCGTCCAGCCATCTTTCATGGTGCGGATGCGGTAGTCACCGGCGTTCACCATCGGCTCGATGGTGAAGGTCATACCCTTTTGCAGCACCACGCCGCCGTCATCGGCATCATAGTGCAGAACCTGGGGTTCTTCATGGAAAACGCGGCCAATACCGTGACCGCAGTATTCGCGCACGACGGAGAACCCTTCCGCTTCTACAAACTTCTGGATGGCAGCACCAATGGTACGCAGGCGAATACCCGGCTTAACCATTTTCAGCGCCAGGTACAGGCTCTCTTGTGTCACTTTGCACAGACGCTCGCCCAGAATCGTTGGCTTGCCGACAATGAACATCTTAGAGGTGTCACCGTGGTACTCGTCTTTAATGACGGTCACGTCGATGTTGACGATGTCGCCATCTTTCAGCAGTTTTTCGTCGTCCGGGATACCGTGACAAACCACTTCATTAATAGAAATGCAGACGGATTTCGGGAAACCGTGGTAGCCGAGGCAGGCGGAAACCGCGTGCTGCTCGTTCACGATATAGTCGTTACAGATGCGGTCCAGTTCACCGGTGCTGACGCCCGGCTTCACGAACGGTTCGATCATTTCCAGCACTTCCGCGGCCAGACGACCGGCGACGCGCATCTTTTCAATTTCTTCAGGTGTCTTAATAGAGATAGCCATGTAATCTGTCCATCGGTGTCGATTTTTTCGACAATACTAGTCTAAGTGTCGTCAATGGTATCAGTCAGGCACGCTCCGTGCCAAATTGAGAATCATTAACAGCACACTCCGCCAACAACTGTTGGTTTCTGGTCGTGTTTTGTGGTATAAAGCGCGCCGGACTTCCGATCCATCTCAGATACACAGGCTGGACGGGAGCGACAAATCTCACTTTGTGTAACAACACACACGTATCGGCACATATTCCGGGGTGCCCTTCGGGGTCGGTAATATGGGATACGTGGAGGCATAACCCCAACTTTCAATATAGAGGTTTTAAACATGGCAACTGTTTCCATGCGCGACATGCTCAAGGCTGGTGTTCACTTTGGTCACCAGACCCGTTACTGGAACCCGAAAATGAAGCCTTTCATCTTCGGCGCGCGTAACAAAGTTCACATCATCAACCTTGAGAAAACTGTACCAATGTTCAACGAAGCCCTGGCTGAGCTGAACAAGATCTCTTCCCGTAAAGGTAAGATTCTGTTCGTTGGTACTAAGCGCGCTGCAAGCGAAGCTGTGAAAGATGCTGCTAACAGCTGCGACCAGTTCTTCGTGAACCATCGCTGGTTGGGCGGCATGCTGACCAACTGGAAAACTGTTCGTCAGTCCATCAAGCGCCTGAAAGATCTGGAAACCCAGTCTCAGGACGGTACTTTCGACAAGCTGACTAAGAAAGAAGCGCTGATGCGCACTCGTGAACTGGACAAGCTGGAAAACAGCCTGGGCGGTATCAAAGATATGGGCGGCCTGCCAGACGCGCTGTTCGTAATCGATGCAGACCACGAGCACATCGCTATCAAAGAAGCTAACAACCTGGGTATCCCGGTATTCGCTATCGTTGATACCAACTCCGATCCGGACGGTGTTGACTTCGTTATCCCGGGTAACGACGACGCAATCCGTGCTGTTAGCCTGTACCTGAGCGCTGTAGCTGCTACCGTTCGTGAAGGCCGTTCCCAGGATCTGGCTTCTCAGGCGGAAGAAAGCTTCGTAGAAGCTGAATAATAAGGTTTTACCCCTTATTAGTACCGTGTATGAATAGGGGCCCATTACCGGCCCCTTTTTTCAATTTACACTGTTTGGCCCCCGGCCGGGCAGTTCACATCTCCCGAGGATTTAAGAATGGCTGAAATTACCGCATCCCTGGTAAAAGAGCTGCGCGAGCGTACTGGCGCAGGCATGATGGATTGCAAAAAAGCGCTGACTGAAGCGAACGGCGACATCGAGCTGGCAATCGAAAACATGCGTAAATCCGGTGCGATCAAAGCAGCTAAAAAAGCAGGCAACGTTGCTGCTGACGGCGTGATCATCACCAAAATCGACGGCAACTACGGCATCATTCTGGAAGTTAACTGCCAGACTGACTTCGTTGCTAAAGATGGCGGTTTCCAGGCATTTGCGAACAAAGTTCTGGACGCAGCGGTTGCTGGCAAAATCACTGACGTTGAAGTTCTGAAAGCACAGTTCGAAGAAGAACGTGTTGCGCTGGTTGCTAAAATCGGTGAGAACATCAACATCCGTCGCGTTTCTTCTCTGGAAGGCGACGTTCTGGGCTCTTACCAGCACGGTGCACGTATCGGTGTTCTGGTTGCGGCTAAAGGCGCTGACGAAGAGCTGGTTAAACAGCTGGCTATGCACATCGCTGCAAGCAAACCAGAATTCGTTAAGCCAGAAGACGTGTCTGCTGAAGTGGTAGAAAAAGAGTACCAGGTTCAGCTGGACATCGCGATGCAGTCTGGTAAGCCAAAAGAAATCGCAGAGAAAATGGTTGAAGGCCGCATGAAGAAATTCACCGGCGAAGTTTCTCTGACTGGCCAGCCTTTCGTTATGGATCCAAGCAAGTCTGTTGCTCAGCTGCTGAAAGAGCACAACGCTGACGTAACTGGCTTCATCCGCTTCGAAGTGGGCGAAGGCATCGAGAAAGTTGAGACTGACTTCGCAGCAGAAGTTGCTGCAATGTCCAAGCAGTCTTAATGATTGAAAAGGAGCCGCCTGAGGGCGGCTTCTTTTTGTCACCCGTCATATGAAATCAGACAGGCTCCAGTATCGCTGTGCTGATTTGCGGCATATCATGTCGCCAGAATTAACTCCCATCTTAATCGTTGACAGTCTCAGGAAAGAAACATGGCTACCAATGCAAAACCCGTGTACAAACGCATTCTGCTTAAGCTGAGTGGCGAAGCGCTGCAGGGATCGGAAGGCTTCGGTATTGACGCAAGCATCCTTGATCGCATGGCACAGGAAATCAAAGAACTGGTCGAACTGGGTATCCAGGTTGGCGTGGTCATTGGCGGTGGCAACCTTTTCCGTGGTGCTGGTCTGGCGAAAGCGGGGATGAACCGCGTTGTGGGCGACCACATGGGTATGCTGGCAACCGTCATGAATGGCCTGGCGATGCGTGATGCGCTCCACCGCGCCTATGTGAATGCCCGCCTGATGTCCGCGATTCCACTGAATGGCGTATGCGATAATTACAGCTGGGCAGAGGCGATCAGCCTGCTGCGCAACAACCGCGTGGTGATCCTCTCCGCCGGTACGGGTAACCCGTTCTTTACGACCGATTCCGCTGCCTGCCTGCGCGGTATTGAGATCGAAGCCGATGTGGTACTGAAAGCGACCAAAGTAGACGGCGTGTTTACTGCCGACCCGGCAAAAGATCCTTCCGCCACCATGTACGATCAGCTGAGCTACGGCGAAGTGCTGGAAAAAGAGCTGAAAGTGATGGATCTTGCCGCCTTCACGCTGGCTCGCGACCACAAACTGCCGATCCGTGTCTTCAACATGAATAAGCCTGGCGCACTGCGCCGCGTGGTCATGGGCGAAAAAGAAGGCACTTTGATCACGGAATAATTTCCGTCGGCGATAAATACAGGTAAGATTCCGCTTTATTTTGTAGTGGTATCTTACCCGGGCGCGCCTTTGGCGTTGTCATGAATTAAACGCGACTATACTTAGCACACCTGTAGCGCTGTGCTGGCGGATAGTCTGCCTGAGACAAGTTTTCAAGGATTCGTAACGTGATTAACGACATCAGAAAAGATGCTGAAGTACGCATGGAAAAATGCGTAGAAGCGTTCAAAACCCAAATCAGCAAAATCCGTACTGGCCGTGCTTCCCCAAGCCTGCTGGATGGCATCATCGTGGAATACTACGGTACGCCAACCCCTCTGCGTCAGCTGGCGAGCGTGACGGTAGAAGATACCCGTACGCTGAAAATCAACGTGTTCGATCGCTCTATGAGCCCGGCGGTTGAGAAAGCGATCATGGCCTCTGACCTCGGTCTGAACCCAAGCTCTGCCGGTTCTGATATCCGCGTTCCACTGCCTCCACTGACGGAAGAACGTCGTAAAGATCTGATCAAAGTGGTGCGTGGCGAAGCTGAGCAGGGTCGCGTATCCGTGCGTAACGTTCGCCGCGACGCGAACGATAAAGTGAAAGCGCTGCTGAAAGAAAAAGAGATCAGTGAAGATGACGATCGTCGTTCTCAGGACGACATTCAGAAAATGACCGACGCAGCGATCAAGAAAATTGATGCGGCGCTGGCAGATAAAGAAGCGGAACTGATGCAGTTCTGATTTCTGTCGTACACTGATAAACGCCGTTCAGAGGGACTTCGGGTCTTGCTGGCGGCGTTTTGCTTTTATCTGGTCTAACTTTTTTCGGGCATCCCATGAAGCATTTAACTCTCCTTGGCTCAACCGGCTCTATCGGTTGCAGTACTCTCGACGTCGTCCGCCACAATCCTGAACATTATACCGTGACCGCGCTGGTCGCCGGTAAGAACGTGCAGCGCATGGTCGAGCAGTGCCTGGAGTTTATGCCACGTTATGCGGTGATGGATGACGATGAGAGCGCGCGTCAGCTGAAAACTCTGCTGCTTGAGAAGGGCAGTCGAACCGAGGTGCTGAGTGGGGCGCAGGCGGCCTGCGACATGGCGGCGCTGGATGAGGTTGACCAGGTCATGGCGGCTATTGTCGGTGCGGCCGGGTTGCTGCCGACGCTTGCGGCAATAGATGCGGGTAAAGATGTTCTGCTGGCCAACAAAGAGTCGCTGGTGACCTGCGGACGCCTGTTTATGGACGCGGTGAAGCAGCGCGGGGCGCGTCTTTTGCCGGTCGACAGCGAGCACAACGCCATTTTTCAGAGTTTACCGCAACCTTTTCAACAGAACCTGGGGTACGCTGACCTGGAGCAGAATGGCGTCGTGTCGATTCTGCTTACCGGGTCTGGTGGCCCGTTCCGTGAAACGCCACTGTCTGAACTGAGCGCAATGACGCCGGATCAGGCGTGTCGTCATCCGAACTGGTCAATGGGACGTAAAATCTCCGTTGACTCCGCCACCATGATGAATAAAGGTCTGGAATACATTGAAGCTCGCTGGCTGTTTAATGCGTCAGCGAAACAGATGGAAGTTCTGATTCACCCGCAATCGGTCATTCACTCGATGGTGCGCTATCAGGATGGCAGCGTGCTGGCACAGCTGGGCGAGCCGGATATGCGTACGCCCATCGCCCATACAATGGCGTGGCCAAACCGGGTGAAATCGGGCGTGAAGCCGCTTGATTTTTGTAAGCTAAGTTCCCTGACGTTCAGTGAACCCGATTACGATCGCTATCCTTGTCTGAAGCTTGCGATGAACGCCTTCGACCAGGGACAGGCGGCGACGACGGCACTGAATGCAGCCAACGAAATTACCGTTGACGCATTTCTGCATCAGCAAATCCGCTTTACCGATATCGCAACGTTGAATTTATCGGTACTGGAAATAATGGATTTGCGTGAGCCTCAAAGTGTGGAAGAGGTGCTGGCGGTCGATGCTGCTGCACGTGAAATTGCGCGTAAACAGGTGAGCCGTCTCGCAAGCTGGTGATAAAGCAAGCACTAGTCGTCGTGCTATTTGTTAGCTTTGGGCTTCAGTGATATAGTCTGCGCCACCTGATCGCAGGAATTTGACTTTATGTGGTCAGGTAAGCCGTGGTTTGACACGGCTTTTTTATGTACAGGCTTAAGTATTCCTGAGTACCGTTAAATCCTTTTCAGGGACAAAAAACGCGTTATGTTGTCTGCGAATCAACCAATAAGCGAAAACTTGCCAGCTCATGGCTGCCGTCATGTAGCAATCATTATGGATGGCAATGGCCGCTGGGCGAAAAGACAAGGGAAGATACGAGCCTTTGGGCATAAAGCAGGGGCGAAATCCGTTCGCCGCGCCGTTTCTTTTGCCGCGAATAACGGCATTGATGCGTTAACGCTCTATGCTTTTAGCAGTGAAAACTGGAATCGACCGCCGCAGGAAGTGACTGCGTTGATGGAACTGTTTGTGTGGGCGCTCGACAGCGAAGTAAAAAGCCTGCACCGCCACAACGTCCGCCTGCGTATCATTGGCGATACCAGTCGTTTTAACTCACGTTTGCAGGAACGGATTCGTAAAGCAGAAGCGCTGACTGAAAATAATACCGGTCTGACGCTCAATATCGCGGCGAATTACGGCGGACGCTGGGATATTATCCAGGGCGTTCGGCATCTGGCCGAACAGGTTCAGGAAGGGCTGTTGAGACCCGACCAGATTGATGAAGAGGCGCTGAGCAAGCAAATCTGCATGAATGAGCTGGCACCTGTGGATTTGGTAATTAGGACAGGGGGGGAACATCGCATAAGTAACTTTTTGATATGGCAAATTGCCTATGCCGAACTTTACTTTACAGATGTTCTTTGGCCCGATTTTGATGAACAAGACTTTGAAGGTGCGCTGCATGCCTTTGCCAATCGAGAGCGTCGTTTCGGCGGCACCGAGCCAGGTGGCGACAACGCCTGATGGGGGTAGCTTTTGCTGAAGTATCGCCTGATTTCCGCTTTTGTATTAATACCCATTGTCATTGCGGCGCTGTTTTTACTGCCCCCGGTGGGATTCGCTATTGTCACGCTGGTGGTCTGCATGCTCGCGGCGTGGGAATGGGGACAGTTTAGCGGCTTTACCTCGCGCAATCAGCGAGTATGGCTTGCGGTACTCTGTGGCTTTATTCTGGCCATAATGCTGTTTACGTTGCCTGAATATCACCACGATATTCATCAGCCGCTGGTTGCCGGTTCCTTGTGGATATCGCTGGCCTGGTGGGTGGCTGCATTGCTGCTGGTTCTTTTTTATCCAGGCTCTGCGGCTTTATGGCGTAATTCAAAAGTGTTGCGACTCATTTTTGGTCTGCTCACCATTGTGCCTTTTTTCTGGGGGATGGTCGCGCTACGCGCCTGGCACTATGACGAAAACCACTATAGCGGTGCGATCTGGCTGCTTTATGTGATGATTCTCGTCTGGGGGGCTGACTCCGGGGCCTATATGTTTGGTAAACTGTTCGGCAAACATAAACTGGCGCCGAAGGTGTCTCCAGGGAAAACCTGGCAAGGATTCATCGGCGGCTTGTTTACGGCTGCAGTTATCTCCTGGGGCTATGGCGTCTGGGCGGATCTGGCAGTGGCTCCGTCAATACTGCTGGTATGCTCTATTTTTGCAGCGCTTGCCTCAGTGCTCGGTGATTTAACCGAAAGTATGTTTAAGCGTGAAGCAGGGATTAAGGACAGCGGACATCTGATTCCAGGGCATGGCGGTATACTGGATCGCATTGACAGCCTGACAGCGGCTGTTCCAGTGTTTGCTTGCCTGCTTTTACTGGTATTCGGGACGATTTAACGGAAGGTTTTATGCTGAGCATTCTCTGGAATCTGGCGGCGTTCATTGTTGCACTGGGTGTGCTGATTACCGTGCATGAATTTGGCCATTTCTGGGTTGCTCGCCGTTGTGGTGTGCGGGTAGAGCGATTCTCCATTGGTTTTGGCAAATCACTCTGGACGCGCACCGACCGTCACGGCACGGAATTTGTCATTGCACTTATCCCGCTTGGCGGCTACGTCAAAATGCTCGACGAACGCGTCGAGCCTGTCGCACCCGAGCTGCGACACAGTGCGTTTAACAACAAAACCGTTGGACAACGCGCTGCCATCATTGCTGCCGGACCGGTAGCCAACTTCATCTTTGCAATTTTCGCTTACTGGCTGGTGTTTATTATCGGCGTCCCTGGTGTGCGTCCGGTGGTGGGGGAAATTGCGCCCAACTCTATCGCGGCGAATGCGCAAATTACGTCCGGGATGGAACTTAAAGCGATTGATGGCATCGAAACCCCTGATTGGGATGCCGTGCGACTGCAACTGGTAGCCAAAATTGGCGATGCGCAGACAACCCTCAGCGTATCGCCGTTTGGGTCAGACGCGCGTCAGGACAAAGTACTGGATTTACGCCACTGGCGTTTCGAGCCCGATAAAGAAGATCCCGTCGCAGCGCTGGGTATTCGTCCCCGCGGTGCGCAGATTGAGCCGGTATTAGCTGAAGTCCAGCCAAATTCGGCGGCGAGCAAAGCGGGTTTGCAAGCGGGCGACAGGATCGTTAAAGTCGATGGTCAACCATTAACAGAGTGGATGACCTTTGTTACTCTGGTGCGCGATAATCCGGGGACGTCCCTCGCGCTGGAAGTTGAAAGGCAAGGCAGTCCGCTTTCGCTGACGCTGATCCCGGATACGAAGTCGGTCGGCAAAAAGGCAGAAGGGTTCGCAGGCGTTGTGCCAAAAGTGATCCCGCTGCCAGATGAGTACAAGACAATACGCCAGTATGGGCCGTTCAGCGCCATCCTTGAAGCCACGGATAAAACATGGCAACTGATGAAGCTGACGGTCAACATGTTGGGGAAATTGATAACCGGTGATGTGAAACTGAACAACCTCAGTGGGCCAATCTCGATTGCTCAGGGGGCTGGGATGTCAGCGGAATTCGGGGTGATTTACTATCTCATGTTCCTCGCGCTCATTAGCGTGAACCTTGGGATAATCAACCTGTTCCCGCTTCCCGTGTTAGACGGGGGTCATCTGCTGTTTTTAGCGATTGAAAAGCTAAAAGGCGGACCGGTATCCGAGCGAGTTCAAGACTTTAGTTACCGCATCGGCTCGATTTTGCTGGTGCTGTTAATGGGGCTTGCACTTTTCAATGATTTCTCTCGGTTGTAAGAGAGTTAGTTAGGAAGAACGCATAATAACGATGGCGATGAAAAAGTTGCTCATAGCGTCGCTGCTGTTTAGCAGCGCCACCGTATACGGTGCTGACGGGTTCGTAGTGAAAGACATTCATTTCGAAGGCCTTCAGCGTGTCGCCGTTGGTGCGGCCCTCCTCAGTATGCCTGTGCGCCCCGGCGATACGGTTAATGATGAAGATATCAGTAACACCATCCGTGCTCTGTTTGCCACCGGCAACTTCGAGGATGTCCGCGTCCTGCGCGATGGTGATACGCTGCTGGTACAGGTAAAAGAACGTCCAACGATCGCCAGTATCACTTTCTCCGGTAACAAGTCGGTGAAAGATGACATGCTCAAGCAAAACCTTGAAGCATCCGGTGTTCGTGTGGGGGAATCTCTGGACCGCACAACCCTTTCAGACATTGAAAAAGGTCTGGAAGACTTCTACTACAGCGTCGGTAAATACAGTGCCAGCGTGAAAGCGGTGGTTACGCCGCTCCCACGTAACCGTGTTGACCTGAAGCTGGTCTTCCAGGAAGGTGTTTCCGCGAAGATCCAGCAGATCAACATCGTGGGTAACCACGCGTTTAGCACCGACGAACTGATCTCCACTTTCCAGCTGCGCGATGAAGTGCCGTGGTGGAACGTGGTTGGCGATCGTAAATACCAGAAACAGAAACTGGCGGGGGATCTCGAAACCCTGCGCAGCTACTATCTGGATCGCGGTTACGCCCGTTTCAACATCGACTCGACTCAGGTCAGTCTGACGCCGGACAAGAAAGGTATCTACATCACGATTAACATCACTGAAGGCGATCAGTACAAGCTTTCCGGTGTTGAAGTCAGTGGTAACCTGGCCGGGCATTCAGCTGAAATTGAAGCGCTGACTAAAATTCAGCCGGGCGATCTGTACAGCGGTTCTAAAGTCACCAAAATGGAAGACGGCATTAAGAAGCTGCTCGGCCGCTATGGTTATGCTTACCCGCGTGTACAAACACAGCCGGAAATCAACGACGCGGATAAAACCGTTAAGCTGCATGTTAACGTTGATGCGGGTAACCGTTTCTACGTACGTAAGATCCGCTTCGTCGGTAACGATACCTCCAAAGACTCCGTTCTGCGTCGCGAAATGCGTCAGATGGAAGGGGCATGGTTGGGTAGCGACCTCGTTGACCAGGGTAAAGAGCGTCTGAACCGTCTGGGCTATTTCGAAACCGTGGACACGGAAACGCAGCGTATACCCGGCAGCCCGGATCAGGTTGATGTCGTGTATAAGGTGAAAGAGCGTAACACCGGTAGCTTCAACTTCGGTGTGGGCTACGGTACTGAAAGTGGCGTGAGCTTCCAGGTTGGCGTCCAGCAGGATAACTGGCTGGGTACAGGTTACTCTGTCGGTATTAACGGCACCAAAAACGACTACCAGACCTACTCTGAGTTCTCTGTTACCAACCCATACTTCACCGTTGACGGTGTAAGCCTGGGCGGTCGTATCTTCTATAACGACTTTAAAGCAGACGACGCAGACCTCTCCTCCTACACCAACAAGAGCTATGGTGTAGACGGAACGCTCGGCTTCCCGGTTAACGAATACAACACCCTGCGTGCGGGCTTAGGTTACGTGCATAACGACCTGTCCAACATGCAACCTCAGGTGGCGATGTGGCGTTATCTGGACTCTATTGGCCAGTCTGCGAGTAAAACCGGCGATAACAATGGTTTTGCTGCGGATGACTTCACCTTCAACTACGGCTGGACCTATAACCGCCTCGACCGTGGTTACTTCCCAACGGAAGGTTCTCGCGTCAACCTGAACGGTAAAGTGACCGTTCCGGGCTCTGACAATGAGTTCTACAAGGTAACCCTGGATACCGCGTCCTACTTCCCAATTGATGATGACCACAAGTGGGTCGTTCTGGGTCGTACCCGTTGGGGCTATGGTGATGGTATCGGCAGTAAAGAGTTGCCGTTCTACGAGAACTTCTACGCGGGTGGTTCCAGCACCGTGCGTGGCTTCCAGTCCAACAACATTGGTCCGAAAGCGGTTTACTACGGCGGTAACGATAAAGATAACTGCTATAAATCTTCATCTTCCGAAGTGTGTAGCTCTGATGATGCAGTGGGCGGTAACGCAATGGCCGTGGCCAGCCTCGAGTTCATCACACCAACGCCGTTTATCAGTGATAAATACGCGAACTCCGTCCGTACGTCCTTCTTCTGGGATGCCGGTACGGTGTGGGACACCAACTGGCAGAATACTGCACAGATGCGTGATGCTGGCGTTCCAGACTACAGCGATCCGAGCAATATTCGCATGTCTGCTGGTATCGCATTACAATGGATGTCACCGCTGGGACCGTTGGTCTTCTCTTACGCCCAGCCGTTTAAGAAATACGATGGAGACAAGGCGGAGCAATTCCAGTTTAACATTGGTAAAACCTGGTAATAATCCGCTGCAAAGGAATGCGTTGGCAGTGTAGCGCTGACAACCGGCGATCGGTAAAACGGTCGCCTTGCCACGCAAAGAACGGTACCTTCTGGTGCCAATGGGATGGTAAGGAGTTAATTGTGAAAAAGTGGTTATTAGCTGCAGGTCTCGGTTTAGCGATGGCAACTTCTGCTCAGGCAGCAGACAAAATCGCAATCGTCAACATGGGTAATTTGTTCCAGCAGGTTGCACAGAAAACGGGTGTTTCTGCAACACTGGAAAACGAATTCAAAGGCCGTGCGAGCGAACTGCAGCGTATGGAAGGCGATCTTCAGTCCAAAATGCAGCGTCTGCAGCGTGATGGTTCTACCATGAAAGCAAGCGATCGCAGCAAACTGGAAAAAGACGTTATGGCTCAGCGCCAGACCTTCTCTCAGAAAGCGCAGGCTTTCGAGCAGGATCGTCAGCGTCGTTCTAACGAAGAGCGTGGCAAACTGGTCACTCGCATTCAGACTGCTGTTAAAGCAGTGGCTGCCGATCAGAGCATCGATCTGGTTGTTGATGCGAATGCCGTTGCTTTCAACAGCAGCGATGTTAAAGACATCACCGCTGATGTTCTGAAACAGGTTAAATAAGTAATGCCTTCAATTCGACTGGCTGATTTAGCTCAGCAGTTGGATGCAGAATTACACGGTGATGGCGATATCGTCATCACCGCTGTTGCGTCCATGCAATCTGCTAAAGCTGGCACGATTACCTTCATGGTAAGCCCTAAGTACCGTGAACAACTGGCTCAATGCCAGGCGTCAGCTGTTGTTCTGACGCAGGACGATCTTCCCTTTGCCACTGGAAGTGCACTGGTAGTGAAAAACCCCTACCTGACGTATGCACGCATGGCTCAAATTCTTGATACCACGCCGCAGCCGGCTCAGAACATTGCTGCCAGTGCAGCAATCGATCCGACGGCTAAGCTTGGTAACAACGTTGCCGTTGGTGCGAATGCGGTTATCGAGTCTGGCGTTGTGCTGGGTGATAACGTCGTGATTGGCCCGGGGTGCTTCGTTGGGAAAAATACGAAAATCGGCGCAGGAACCCGTTTATGGGCCAATGTGTCCATTTATCATGAAGTTGAAATCGGCGAAAATTGCCTCGTCCAGTCCAGCACCGTGATTGGTTCTGATGGCTTTGGTTACGCGAACGATCGCGGTAACTGGGTTAAGATCCCGCAGCTTGGTCGCGTTATTATTGGCGATCGCGTGGAGATTGGGGCCTGTACCACGATCGACCGTGGTGCACTCGACGACACGATCATTGGCAATGGTGTTATCATCGATAACCAGTGCCAGATTGCGCATAACGTTGTGATTGGCGACAATACCGCAGTTGCGGGGGGCGTCATCATGGCGGGCAGCCTGAAAATTGGTCGTTATTGCATGATTGGCGGTGCGAGCGTGATTAATGGCCACATGGAAATATGCGACAAGGTGACGGTGACGGGCATGGGCATGGTAATGCGTCCGATCACCGAACCTGGCGTCTATTCCTCGGGCATTCCGCTGCAACCCAACAAGGTATGGCGTAAAACAGCAGCACTGGTGATGAACATTGATGATATGAGCAAGCGACTCAAGTCTCTTGAGCGTAAGATCGATCAACAAGACTAAACGTCACCCGTTTAACGCTATCTTTCCCGGCCTGTCGGCTTTCTAATAAACCGGCAGGCCGTGTTATTATTGTTATCAGTACATTTTGACAGGAAGAGTATTTTGACTACTGACACTCATACTCTGCATATTGAAGAGATTTTAGAACTTCTGCCGCACCGCTACCCGTTTTTGCTGGTAGACCGTGTGCTGGATTTTGAAGAAGGTCGTTTTCTGCGCGCAGTGAAAAATGTTTCCGTGAACGAACCGTTCTTCCAGGGACACTTCCCGGGTAAGCCTATCTTCCCGGGTGTGTTGATTCTGGAAGCGATGGCTCAGGCTACCGGTATTCTGGCGTTTAAAAGCGTTGGTAAACTGGAGCCAGGTGAACTCTATTACTTCGCAGGTATTGATGAAGCGCGCTTTAAGCGTCCTGTCGTGCCTGGTGATCAGATGATCATGGAAGTCACTTTTGAAAAAACGCGTCGTGGCCTGACTCGCTTCAAAGGCGTAGCGCTGGTTGACGGCAAAGTTGTTTGCGAAGCGACGATGATGTGTGCTCGTAGCCGGGAGTCCTGATACGTGATTGATAAATCTGCCTTTATTCATCCTACTGCTATTGTGGAAACCGGCGCCATCATTGGTGCCAACGTTCACATTGGCCCGTTCTGTATTGTTGGACCCAATGTCGAAATTGGTGAGGGTACAGTACTGAAATCTCACGTTGTCGTGAATGGTCATACGACCATTGGCAGCAATAACGAGATCTATCAGTTCGCTTCCATCGGCGAAGTTAACCAGGATCTGAAATATGCTGGTGAGTCGACCCGTCTGGAAATTGGCGATCGTAACCGTATTCGCGAAAGCGTCACCATTCATCGTGGAACAGTACAGGGTGGTGGGTTGACGAAGGTGGGTAGCGATAACCTGTTTATGGTGAATGCGCATATTGCGCATGACTGTACCGTGGGCGATCGCTGTATTCTTGCCAACAACGCAACGCTGGCAGGACACGTATCTGTTGATGACTTCGCAATTATTGGCGGCATGACCGCAGTCCATCAGTTCTGCATCATTGGTGCACACGTGATGGTCGGTGGCTGCTCCGGTGTGGCGCAGGACGTCCCACCGTATGTGATTGCGCAGGGCAACCATGCCACGCCGTTTGGCGTGAACATCGAAGGCCTCAAGCGTCGTGGTTTTAGTCGCGAAGCGATTACTGCCATCCGTAACGCGTACAAACTGCTGTACCGTAGCGGTAAAACGCTGGAAGAGGCGAAGCCGGACATTGCCGAACTGGCGGATAAGTTCCCGGAAGTGAACGCGTTCATGGAGTTCTTTGACCGTTCAACAAGGGGTCTGATTCGTTAATGGTCGACAGTCGTCCGCTTACGATAGCCCTGGTCGCCGGAGAAACCTCCGGCGATATTCTTGGTGCCGGTCTCATCCGCGCGCTCAAAGCTCGCGTACCAAACGCCCGCTTTGTTGGCGTGGCTGGCCCGCTGATGCAGGCCGAAGGCTGTGAAGCCTGGTATGAAATGGAAGAGCTGGCCGTGATGGGCATTGTTGAGGTGCTGGGGCGTTTGCGACGCTTGCTGCATATTCGTGCCGATCTTACCCGCCGCTTTACCGAGCTCAAACCCGATGTGTTTGTCGGTATCGATGCACCCGACTTCAACATTACCCTCGAAGGTAATCTGAAAAAGCAGGGCATCAAAACCATTCATTACGTCAGTCCGTCCGTTTGGGCGTGGCGACAGAAACGCGTTTTCAAAATTGGACGGTCCACCAATCTGGTGCTGGCTTTTCTGCCTTTCGAAAAAGCGTTTTACGACAAATTTAATGTTCCGTGCCGTTTTATCGGTCATACCATGGCGGATGCGATGCCGCTGGATCCGGATAAAAACGCGGCGCGCGACGTGCTCGGTATCCCTCATGATGTGCACTGTCTGGCATTGCTGCCAGGAAGCCGTGGCGCAGAAGTGGAGATGCTGAGCGCTGATTTCCTGAAAACCGCGCAGATTCTTCGCAAGACGTATCCCGATCTTGAAGTGGTCGTGCCGCTGGTGAATGCCAAACGCCGCGAGCAGTTCGAACGCATTAAAGCGGAAGTCGCCCCGGATCTTCACGTCCGCCTGCTGGACGGGAAAGGTCGGGAAGCGATGTTTGCGAGCGATGCCGCACTGCTGGCCTCTGGCACGGCTGCGCTGGAATGTATGCTGGCGAAATGCCCGATGGTGGTCGGTTATCGTATGAAGCCGTTTACCTTCTGGCTGGCAAAACGTCTGGTGAAAACGGATTATGTCTCCCTGCCAAACCTGCTTGCCGGGCGCGAGCTGGTAAAAGAGCTCTTACAGGATGAGTGCCAGCCTCAGGCGCTGGCGGAGGCCCTGTTGCCGCTGCTCGCCAACGGCAAGACCAGCCACCAGATGCATGATACCTTCCGTGAACTGCATCAACTGATCCGCTGCAATGCAGATGAGCAAGCGGCCGATGCAGTGCTGGAGTTAGCAAAATGATGGAATTTGTATACCCTCACACGCATCTTGTGGCAGGGGTGGACGAAGTCGGTCGTGGCCCGTTAGTGGGGGCTGTTGTGACCGCCGCGGTGATCCTGGATCCCGCCCGCCCGATCGTCGGGCTAAACGACTCAAAAAAATTATCCGAAAAACGTCGACTGGCCCTGTTCAGTGAGATTCAGGAGAAGGCTCTGGCCTGGAGCCTGGGGCGCGCTGAGCCGCATGAAATCGACGAGTTGAATATTTTGCATGCTACAATGCTGGCCATGCAGCGCGCGGTAGCGGGCCTGAAAATTGCCCCGGAATATGTCCTGGTTGACGGCAACCGCTGCCCGGCACTGCCGATGCCTTCGATGGCGGTCGTCAAAGGCGATAGCCGTGTCGCCGAGATCAGCGCAGCATCTATTATTGCCAAGGTGACACGCGACGCTGAAATGGCCGCGCTGGACCTCACTTACCCTCAGTATGGCTTCGCCCAGCACAAGGGGTATCCTACGGCTTTCCATCTGGAAAAGCTGGCTGAACATGGCGCAACTGAACATCACCGGCGCAGCTTTGGCCCGGTGAAACGCGCGCTGGGACGGGTGTCCTGAATCAATACGCAAGCAATTAAGTAACGCGGAATCTGAAGATGGCTGAACCACGTTTCGTACACCTGCGGGTGCATAGCGACTACTCCATGATCGATGGGCTGGCGAAGACCGGGCCGCTGGTAAAAAAGGCGGCCGCGCTTGGCATGCCTGCGCTGGCGATCACCGATTTTACCAACCTGTGTGGCCTGGTGAAGTTCTACGGAACGGCACATGGCGCGGGGATGAAGCCTGTCGTCGGTGCGGATTTTCATGTTCAGAGCGATCTCATCGGCGATGAACTGACGCAAATTTCCGTGCTGGCCATGAACAACACGGGCTACCAGAACCTCACTCTGCTTATTTCGAAAGCCTATCAGCGCGGCTATGGCGCGCTGGGCCCGTGGATCGACCGGGACTGGCTGGCGGAACTGAACGAAGGGCTGCTGCTGATCTCCGGTGGCCGCATGGGCGACGTCGGCAAATGCCTGCTGCGTGGCAACAGCGCGCTGGTGGATCAGTGCGTCTCGTTTTATGAAGAATATTTCCCGGATCGTTACTATCTGGAATTGATCCGCACCGGCCGCCAGGACGAAGAGAGCTATCTGCACGCCGCTGTTGCGCTGGCTGAAGAGCGCGGTTTGCCCGTGGTGGCGACGAATGATGTGCGTTTCCTGGAATCCGGCGATTTTGACGCCCACGAAATTCGTGTGGCGATCCATGATGGCTTCACCCTTGACGATCCAAAGCGCCCGCGTAATTACTCATCGCAGCAGTATATGCGCAGCGAAGAGGAGATGTGCGAGCTCTTTTCCGATATCCCTGAAGCGCTGGAAAACAGCGTAGAGATTGCCAAGCGCTGTAACGTCACCGTGCGCCTCGGCGAATACTTCCTGCCGCAGTTCCCGACGGGTGACATGACGACGGAAGATTTCCTGGTCATGAAATCGAAGGAGGGTCTGGAAGAGCGTCTCGAATTCCTCTTCCCGGATGAAGAAGAACGTAAAAAACGTCGTCCGGAGTATGACGAGCGTCTGGATATAGAGCTTCAGGTTATCAACCAGATGGGCTTCCCCGGCTACTTCCTGATCGTTATGGAGTTCATTCAGTGGTCGAAGGATAACGGGGTGCCGGTAGGTCCGGGCCGTGGATCCGGTGCGGGCTCGCTGGTGGCGTATGCATTAAAAATTACCGACCTCGATCCGCTGGAATTCGACCTGCTGTTCGAACGTTTCCTCAACCCGGAACGTGTTTCCATGCCCGACTTCGACGTCGACTTCTGCATGGAGAAACGCGATCAGGTGATCGAGCACGTAGCGGACATGTATGGCCGTGACGCGGTATCGCAGATCATTACCTTCGGTACCATGGCGGCGAAAGCGGTTATCCGCGACGTGGGTCGTGTACTCGGCCACCCGTACGGTTTCGTCGATCGTATTTCTAAGCTGGTACCGCCCGATCCGGGCATGACGCTGGCAAAAGCGTTTGAAGCCGAACCTCAGCTGCCGGAAATCTACGAAGCTGACGAAGAAGTCAAAGCCCTGATCGACATGGCGCGCAAGCTGGAAGGCGTCACGCGTAACGCCGGTAAGCATGCGGGTGGCGTGGTTATTGCTCCGACCAAAATTACCGACTTCGCGCCGCTCTACTGCGATGAAGCGGGTGAGCATCCAGTCACTCAGTTTGATAAGAACGACGTGGAATACGCCGGGCTGGTGAAGTTTGACTTCCTCGGCCTGCGTACGCTGACGATCATCGACTGGGCACTGAAGATGATCAACCCGCGCCGGGAAAAGCAGGGCCTTGAACCGATAGACATTGCTGCCATCCCGCTGGATGACAAGAAAAGTTTCGACATGCTGCAGCGCTCGGAGACCACCGCGGTCTTCCAGCTTGAATCCCGCGGCATGAAAGACCTGATCAAGCGCCTGCAGCCTGACTGCTTCGAAGATATGATCGCACTGGTGGCGCTGTTCCGCCCGGGGCCGCTGCAGTCGGGGATGGTAGATAACTTTATCGACCGTAAGCACGGTCGCGAAGAGATTTCCTACCCGGACGTGCAGTGGCAGCATGAAAGCCTGAAACCGGTACTGGAGCCGACCTACGGCATCATCCTGTACCAGGAACAGGTCATGCAGATTGCTCAGGTGCTTTCTGGTTATACCCTCGGCGGCGCGGACATGCTGCGTCGTGCGATGGGGAAGAAAAAACCGGAAGAGATGGCCAAGCAGCGCTCCATCTTTGAAGACGGCGCGAAGAAAAACGGCGTTGACGGCGAGCTGGCGATGAAAATCTTCGACCTGGTGGAGAAATTCGCCGGGTACGGATTTAACAAATCCCACTCTGCCGCCTATGCCCTAGTCTCATACCAGACGCTGTGGCTGAAAGCGCACTATCCTGCTGAATTTATGGCGGCGGTAATGACTGCCGATATGGATAACACCGAGAAGGTCGTTGGCCTGGTGGATGAGTGCTGGCGCATGGGGCTCAAGATCCTGCCGCCGGATATTAACTCGGGGCTTTACCATTTCCACGTCAACGACGACGGGGAGATCGTTTACGGGATCGGTGCGATCAAGGGCGTGGGTGAAGGGCCGATCGAGGCGATCATCGAAGCGCGTAACAACGGCGGCTATTTCCGCGAGCTGTTCGATCTGTGCGCCCGTACCGATACCAAAAAACTGAACCGCCGCGTACTGGAAAAGCTGATCATGTCCGGCGCGTTCGACAGGCTGGGGCCGCACCGCGCTGCGCTGATGAACTCCCTCGGCGATGCCCTGAAAGCGGCGGACCAGCACGCGAAAGCGGAAGCCATTGGGCAGGCAGATATGTTCGGTGTGCTGGCGGAGGAGCCGGAGCAGATTGAGCAGTCGTACTCTAACTGCCAGCCGTGGCCAGAACAGGTCGTGCTGGATGGCGAGCGTGAAACGTTAGGCTTGTACCTGACGGGTCACCCGATCAACCAGTACATCAAAGAAATTGAGCGCTATGTCGGCGGCCACAGGCTAAAAGACATGCATCCGACAGAACGTGGTAAAATTACCACGGCTGCGGGGCTCGTGATTGCTGCAAGGGTTATGGTCACCAAGCGCGGCAATCGTATCGGCATCTGTACGTTGGATGACCGTTCCGGGCGTCTGGAGGTGATGTTGTTCACCGACGCGCTGGATAAATACCAGCAATTGCTGGAAAAAGACCGCATACTTATCGTCAGCGGACAGGTCAGCTTTGATGACTTCAGCGGGGGGCTTAAAATGACCGCCCGCGAAGTGATGGACATTGACGAAGCCCGGGAAAAATATGCTCGCGGGCTTGCTATCTCGCTGACGGACAGGCAAATTGATGACCAGCTTTTAAACCGACTCCGTCAGTCTCTGGAACCCCACCGCTCGGGGACAATTCCAGTACATCTCTACTATCAGAGGGCGGATGCACGTGCGCGGTTGCGCTTTGGTGCAACGTGGCGTGTCTCTCCGAGCGATCGTTTACTGAACGATCTCCGTGGCCTCATTGGTTCGGAGCAGGTGGAACTGGAGTTTGACTAATACAGGAATACTATGAGTCTGAATTTCCTTGATTTCGAACAGCCGATTGCTGAGCTGGAAGCGAAAATCGATTCTCTGACAGCGGTAAGCCGTCAGGATGAAAAACTGGATATTAACATCGACGAAGAAGTGCATCGTCTGCGTGAAAAAAGCGTAGAGCTGACGCGCAAAATCTTTGCCGATCTCGGTGCATGGCAGATCGCCCAGCTGGCGCGTCATCCACAGCGTCCGTACACCCTGGATTATGTCCGCCTGGCGTTTGACGAATTTGACGAACTGGCAGGCGATCGCGCATACGCTGACGACAAAGCTATCGTCGGCGGTATCGCGCGTCTGGACGGACGCCCGGTGATGATCATTGGTCATCAGAAAGGGCGTGAAACCAAAGAGAAAATCCGTCGTAACTTCGGTATGCCTGCACCAGAAGGCTACCGCAAGGCCCTGCGTCTGATGGAGATGGCTGAGCGTTTCAACATGCCAATCATCACCTTCATCGACACCCCGGGTGCATACCCTGGCGTGGGCGCGGAAGAGCGCGGTCAGTCTGAAGCCATCGCCCGTAACCTGCGCGAGATGTCCCGCCTGAAGGTGCCGGTCATCTGTACCGTCATCGGTGAAGGTGGTTCAGGTGGTGCGCTGGCCATTGGCGTGGGCGATAAAGTGAATATGCTGCAGTACAGCACCTATTCCGTTATCTCTCCGGAAGGTTGTGCGTCCATTCTGTGGAAAAGCGCTGATAAAGCGCCGCTGGCCGCAGAAGCGATGGGCATCATTGCCCCACGTCTGAAAGAGCTGAAGCTGATCGATACCGTGATCCCGGAACCGCTGGGTGGCGCGCATCGTAAGCCGGAAGTGATGGCTGCTTCCCTGAAAGCCCAGCTGCTGGCTGACCTGGCCGATCTGGACGTCCTGAGCAAAGAAGACCTGCTCAACCGTCGTTATCAGCGTCTGATGACTTACGGCTACGCGTAAGCTTCACAATTATCTGAAAAGCCGCACAATGTTGCGGCTTTTTTTATACCCGCCGTTTACCTTAACTATGCTTAGCTAATGTTTTTCAAGGAGGTAGACCGTGAACATCATTGCCATTATGGGGCCGCACGGCGTCTTTTATAAAGACGAGCCCATCAAGGAGCTGGAGCAAGCCCTTCAGTCGCGCGGGTATCAGCTCATCTGGCCGCACAACAGCGCCGACCTGCTGAAGTTTATTGAGCATAACCCGCGAATCTGTGGCGTGATCTTCGACTGGGACGAATACGATCTGGAGCTGTGCAGCGAGATCAACAAGCTGAACGAATATCTCCCGCTGTATGCGTTTATCAATACCCACTCGACCATGGACGTCAGCGCGCATGATATGCGGATGGCGCTGTGGTTCTTTGAATATTCTCTCGGCGTGGCGGAAGATATCGCGACCCGCATTCAGCAGTACACGGGTGAATACCTCGATAACATTACGCCGCCCTTTACCCGCGCGCTTTTTACCTATGTGAAAGAGGGGAAATACACCTTCTGCACGCCAGGGCATATGGCCGGAACAGCCTATCAAAAAAGCCCGGTAGGCTGTCTGTTCTATGATTTTTTCGGGGGCAACACGCTGAAAGCGGACGTGTCAATTTCGGTCACGGAACTGGGCTCTTTGCTGGATCATACCGGCCCGCATCTGGAGGCCGAGGAGTATATTGCCCGCACCTTTGGCGCTGAGCAGAGCTATATGGTGACCAACGGCACCTCGACCTCGAACAAAATCGTCGGGATGTACGCTGCGCCTGCGGGCAGCACGCTGCTGATTGACCGCAACTGCCATAAATCGCTGGCGCACCTGCTGATGATGAGCGACGTGGTGCCGCTCTGGTTATCCCCTACGCGTAACGCGCTGGGGATTCTCGGCGGCATTCCACGCCGGGAGTTCACGCATCAAACCATTGAAAAGAAAGTTGCGGCGATCCCTGGCGCAAGCTGGCCTGTTCATGCGGTGATCACCAATTCCACCTATGACGGCCTGTTATACAACACCAACTGGATCAAGCAGACGCTGGACGTGCCGTCGATCCACTTCGATTCTGCGTGGGTGCCTTATACCAATTTTCACCCGATTTATTCGGGTAAGAGCGGGATGAGCGGCGAGCGCGTGCCGGGCAAAGTGTTCTTCGAAACGCAGTCGACCCACAAAATGCTGGCCGCCTTTTCCCAGGCGTCTCTTATTCACATCAAAGGCGAGTACGACGAGGATACCTTCAACGAAGCCTTTATGATGCATACCACCACCTCACCGAGCTATCCGCTGGTGGCATCTATCGAAACCGCGGCGGCGATGCTGCGCGGCAACCCGGGTAAACGCCTGATAAACCGCTCGGTGGAGCGGGCGCTGCATTTCCGTAAAGAGGTCCAGCGGCTGAAAGATGAGGCAGACGGCTGGTTCTTTGATATCTGGCAGCCGGAAGAGATCGACGAGGCCGAGTGCTGGCCCGTTGCGCCTGGGGAGAGCTGGCACGGCTTCCGCGATGCCGATGCGGACCACATGTTCCTCGATCCGGTTAAGGTGACGATCCTGACGCCTGGTATGGACGAGCAGGGTGTAATGGGTGATGAAGGTATTCCCGCCGCGCTGGTGGCGAAGTTCCTTGATGAGCGCGGCGTGGTAGTGGAGAAGACCGGCCCCTATAATTTGTTGTTCCTGTTCAGTATCGGGATCGATAAAACCCGGGCAATGGGTCTGCTGCGTGGGCTGATGGAGTTTAAGCGTGCCTACGATCTCAACCTGCGGGTGAAGAACATGCTGCCGGATCTCTACGCGGAAGATCCTGACTTCTACCGCAATATGCGCATTCAGGATCTGGCCCAGGGGATCCACAGATTGATCCGCCAGCACGATCTGCCGCGCCTCATGCTTCAGGCGTTTGACGTCCTGCCTGACATGAAGCTGACGCCTCACAAGGCCTGGCAGCGGCAGGTAAAAGGTGAGGTAGAAACCGTTGAGCTGGAAAATCTGGTCGGGCGCGTGTCGGCCAATATGATCCTGCCTTACCCACCGGGTGTACCGCTGCTGATGCCGGGGGAAATGATCACCGAGGAGAGCCGGGCAGTGCTCGATTTTCTGCTGATGCTCTGTTCGGTGGGGCGTCACTATCCGGGTTTCGAGACGGATATTCATGGTGCGAAGCGCGATGAGCACGGCGTTTACTGGGTGCGAGTCCTAAAATAAGGGTGACCGCTTGCCAGGTGCGGGTTCTCGGTTGTAACGTTCAGGCATCATAAAAAGGAGAAGCTATGCTGGGTTTAAAAGCGGTTCACCATATTGCGATCATTGCTACCGATTACGCGAAAAGTAAGGCCTTCTATTGTGACATTCTTGGCTTTACGCTGTTGAGCGAGGCCTACCGCGAGGAGCGTGACTCCTGGAAGGGGGATCTCGCTTTAAACGGGCAATATGTGATTGAGCTGTTCTCTTTTCCCTTCCCGCCTGCGCGCCCGTCGCGCCCGGAAGCCTGTGGACTGCGCCATCTTGCCTTCAGCGTTGATGACCTGGATAACGCAGTAAAACATCTGGAAGCGCACGGCGTGACGTGTGAACCGATCCGTGTCGATCCCTTCACCGACAAGCGTTTTACCTTTTTTAACGACCCGGACGGTTTGCCGCTGGAGCTTTACCAGCAGTAATGTTTGTCCTGTGTGATAATGCCCGCTCAGTTCGGGCATTTTTTATGTGTAATTTCCTATGACCTTACCCGCTATCGCACAAGCTGTTTCACCGTACCGCCAGCTGCTGGTGGGGTTTAGCGGTGGCCTGGATTCCACCGTTCTGCTCCATCGCCTGAAACGCTGGCGCGACCGGGAGCCTGACGTCCAGCTTCGGGCTATGCACATCCATCATGGATTAAGTCCTCACGCTGAGGAGTGGGTGGCGCACTGTGAAGCCTTGTGTGCGGCCTGGGCGATCCCGTTCATCGTTGAGCGCGTCACGCTCATTGATGAGGGGAAGGGCATCGAGGCACAGGCGCGGAAAGCCCGCTATGCCGCTTTTTCCGCGGCATTACTTCCTGGTGAAGCGCTGGTCACGGCTCAGCATCTGGACGATCAGTGCGAAACTTTTTTGCTGGCGCTTAAGCGGGGAAGCGGACCGGCGGGGCTGTCCGCCATGCCTGCACGATCTGAGTTTGCCGGGACGCAATTGCTGCGCCCGCTGCTGGGCGAGACGCGGGCGTCGCTGGAAGCCTGGGCGCGGGAATATCAGCTGAACTGGATAGAAGACGAGAGTAATCAGGACGACAGTTACGATCGTAATTTCCTGCGTCTGCGCATCCTGCCGCTGTTGAGCGAGCGCTGGCCGCATTTCGCCGACGCGACAGCGAGAAGCGCCATGCTTTGTGCTGAACAGGAATTGTTGCTGGATGAACTGTTGAGTGCGGATCTGGCTGACCTGATTTCTGGAGACGGAGCACTGGCGATAGCGCCCCTGGAGGCGATGAGCCCGGTGCGTCGCGCCGCACTGTTACGCCGCTGGCTGGCTACTCATCATGCAGCGATGCCGTCGCGGGCGATGCTGAGCCGGATCTGGGACGAAGTCGCGCAGGCGCGGGAAGATGCTTCCCCCTGCGTGTATCTGAATGGTTTTGAGGTCAGGCGCTATAAAGGCAAACTCTGGTGGGTCAAATCCACGCCTTCACTGACCGAGGTGGTACTCGACTGGGCGTCGCCAGAGGTACCGCTGATATTGCCCTGTGATGCAGGGAGCGTCTCTTTGAGCCCGTCCGGTCATGTGCGTCTGCCGAAGCCTGGTGAGCCGGTAACCGTACGCTTCAAGGCTGGTGGTTTGCTGCATATTGTCGGGCGCAACGGGGGACGGAAGCTTAAGAAGATATGGCAGGAGTGCAGCGTGCCGCCGTGGCGACGTGATACCACGCCACTGCTGTTTTACGGTGAAACGTTGATGGCTGCTGCCGGGGTTTTCATCACGGAAGAGGGATGGTCAGAAGAAGGGGTCAGTTTTGATTGGCAGAAAATGTAACGGGCAGCCAGGCTGCCCGTAAGTGTCATCAGGATTCGCTCACCACGACGGTGCCGATTTGCGGGTGGCTGAAGCTGGCTATTTTATCCAGACGTAGCTCACGCGTTGCACTGCCGTCTTCAACAACCAGATATTCCACGTTCTTACGTGAAACCAGATCGCTGGCTTTTGCCTTCAATACTTCGCCATCTTTTAGCTCCAGCGTCAGTATTAAATGATGCTGGCAGGCGAGTTCGAGGTTGTCATAGTCATCACAATTGATGGGTTGATAAGTATCATTCATCGACATAATCGCTCACCAGTAAATTCGCCGCAGCGTACGCTGCTTTTTCCCTGACCGACTCTGAAAGGCTCTCATCAGAGGCCACTTCATTAAGCACTTTCAATACACAGCCCAACGCGTCCGGGACATACCCCAGATCTCCGCTGGCGATTTCCGCATACCGTTTGCGAATTAACTCACAATAATTATTCACATCCCCTCCCGCCAGCGCACTGACTTACTGTGAGATATCATTAAGCCTACGAAGATAAACTCGGTTTAGCAAGGTGACTATACCATACTCATTTAAGCAATATCAGCGCCTTGACAGGTGTGGTTTATCACCGCGTGACAGCCTTTTGCCTCTGTTTTCGCTACAATGTGCCCCTGATTCGAATGGAGTTCTCTCATGGCGCTTAAAGCGACAATTTATAAAGCAGTGGTCAATGTGGCCGATCTTGATCGCAACCAGTTTCTGGATGCGTCGCTGACGCTGGCGCGCCACCCCTCCGAAACCCAGGAGCGTATGATGCTGCGCCTGCTGGCGTGGATTAAATACGCCAACGAGCGGCTGCAGTTTACCCGCGGCTTAAGCGCAGAGGACGAGCCAGAAGCCTGGCTGCGAAACGATCACCTGGGCATCGACCTGTGGATCGAGCTCGGTCTGCCGGACGAGCGTCGGATTAAAAAGGCCTGTACCCAGTCCGCTGAAGTGGCGTTATTCGCCTATAACCAGCGCGCGGCGGAGATCTGGTGGCAACAAAACAAGAATAAATGTGCGCAGTATAAAAATCTCACCGTCTGGTATCTGGATGATGAACAGCTGGCGCAGCTCAGTGAGTTTGCCGGCCGGACGATGGTGCTGCAGGCAACCATTCAGGACGGCGCCATCTGGCTCTCTGATTCTCAGAATAATCTGGAAATTCGTCTGGCGGCCTGGCAGCCTGCGTCATGATTGTTTTGTCCCGAAACGTCAGCATCCCTGATAATGAGCTGGAGATCACCGCCATCCGTGCTCAGGGGGCGGGTGGACAGCACGTCAATAAGGCGTCAACGGCGATCCATTTGCGTTTTGACATTCGGGCATCAAGCCTGCCAGAGTATTATAAAGAGAGTCTGCTTGCTGCCAGCCATCATCTGATCACCAGCGAAGGTGTGATTGTGATTAAAGCCCAGGAGTACCGCAGCCAGGAGTTAAACCGGGAAGCGGCGATAGCCAGGCTGGTGGCCGTTATTAAAGAATTAACAGCAGTACAAAAAAGCCGCCGGGCAACGCGGCCAACCCGCGCATCGAAAGAGCGTCGGTTGTCCTCGAAAGCCCAAAAATCCACAGTGAAAGCACTACGCGGTAAAGTTCGTCGCCCGATGGAGTGACGAAAGGGAACACACTTTTCATAAGGAATTCATTGTGAAAAAAGCATTATTTTCAGCGCTGGCAGTGAGTACGCTGTTTGCGCTTTTCGGGTGTAACAACCGTTCTGAAACGCAGGTTTTGCAGCCCTCGCAGAATGAAGCGTTAAAGCCTATGCAGCAGAGCTGGCGCGGCGTATTGCCTTGTGCAGACTGTGAAGGCATCGAAACGTCCCTGTTCCTGCAAAAAGACGGCACCTGGGTTATGAACCAGCGTTATCAGGGCGCTAAAGAACCCTCTTCGTTTGCGACCTACGGAACCTGGGCGCGTACGGCGGAAAAGCTGGTCCTGACGGATACCACGGGTGAGAAAACGTATTTCCGCGCCAAAGGTGAGGGGATGGAGATGCTCGACCGCGAGGGCAACCCGATTGAATCCCAGTTCAACTATACGCTTGCGCCGGTGAAAGCGGCCCTGCCTGCTACGCCGATGCCAATGCGGGGTATGTATTTCTATATGGCGGATGCGGCGATCTTTACTGACTGTGCAACGGGTAAGAAAGTCAGCGTGGCGAACAATGCGCAGCTTGAACGTGATTACGCCGTGGCGCGTGGCAATGACAGCAAGCCGGTATTGCTGACCGTAGATGGTCACTTTACGCTGGAGCCAAACCCGGATAGCGGAGAGAGCGTGAAAACGCTGGTGGTGGATAAAGAGGCGAAATTTATCGCAGGCAAAGACTGTAACAGTCAATAAGCTGACGATTATCCATTAAAAAACCCCGCCTGAGCGGGGTTTTTTGTTTAGCCTTTGATGGCTTTCACCAGGTAATCAAGAATATCGCCTGTCTTGATCATCTGTTTCTCGCCGCTACGACGGTATTTGTATTCGATCTCATCGCTGTCGAGGTTACGGTCACCGATGACCACCGTGTGTGGAATACCAATCAGTTCCATATCGGCGAACATCACGCCCGGACGCTCTTTACGGTCATCCATCAGCACTTCGATACCCTGAGCACGCAGCTCGGCGTACAGTTTCTCAGCCAGCTCCTGCACACGGTAGGATTTGTGCATGTTCATTGGCAGAATCGCAACCTGGAACGGAGCGATATTGTCCGGCCAGACGATGCCGCGCTCGTCGTAGTTCTGTTCAATGGCCGCCGCGACCACACGAGTGACCCCGATACCGTAGCAGCCCATGGTCAGGATCTGGTTACGGCCATCTTCACCCTGAACGGCGGCGTTCAGTGCGCGAGAGTATTTGTCACCCAGCTGGAAGATGTGACCGACTTCGATACCGCGCTTAATCATCAGGGTGCCCTGACCGTCTGGACTTGGATCGCCTGCGACCACGTTACGGATGTCTGCCACTTCAGGCGTCGCCACGTCGCGATCCCAGTTAATACCGAAGTAGTGTTTACCGTCGATGTTAGCACCGGCGGAGAAGTCGCTCATCGCAGCAACTGTGCGGTCAATAACAACCGGAACCGGCATATTAACCGGGCCGAGAGAGCCAGGACCTGCATTGACCACGGCACGGATTTCCGCTTCTGTTGCAAACGTCAGCGGGCTCGCGACCTGCGGCAGCTTCTCTGCTTTCACTTCGTTCAGCTCGTGATCGCCACGCACCAGCAGTGCAACCAGCGGGTAAGCGCTGCCTTCGGTAGATTTCACCAGCAGCGTTTTGACGGTTTTTTCAATCGGCAGACCAAACTGCTCAACCAGCTCAGCAATGGTTTTCGCGTTTGGCGTATCAACCAGCGTCATCTCCTGCGTTGCAGCGCCGCGTGGTTCTTTTGGTGCCAGCGCTTCTGCAAATTCGATGTTCGCGGCGTAATCTGAAGAGTCCGAGAAGATCACATCGTCTTCACCGCTCTGCGCCAGTACCTGGAATTCATGGGATGCGCTACCACCGATGGAGCCGGTATCAGCCTGCACAGCGCGGAAATCCAGACCCATGCGGGAGAAGATTTTGCTGTATGCCTCGTACATTTTGTCGTAGGTCTCTTGCAGCGATTCCTGAGAGGTATGGAAAGAGTAAGCATCTTTCATCAGGAATTCGCGGGAGCGCATCACCCCGAAACGAGGACGAACTTCATCACGGAACTTGGTCTGAATCTGGAAGAAGTTCAGCGGCAGCTGTTTGTAAGAGCTCAGCTCGTTACGGATCAGGTCGGTAATGACCTCTTCATGCGTTGGGCCGAGAACGAATGGACGCTCGCCGCGATCGACGAAGCGCAGCAGCTCTGGGCCATATTGTTCCCAACGGCCGCTCTCCTGCCACAGGTCAGCGGGCTGCACCACAGGCATGGACACCTCGATAGCACCGGCGTTGTTCATCTCTTCACGCACGATGTTTTCGACTTTTTTCAGGACGCGCACGCCGGTCGGCAGCCAGGTATATAACCCGGAGGCCAGCTTGCGGATCATCCCGGCGCGCAGCATCAGCTGATGGCTGATCACTTCGGCGTCGGCAGGCGTCTCCTTCAGAGTGGAGAGCAGATATTGGCTAGTACGCATGTTGTTACGGTTCCATTTCGACGATTGGAACAGGCTGAAACACCAGCCTGACACAAAAAAAGTGGTTTAGTTTACCAGTGTGGCAAAGATGCCAAAAGAGAGGAGAACAAAATTACCTGGGTTCAAGGGCAAACACTTCAAAACCTGCCCCGGTGACGCGCCAGCGCACGTTAAAATCCAGCAGCCAGACGGCGTATGTTTTTCCTGCTTCCTCTTCTTTACGGTAGGCTGGACGGGGGTCCTGTGCCAGCACTTCGGTGATGAAATTCCGCAAACGAGGATAGCGCTTCTCCATCTGGCTAAGCTGCGAGGCGATCTCAGGGGTAAAAGAGACAGGCATATCAGCCTGCGGTGCATCCTGAGCATAACTTGCGCGCGCGTCCGGGAGCGCTTCCGCGAAGGGCAAATAGGGTTTGATGTCGATAACCGGCGTGCCGTCCACCAGGTCCAGACTGCCTAATTCCAGTATCACCCGATCTTTCTGACAACGTATGCCTTTCAGTTCAACCAGCGACATCCCGATCGGGTTTGGACGGAAGGTCGAGCGAGTCGCAAATACGCCCATTCGCGCATTTCCACCCAGACGAGGAGGGCGCACGGTTGGTCGCCAGCCGCCTTCCATCGTCTGATGAAAGACAAATACCACCCATAAATGGCTAAATGCCTCAAGCCCGCGTACCGCATCGGCCTGGTTGTAAGGCGCCAGAAGATGAAGTTCGCCCCCGCAGCTGGTCACCAGACCCGGCTGGCGAGGCACGGCGAACTTCTCTTTATAGGGAGAGTGGATAACGCCTATCTGCTCAAACTGAAATGCACTCATTTCGCCGTAATGTTAAGCGCAGAACCGATGCAAACCGCCTGACGATAGCAGCCCGGCGTGCCGCTGGTGACTTCACAGCTGTGCAGCAGAACCGCGTTGGCTTTCATTTTGGCAGCGTTAATCTGCATGCGTTTACGCGCTGTCGGGATATTCGGCGGAGAGTCCTGATTGGTTGCCTGACAGGATTCACCGCTTACTTCACCCAGTTCACGGAACGGTTTACCGACGAGTTCGTCAGCTTTCGTGATAATGCGAACCGGCGCAGGGCGAACCACTTTCGGTTTCGCAGGCTCTGTTTTTGGCGGGGTTGCCGTGCTTTGAACAGGTTCAACAGGAGATCTGCTTAGCATAGAACAGCCGCTCAGCATGAGTGCTAAAAGACAGATCGGTAAAGCACGCATAATAATTCCTCAATGGATAATCAAAACGTCAGATATTGAATCAGTTGACTGCACAAATGACAAGACGGGCATAAGCCCGTCCTGATGATATTACACTGAGGTGAGATTACCAGCCTTTAACCGCGCCGCCGTTAAACACTTTGTTGGCTTCCTGGTAAACTTCGTCAGACTGATAAGCCTGTACGAACTTCTTCACGTTTTCCGCGTCTTTGTTGTCTTCGCGAGTCACGATCAGGTTAACGTACGGGGAGTCTTTATCTTCAACGAAGATACCGTCTTTCGCTGGCGTCAGGCCAATCTGGCTGGCGTAAGTGGTGTTGATAACGGCCAGAGCAATCTGCGCATCGTCCAGAGAACGTGGCAGCTGTGGGGCTTCCAGTTCAACAATTTTCAGATTTTTCGGGTTCTCGGTGACATCCAGAACGGTTGGCAGCAGGCCAACACCATCTTTCAGTTTGATCAGGCCCACTTTCTGCAGCAGCAGCAGGGAACGACCAAGGTTGGTTGGGTCGTTAGGCACCGCAACCTGAGAGCCCGGCTGCAGTTCATCCAGTGATTTAATCTTCTTGGAGTAACCGGCAATCGGATAAACGAAGGTGTTACCGACACCCACCAGTTTATAGCCACGATCTTTGATCTGCTGATCCAGGTAAGGCTTATGCTGGAAGGCGTTAGCGTCGATATCGCCTTTGCTCAGCGCTTCGTTTGGCAGAACGTAATCGTTGAAGGTCACCAGCTCAACGTCCAGGCCGTATTTCTCTTTCGCCACTTTCTGGGCAACTTCAGCAACCTGCTGTTCTGCACCTACGATAACGCCCACTTTGATGTGGTTTGGATCTTTTTCGTCCTGACCGCAACCCACCAGTGCCAGAGAGCCAATAAGCGCGCCTACTGCTGCAAAGGTCTTTAATTTAAACGCCATGTTTTATCCTTAACTCGTCGAGTTTGTGTTGTGTGTAACGTTATTTGTGAGTAACAGCCCGGACGATGCGATCGCCAGAGAACTGGATTAAGTAAACCAGCACAACCAGCAATACCAGAACGGTATTCATTACGGTAGCGTTATAACCAATATAGCCGTACTGGTAGCCAATCTGGCCTAAACCGCCGGCACCTACGGCACCGCCCATAGCGGAATACCCCACCAGAGTAATAAGCGTAATCGTCGCCGCGTTCACCAGGCCTGGCAGTGCTTCAGGCAGTAGTACCTTGCGGACGATCTGCATAGGTGTTGCGCCCATCGCACGAGAGGCCTCGATCAATCCCGTTGGGATCTCCAGCAGGGCGTTTTCCACCATACGGGCGATAAACGGCGCAGCGCCTACCGTCAACGGAACAATGGCCGCCTGCAGACCGATTGACGTACCAACGATCACGCGGGTAAATGGAATCATCCACACCAGCAGAATAATGAACGGAATGGAACGGAAGATGTTTACCAGCGCAGAGAGCGTACGGTAGAGCTTCGCGTTCTCAATGATTTGACCCGGACGCGTGACATACAGCAGTACGCCGACCGGCAGGCCAATCACAAAACCAAAGAAACCCGATACGAAGGTCATTGCCAGCGTTTCCCAAACGCCGCGAACCAGCAGCCACATCATCGGCTCAGACATAACCCAGTACCTCTACTTTTACGTGGTGTTCTTGCAGCCAGGCGATTGCCGCCTGGGTTTCTTCTTGTGTGCCGTGCATTTCCGTCAGCATGATGCCGAACTTCACGCCACCGGCGTAATCCATCTGGGCGCTGATAATGTTGTTGTTCACGTTAAAGCGACGCGCGGTTTCGGAAAGCAGAGGGGCATCAACGGACTGACCGGTGAACTCCATGCGCAGCATTGGGACACTGTCTGCCGCGGGTTCAGTTTTCAAACGCTCCAGATAATCTTCCGGAATATCCAGGTGCAGCGTCGACTGAATGAACTGCTGCGCCAGTGGGGTCTTCGGATGGGAGAACACTTCGCTGACGGTATCCTGCTCAATCAGTTCACCGTTGCTAATGACCGCCACGCAGTCGCAGATGCGTTTCACCACATCCATCTCGTGCGTAATAAGGAGGATCGTCAGGCCGAGGCGATGGTTAATGTCTTTCAGCAGTTCCAGAATAGAACGCGTGGTAGCCGGATCCAGTGCGCTGGTCGCTTCATCACACAGCAATACCTTAGGATTGCTAGCCAGTGCGCGGGCAATCGCCACACGCTGCTTTTGACCACCAGACAGATTTGCCGGGTAGCTGTCATGTTTGTCACCCAGACCCACGAGGTCGAGCAGTTCGGTAACGCGACGCTTCACTTCTTCTTTCGGTGTGTTGTCCAGCTCCAGCGGCAAGGCGACGTTGCCGAAAACGGTGCGGGAAGCCAGCAGGTTGAAGTGCTGGAAGATCATGCCAATCTGACGACGCGCTTTGGTGAGTTCTTTCTCTGAAAGAGCGGTAAGTTCCTGGCCGCCAACTTCTACGTTACCCTGGGTTGGGCGCTCAAGCAGGTTAACACAACGGATCAGCGTGCTTTTACCTGCACCCGATGCGCCAATGACGCCATAAATTTGACCAGCAGGAACATGCAGGCTGACATTGTTCAGCGCCTGAATGGTTCGGTTCCCCTGCTGGAACACTTTGGTGATATTGGAAAGTTTAATCATTAGATTATTTTTATCGTATGTAAGTTAGCCGTGGCATTTTGTTCTGCCAGATACGGGTGATGACCGTAAACAAAACGGATGTTAAGGCATCCAGACGTCTAAATCAATCCAACTCTGTACGATGAGCACTTTATTGCGCTGCGTTTCATGAGATACTAGCTCAACAGGCCTTTTTCAGGAGCAAACCGGTGGCAAAATCAGTACCCGCAATTTTTCTCGATCGTGATGGCACTATTAATGTGGATCACGGTTATGTCCATGAGATTGATGAGTTCGAATTTATCGAAGGCGTTATAGAGGCAATGCGCCAGCTGAAAGAGATGGGCTACGCGCTGGTGGTCGTAACGAACCAGTCTGGTATTGCGCGCGGTAAATTCACCGAAGCGCAATTCGAGACGCTGACAGAATGGATGGACTGGTCGCTGGCGGATCGCGGGGTCGATCTTGATGGCATTTATTATTGCCCACACCACCCTCAGGGAACCGTAGAAGCGTATCGCCAGACCTGTGATTGCCGTAAACCGCATCCGGGAATGTTTATCTCCGCGCAAGAGTTTCTGCACATCGATATGGCCGCTTCTTATATGGTGGGCGATAAACTGGAAGATATGCAGGCAGCTGCAGCTGCAGGTGTGGGGACCAAAATATTAGTGCGCACGGGTAAGCCTGTTACGCCAGAAGCTGAAAATGCCGCGGATTGGGTGATTAATAGCCTGGCCGATCTGCCAAAAGAGATTAAAAAGCACCAAAAATAGCCGTTCTGGTGAAAAGGTGAGCGGTCGAAATAAAAATGCATATTTCCACTTGTCATTCCTCGGCAGCTCCCTATAATGCGCCTCCATCGACACGGCAGATGTGAATCACGTCACAGACAACCCGGTCGGTTGAAGAGAAAAAATCCTGAAATCACGGGTTGACTCTGAAAGAGGAAAGCGTAATATACGCCACCTCGCAACGGTGAGCGAAAGCCGCGTTGCAC